>JAGCSQ010000074.1 GCA_017964045.1 Paludibacteraceae bacterium
CTCAATCGTGACCTGCCGGAGATGATCAGGTTGGCACATGACGAGGGCTTATACACTATCGTCAGCACCAATGCTCAGTCGTTGACTCGCGAGATGGCACAGCGTCTGAGTGATGCCGGATTGAGCAAACTGATAGTCTCTATGGACGGAGCCACGCAGGAAAGCTACGAGCAGTACCGTGTAGGCGGCAAGCTGCAGCGTGTGCTGGACGGACTGCGTTATATGCGTGAGGCAGGAGGCAAGACCACTGTGGAGTTGCAATGCCTCAGGCTGCGGTCGAATGAGCACGAATGGGATGTGTTCCGTCGTCATTACCGCGAGTGGGGTGCAGACCGACTGACATTCAAGACGGCTCAGTTCTATGACTGTGAGCACGGCAATGATCTCATGCCGAGTGATGAGCGCTACTCGCGCTATCATCGCGGCAGCGATAATATATACCGCCTTAAACACGGTTTTAACGGCCGCTGCCATCGTCTATGGACCGGCTGCGTTATTACGGCCCAAGGAGATGTTGTTCCCTGCTGCTACGACAAGGCTGCGGCTCATTCGTACGGCAATATACTGACGGACAATCTCCGTAATATTTTCCACAGCGAAAAGGCAAAAAGAATCCGCAGAGCGATTGTTCACTCTGCGGACGGTCTCGACATCTGTCGAAATTGTGGTCCCGCTTGGGCTTGAACCAAGGACCCCCTGATTATGAGTCAGGTGCTACTAACCAACTGAGCTACGGGACCAACGCGACTAATGCGCGATTTTATTCTTTGTCTGTTCCCATGAATTCATGGAGCAGGCGTTGACCTTCTTCCTTGCTGATGGTGCGTTGCTCTTCGGTCAATGCCGGTATGCGCAGACGCAATCCTTCACGCATGTAGTTGGGGTTCTTCAATGTCTCTACGTTTGCCATATAGATATATACCCAACTGAAGGTGTTGTTATAGTATTTACGAGCGAGCTTGGAGAGAGTCATACCCTTCTGGGTAACAACTACTGCCAATGAGTTGTCATCAGGAGTCAGTTCGCTATTGACGCGCTCTTCGTGAGTGGTCGGTTGAGCTGCCTTCTTAGCATCTTCGATGGCTGCCTTATGAGTCTTCTTCAGCTCCTCGAATTCGTTCTTGTTGCACATATGAATCTCGGCGCGGCGGTTAGGAGCATAAGCACCAAGATGACGTTTGCCGCGGAGGATACCCTTACCGATATACAGGATGCGACTCGGGTCGATACCGTATTCCTGAACGAGTTCGTCAGTTACGTTCTGTGCACGACGTTGACCAAGGTCAAGGTTGTACTCAGATGAACCGGTATTATCGCAATAGCCAGTGATTTCAGCATAGAGATCTTCCTCACGATGCATGCGGTCAGCTACTTGTTGGATGATGGTCAGACCCTGGTTGTCGATGGTAGCCATATCCGGATCAAAGTAGATGTAATAGTAGTCAGCCTGATTGAGAGCGACCTGGGTATTGGTAATCTCCTCGCGGATAGTGTTGTTGTGGATGAGAACCACTGTATCGCGGTGGTAAACAACGAGGGTATCCTTCTTAGCCTGGCGGTTGCTGCCATCAGATACGGCCTTATCCAGGAATCCGAGGTTGCTGACGTTGCGAACATGAGTCTTCTTGACTGAAGCAAACTTAAACCTCATATAGATATCAAGGTCAAAGATACCATCATTATTTTTACTTGCTACATCCGTTGGACCGCGCATGTCGATATCGTCTTTCATGAAATAGCTATAGCGTGCTTTTGCACCTAAAGCCAATGTGCGGTTGAGGTTGAACTCAAGGCCCAAGCCTCCGAAAACATATCCGCGTGCTTCGTATTTATCACTCTTAAGAGGATCATACTGAGCTGTACGGTGACGCATATCATCGGTATAGTATATTTCATTCTTATAGATACCTGCACCACCACCACCTAAGATGTTTGCAGAGAAAATCTTCTTTTTTGCACGCGGGAAGAATGCGTTAATAAGGTCGAAGGATATATAAATCTCAGGTCTGTGCATCATACTCTTATACAATACGTCTGCGTTCTGTCCACCTGACTTACCTTCTACTCGTGGCATAGCAAAAAGGTAACCAACACCCAAAGACCAGCATGGAGTAAAGTTATATTCCAAACTTAGTCCTGCAGTCGGGTATCCAAGTGGCACCTTTGCTTCTGAACGGAAGTCACCGTCAAAGAAGTTTATGCCGCCCTCGATAATCATTGACCAATGAGAAATCTTCTCAGCCACCTCATCGGCCGGCTTATACGGATGCGCTCCTTTAACCTCGGTCTGCACCTCTTGGGCACATAAATAACCTACGGTGAAAAGCGTCATTACGAGTGTAAAAATCTTCTTTGACATAGTGCTTTTTGTGGTTAGTTTGTAGTAAGTATATTGCATTCGAGCTGCAAAGGTACTGCTTTTTTTTGAATTGACCAAAATTTTTGAGAAAAAAAAATATTTTTTATATTTACTATTGTATATGTGGAGTAATTTTTATATCTTTGCAGGCACTTTCGTAAACAACTTAAAATTACTATATTATGAACGTATTGGATCAAATGTTTGAGCGTGCGAAGAAGAATCCGCAACGCATTGTTTTACCTGAAGGAGATGAACCCCGTACCCTGGAAGCAGCAGATATTCTGCTTGGTGAGAAATTGGCTAATCTGATTCTTATCGGTGACCCCGAAGTGATCAATCGTATGGCAGCCGAGAAGGGCTACGAGCACATCAAGGAGGCTAAGATTGTTAATCCCAAGACCGACCCGAAGATGCCGGAGTATGCCAACCTGCTATTTGAGCTCCGCAAGGCTAAGGGTATGACCGAAGAGGAGGCTGCCAAGAAGGTTCAAGATCCGCTTTACCTGGGTTGCCTTATGATTAAGGCCGGAGATGCAGACGGTGAACTTGCCGGAGCGCGCGGAACAACGGCAGATAAGATTCGTCCTGCTTTCCAAATTCTGAAGACCAAACCCGGTTGCAAGATTGTCAGTGGTGCATTCTTGATGTTCACCCCGGCTAAGCACCCGGGCGAAAACGGATTCCTGTTGTTCGCTGACTGCGCAGTTAACCCATGTCCAACCGCTGAGGAGCTGGCTCAGATA
>JAGCSQ010000075.1 GCA_017964045.1 Paludibacteraceae bacterium
TCTCGCGTTGATTAGTCTGGGCAAACCCATATACGGTATCGCTCAGGAACTTAGGCAATGCCTCAACCAAATAAGCAGTGTCACTCGGGTCAATACCCAATATATCCTCCACAAAGACCGGCATGAAATCCGGATACTCGTGGTAGAGTAGGCGTATGTCATCCAATGCCGTAGCCGCACTGACATTCATCAGCGCTCTGTCAAAGCGTATAAACTCAACCGTCACCGGTTCCATCTTACTCTCCGTCGGGAAATACAGTCTGCCACGGCGGCAACCAATCAGGCAGAGAGCAATAAGCAATATATATATCAGTCGTTTCATAGTATCTTACCGTCTTGAATCTCTATCACCCTGTCGCTAATCTGAGCTAACTCCTTATCGTGTGTGACAATCAGTATGGTCTGTCCGAACTGCTCTTTGAGTCTAAGCAGCAACTGATGCAGTTCGCGTTTATTCTGTTCGTCCAGGCTTCCGCTGGGCTCGTCGGCCAGAATAATATCCGGCTGCATAATCATAGCACGCGCTGCGGCTACACGCTGTTTCTCTCCACCCGACAGTTCGCTCGGCTTATGCTCCATGCGCTTGCTGAGACCTAACTGACTCAGCAGTTCCACGGCCTTGTCCTCTGCCTCACGACGGCTTTCACCGGCTATCAGCGCCGGCATCATGACATTCTCCAAAGCTGTGAACTCAGGAAGCAACTGATGAAACTGAAAGATAAAACCGATATGCTTGTTGCGGAAAGCCGACAATGCCTTCTCGCCCAAGGTAAACACATCCGTGCCGTCAATGATGATTCTGCCTGACGTGGGTCGATCCAGCGTGCCGATAATCTGCAGCAAGGTAGTCTTGCCAGCTCCGCTCTTACCGATAATGCTGACAATCTCACCGTGATGAACAGTCAGGTTAACGCCCTTGAGCACCTCAAGGGTTCCAAACGATTTATGTATATCCTTTACCTCTATCATATCTAACCACCTGTTTTAGAGTGAATGATTTCTATTGCTCTTTCTATTATTTTGTCTTTAGTATAAGTCTTTAGTGTTGTCACCGTTTCGTCCGGATCGATACCTTCCTCGATGGAGTGCATATTAACATCAAACATCTTAACCGACGAGAACCTGACTGTCCACCCGCATGGCATCTCGTAGCTGAGCGGCATACCACCTCCGCCTCCGCTCTTGCCACCAATGATAGTGGCGTGCGGTACCTGAGTCATGCAGTTGATGAAGAAGTTGGTGGCAGAATAAGCCTGTCTGTTGCTAAGCACCACCACCGGACGCAACCACTTGCTTGGACAGTCGGCAGCTTTAACGGTCATCTTCTCAGCCTTAGAATAATCATTGTGTCCGGGACCCGACTTATGGCGCCAATAACCTACCGGCATATCCTCTTTAGTGAACGCTGCGGCTAACCTATAGGCATTACTCAGGTCACCACCGCCGTTATTCCTTACATCAATAATCAAACCCCGGCACGTGGACTTGAAGGCACTAACAATCCAATAGATATTGTTCGCCGAGATAGTGCTCGAGAATGACGGACAATACACATATCCAACCTGACCGTTGTCTATCGTCGTGTATTGCAGTCCACCGGCTATGCGATAGTTCTTCAGATACTCGGACTGCTGGTCGGCATAGAAATTATCCGGATAACTGTTATACCATGCCTCGTTGCGCGAGATATCAAACTGAGTGTATATATTCACATGGCCGTCGTGCAGACTGTCCAGCATAGAGGCACATAGGTCAAAGAGAGCTATCTGGTCACCCTCCTTAATCGTAGCAGCCTTGGTCATATACTCAGACCTGATGGCGTTCCAGTCAATACCCTTATCCTCCACAAAGCAGTACTTGGTATCAATAGTCTTCCATAGAACCTCTACATTATACACAGGATCCCACGAGAACTCAATCTCGTTCTTGGACTTGCAACCAACGAGTAGCAGCAACGTGAATAATATGTATATCAGTCGTTTCATAATGCTTCAAACCTTACTGCCGGATGAATCTTATACCTGAAGATGCAACCCACAATCAAATGCACCTGTTGGCGTACATTGTCCATATCACTCGTACCATAGTGCAGAAACTCGTGCTCTACGCCCAGACGCCACGTTGAATGAGGAAACTGGAAATCCATCGTCACTTCATGACGCACAAGTTGCCTATTCCATAAACCAGAACACAAATGCTGCGGCTTGATGCCCTCAGTAATCTCGTAATACGACTGCCAATAATCAGGCATAAACTCGTATCCGATAAGATTACACCTAACAAGGTACCTCACACGATAAGAAGTACGCTTGGCCGTAAATGAATAGCTGATACCCGTCATAGCCTCAACATCTACACCCAGATCCATAGAGTAGGGTTTATTAAATTGGGTATTATGCAATCTGGCCACGTACTCTAACTCAAGGTATGGACCTAAATGTAGCTGCAGACCCTTGACCGGTTGCCACCGATAATAAGCCCCCCAACCTGCGTGAGTGCCTATGCTATAATAAGCGTTATTCTTGGCGGGGCTAAGCAGACGCATAGCTCTAACATCCATCCTGCCTACATGCGACCAATTGCATGGCACAGTGTCACCCTTTGGATGAAAATCCTGCCACCACTCATTGCCGATACCCAGCTCCAGGCCATTGTACCTGAACGCGCTCAAGTAAGGGTCAACCTGCCATACGCCACCAAAGCTGACCTTAAGAATATTTTCGTGCACAGGCGTGTCCGCCCACATGAGAGAGTAGGGTAGCAGACTCAAGAGGATAATATGTAGTACGCGCTTTCTCACTCAATAATCAATTGACGCTCGTCATCTGAACCGGTAA
>JAGCSQ010000076.1 GCA_017964045.1 Paludibacteraceae bacterium
AATACGGAATCCGTCGTTGGTGGCAACCATGATATCCATCTTCTTGCGCGTGTCGCTGCTCAGTTCCATACGTGTTAGCAGTACACAGTAGCTTTGGTCCGCACCGCGGCCTACACGGCCACGCAACTGGTGCAACTGACTCAGACCAAAGCGCTCGGCGTTCTCGATAATCATAACGCTGGCATTGGGTACGTTGACGCCAACCTCTATAACCGTGGTAGCAACCAGTATCTGTGTCTCTCCTGCTACGAAACGACGCATCTGCTCGTCCTTATCCTTTGCCTTCATCTGACCGTGAACCATCGATATACGGTAGTTGGGGAAAGTCTCACACAGTTCGTTATAGCCGTTCTGCACATCATGCAGCTCCATCTTGGGATTCTCCTTGATAAGCGGATACACAACATATATCTGCCGACCGAGCGACACTTGCTTCTCGATAAACTGATTAACCGACGCACGTCTGAGAATAGAGTAGTGGAAGGTCTGCACCGGCTTACGTCCCGGAGGAAGTTCGTCAATAACACTCACTTGTAAATCTCCATATACCGTCATCGCCAACGTACGCGGTATGGGCGTGGCCGTCATCACGAGCACATGAGGCGGACGAACGTTTTTAGACCACAGCTTAGCACGCTGTGCCACACCAAAACGGTGTTGCTCGTCAACGATACACAGTCCCAGATTGGCAAACTGAACCTCATCCTCAATGAGCGCATGCGTGCCCACAAGAATATCTATTGTTCCGTTGCGCAGTCCCTCATGTATAGGTACGCGCTGAGCCTTGGTGGTGCTACCTGTCAGCAACGCTACACGCACATCTGTGCCCTGCAGCATGCGACTGAGCGTTTCCATATGCTGATTGGCCAATATTTCCGTTGGTGCCATAATACACGACTGATAGCCGTTATCGGCTGCCAGCAAGGCAATCAGCAACGCTACCAGCGTCTTGCCGCTACCCACATCACCCTGTAGCAGACGGTTCATCTGCTTGCCCGACTTGAGGTCGGCTTGTATCTCACGAACAACACGCTTCTGGGCATTGGTCAGAGGGAAGGGTAGGCACTCTTTATAGAACTGATTGAACTTGCGACCGACAATAGGCATCACAAAACCGGCATTGTTCTCGCGACGCTTCATCTGACGCAGTATCTGCAGCTGGATGTAGAACAGTTCTTCAAACTTAAGCCGCTCACGAGCTTTCTGCATCGTGGGGGTATCCTTAGGGAAGTGGATATTAAGCAGCGCCTCAGTTAGGCCCATCAGATGATACTTCTGCAGTATATCCCCGCCGATGGTATCTGCCACTCCGTGCCTGAGATCTGGCATCAAAGCCGCGATAATCTGACGCATAGCCTTTGAGTTCAGACCTGCGTTCTTCATCCGCTCCGTAGTGTTATAGTATGGCTCCAAGCCCTGAGTCATCTCCGGCTTAACCTTACTCATCGGGGTTAACTCGGGATGAACGAAGTTATACTGGTGATTAAAGCGGCTGGGCTTGCCAAAGAGCAGGTACTGAATACCCTTCTCCATCTTCACGTACTGGATATTCCTGAACCACACGAGCTCGACGACATGAGTGCCGTCATTGAAGGTAGCACTCAGCCGTGCTGCCTTACCCACACCTATCGTGTGCCATTCGGTTATCTCACCGATAATCTGCACGTAGGTGTCCTCGTCGTCTATTTCGTGAATCTTGTAGAAGTGACTGCGGTCGATGTACTTATACGGATAGTAATTCAGCAGGTCAAGGGCTGTTTCAACCCTCAACTCTTTACGAAGAATGTCGGCACGCTTAGCGCCGACACCCTTACAGTATTCTATTCCGCGGTGACTTAATTCCATAACGCCGCAGTCAGTTTGGTCTCCGGAATACTCCGGTTATTGCAGACGGAAGTTAACAGGAACGGTGTACTTAACACGCACAGCCTTACCACGTTGTTGACCGGCTTTCCACTTAGGCATAGCCTTGATCACGCGTACGGCCTCCTTATCCAGCGTCGGGTCACCACCACTACGTACTACCTCAACATCAACGATACTACCGTCTTTGTTGACCACGAACTGGCAGATTACACGACCTTGAATACCGTTCTCCTGAGCAATAACAGGGTACTTGATGTTGTTGGCCAGATACTTCATAAGCTCACCCGTACCACCAGGGAACTCAGGCATCTTCTCTACAACAACGAATACAACCTCTTCCTCCTCTTCCTCTACGGGAGCCTCAACTGGAGCAGCAATAACGATCTCTTCGTCCTTCTGGTCCTCGGTGTTGATAACTATCTCCTCTGTCTGCACGTCGTCTTCCACAACGTTCAGCACTTCCACTTCCTGTACTGCTGGTGGTGGAGGTGGCGGAGGAGTCTCTTGCGAGGTCTGTTGTATCTCAATCTCTTCCTCAATAAGGAAATCCATATCTGCTACCTCATACTTGGTAACCTCTCGTTCTGTCCATTCGAGAGCCACGTAGCAGATGCTCAGAACAAATACCAAACCCATTAATGCATAGGTCAGTTTCTTGTCCTCCAAATTAGCCGATGGTGATTTTTTCAGTTGCATATCTAGTGTAATCTATAATTTCGACCTGCAAAGATACTGCTTTTTTTTCAATGCGACAAATAAAACTGCATTTTTTTGCGTTTTGCAACTCTTTTTAGTGCCTTCGGGTTATAATAAACGCCTTACTAAGCGTATAATACGACGCCATTGAAAGTCCAGCCACTTGCAGAAGATAAACAATGCATCCGTTGCAGAACTAATGGTGTATCGCTGATTTGGGTAATAGCCGTTGGCTATATTCTTGCCATGTACAAACTCCTCCCACATTGGCTCGTCTGTCTCTATAACGTTCACAGAACCTATTGACTCGTTCAACTTGGTGTGATCAAATCCCAGAATAGTATAGTATCCGCTGTCCTCTACGCGCGTGGTGAAGTGATTGGCTGTAACCCGCATACGGAACGAACGGTTGGCACTCACAAACGTCTGCCGTCCCAATGGAAAGGATATAATTCCTTGGTGCATGTCTTTGGCTATTGTTTGCACTCGCTCTACATAAGTTGGTTCTATTCTGTCATCGTTGTCCAGACGTGTGGTCAGCAGCTTTTCGCCTTCACGGACATAGCTTGTGCCTATCTGTTGATAAAGCTTATTGACATCTTCCACCCATGAACTATAAATTATCTTTATCTGCGGAACAATTTGCTCGTACTTATCCAGTTGCTTTTTATACTTATCCGGTGTATTACTGTCGCAGAGCAAAATCCAGGTGAAATCGCTTTTTGTCTGTGCCTGTACCGACGTAAGACAATATTGCTCAAATAAGGGTAATCGTTGCGACAACCATTGTTCGGTTATTCCGATATGGCTGTCCGGTTCGTATTGGATATTAAAACGGGTTATGATAAGGTGTTTCATCTGCATATATCCTCCATAAAACGCACGAACATAGTACTTTGTTTATCCCAGTTATACTTGGATTCAGCCAGCTGCCTATTGCACTCACAGACAGCCAAATAAGCAGCCTTGTCTGAAACGTAACGGCATATCATTTTGGCTGCATTTTCTATATCGTTAGGCTTGATGAGTGAGTTATCAATAATCTCGGGCACGCCATGACGGATAGACTTCAAATCAGAGAAGATAACAGGTCTGCCGGCTGCCATATAATAGAACAACTTTATTGGTAAGCAACGTGTATTTTCGAAGTCATCATCTCGCAAGTCGATGAAGATATCGTGCTTGGTTACTTCCTGGCAGAAATCCTCAAAACTCAGTCCTTCAATAGCGCTGAGTTCAATGTGCACCTTTGGCATCATCTCTTGGCATAGTTGCGCTACTTTTTGTGCGCGGTCATAGCCTTTTTCCTTAGACTTGGGTCCGGCATAGAGCAGCCGCACTTGCTTTGTCAGAGTTTGTGGTCGGGTAGGCTGAATATAACTCAGCAGTGGATAATACGGCAGGTATATATATCGTTTCCACCGGAATAGAGTTCTAAAGGGCAGAGCCTTATGATATTCGCCGAAGATAAATGCATCGGCAACGCAGCCTGCATACATGCTTGCCAGCACCAGTGCGCACCACTTGATAGGTTTTAGCCACCATGTTGCATTGCGCATATTCTTCTTGGAAGGATACCATTCTGTA
>JAGCSQ010000077.1 GCA_017964045.1 Paludibacteraceae bacterium
AAGATTAAATTCATACGCGTAATATTTATTAATTAATGTGTTAACTTTCTAACCGTAAAACTAAAGTGCTTGTTAATCTTGCTGTTCATCAACTTCAGCACCAGATACCACAGTCCCACTATCAGTATCGACAGCGTTCCGGCAGCAGCTTCGTCCATAAAGCGACCCAGTATCGCCACTCCGGCAAGCAGCAAAATAAATGGGATGACATACGCCAAAACAACGGCTATCCATCCCATACTCTGACTAACTTCCACTACCACTGAATCACCAACAGCTACCGGCTCCATCATCACAGCGTCAAGCTCCTTAACCTTAGCCTCAGCCGAAGCACACATGGCCTTGGCTTGACAAGCGCTGCAACTGCCGGCTTGCATAATACGTACACGGGCCATATTTCCGTTTACGGAAACCACTTCTCCTTCGTGTTTGATAATGCTTGCCATTGACTTAATCCACATTTAGCGCACAAAGGTACAAACTTTTTTTGGTTCACGCAAATAAAAAACGAAAATTACACAATTATTTGTGTATTTGAAATAAAAGTATTACCTTTGCGCCCGAATTTGTAAATTTGGAATAGTATGCCAAGAAAACCAAAATATACTACAATGCCTGAGGGAGGAGAGGAATCCTTCCAGATTGAAGTCGAGGGCAAGAAGTGGCAGGAACAACTGCTCACCTTACTGCGTGACCCGCGAACAAGGATCGTTACCGGACTGGTGGTGTTCACTATATCGATGCTGATGCTCATGGCTTACAGCAGCTACTTTGTTACCGGCTCTGCCGACCAGTCAGTGATGGAACTGCCTCACGCTGAGCGCGTTGCACAGCGTCTGAATGTGCATAATATCTTGGGCTTGCCCGGAGCATTCTTCAGCGAAGCACTCGTGGACGGTTCGTTTGGCGTAATGGCACTGGTGATTATAATAGCGCTTGGACTGTATGGCCTGAAAATGCTGCATGCCGTCAAGCTCAGTTGGCTCAGGATCACTCTCGTTTCGCTCTTCTGGCTCATCTGGGGAAGCGTAACGCTCGGATTCATTCAATACATGACTTCCATAGACAGCTTCTTCCGCTGGGGTGGGGCATTCGGTCAGTCGTTGGCCGTGTGGATGAACTCGTATATACAGCCGGTGGGAATGATTATAGTGCTGGTGGTGCTGTTGATTATATTCGGCGTTGTGGCCGACCCCAACTTCGTTGATAAGTGTGAAGCACTCTGGCAACGAATCACCAAGAAAAGAGAGAATCCCGACGTAGCCGATGAAGCTGCTGCAGACGAGACCACAAGCGGTGAGGTGGTGCTGGATATCGAAAATATCAGCAGTTCAGAGCCGGATGAACTTGTCATCGAGGACGAACCTGACGACGCTGAGCCGGAGGTGGAGATTGAGCCCATCGAAGATGAACCTGAGGCTGAAGGTGAAGACAAGGGTGAGGTTAAACCGGAGAATAAAGATGCCGACCTGGAGATACAGGAGACTAAGGCTGTTGAGATAAACGAAGATGACCCTGAGTACATCCTTAAGACCCAAGGTCCGTACGACCCGCGTGCCGAACTCAGTAAGTTCAAATTCCCGTCCTTGCAACTGCTCAAGGTCTATGACAACGAGTCCGCTCCCGTGATTGACCAAGAGGAGCAGCAGAAAAATGCTAATCGTATCGTAACTACGCTCCGTAATTACGGCATCGAGATAGATCAGATTAAGGCTACTGTCGGTCCGACGGTTACCCTATATGAGGTCGTACCTAAGGCCGGTATTCGCGTGGCTAAGATACAAGCTCTGGAGAACGATATCATGATGTCACTCTCGGCTACGGGAATACGTATCATCGCTCCTATGCCCGGTAAGGGAACCGTCGGTATAGAGGTGCCGAACGAGAAACCACAGGTAGTATCGATGCACTCGGTGATAGCCAGCAAACGCTTCCAGGAAGAGACTAAGATGAAGCTGCCGGTAGCGTACGGACGAACCATCACCAACGAGGTGTTTATGTTCGACCTGGCTAAGACCCCGCACCTGCTTGTGGCCGGTGCTACAGGTACAGGTAAGTCGGTGGCTATCAACGCCATCATCACATCGCTCTTATATAAGAAGCACCCTGCAGAACTCAAGCTCGTTATGGTTGACCCCAAAATGGTTGAGTTCGCTCCGTACAAGCCTCTCTTGAAACACTATCTGGCAGCTATGCCCGATACCGACCCCGAGCAAATCGTCATCACCGATTGCGATCGCGTTATCAACACTCTCAACTCGCTCGTCATCGAGATGGAGAACCGATATAAACTGCTCATGGATGCCGGTGTACGTAACCTGGAGGACTATAACGAGAAGTTCATCAGCCGCAGGCTCAATCCTAAGGCCGTCGTTGCCGATAACTTGCATCACCAGTATCTGCCATATATAGTTATTATCATCGACGAGTACGGCGACTTTATCATGCAAGCAGGTAAGCAGGTTGAGACTCCGATTGCACGTATCACGCAGAAGGCTCGTGCCGTCGGCATGCACATGATCCTGGCTACGCAGCGTCCGTCTGTAAACATAGTGACGGGTGTTATCAAAGCCAATATCCCGACGCGTATAGCATTGCGCACGCAGAGCGTTATTGACTCACGTACTGTGCTTGATGCCAAGGGAGCAGAGCAACTGATTGGTCGTGGTGACAGCCTCTATGCCGGAAATGCAAGCATCACCCGTGTGCAGTGTGCTTTTGTCGATACACCGGAGGTGGATGCTATAGTAAAGCATATATCTGAGCAGCAACGCTACTTTGAACCGTATCAGTTGCCTGAGTACGTTGGCGAGGCAGGTGATGCCGAAGCCTTGGCTCCGGGTAGTGTGGACCTTAAGCGTCTGGACCCGATGTTTGCTGACGTGGCTCGTTACGTGGTGGCTAAGCAAGAGGGGTCAACCAGCCGTCTGCAGCGTGCCTTTGAGATTGGATACAACCGTGCAGGTAAACTCAGCGACCAGCTGGAGGCTGCCGGTGTAGTAGGACCTAACAAAGGACCTAAGGGGCGCGACGTGCTCATTCAGGACCTTGACCAACTGGAGAAACTGCTTGAAGAACTGAAAAAAGCTTAATGACACTGCTACTTGGCATATTACTCTCGGTGTTGCAACCGTTCTTTTTGGCGCTTGAGCAGAATACTCTCAAGTCTGACTTTGTTGTCACCATCAGCGAAACCGCTACGCAACCGCTCAGTTACACCGGTTCCTTTGTGCTTCGTGGCGAGCGCTTTACGCTTAATATGATGCAGATAGAGGCTGCTTATGACGGCAAGACGCTGTATATGTACTCGCCCGAGACAGATGAATTGCAGCTGACCGAACCTACTCAGGAGGAGCTGTCGCAGGCTAATCCTCTAGTAGTTGCCAAAATGGTAGCTAAGGAGTGTGAGACCCTTGAGCGTGACA
>JAGCSQ010000005.1 GCA_017964045.1 Paludibacteraceae bacterium
CTGGATGGTCACGCTCTGCCTGACTCAATAAAAGATAAAATATACACACTGCCTATTAAGGTGAAGATGCTCGCCCAAGCCGATATCCTTAATAAGCAAATAGACTCATACATCAATCATGGACTTCATTAAACTATTACATCGGTTCATTCCACCTTATCGCGGACGGGTGGCACTTAACTTGCTGTTTAACTTCCTGGCGACACTTTTGACGCTGTGTTCGTTTACGGCGATAATACCAATCCTGCGAATGCTCTTTGGTATCAGTGACGCTACGGTTGTTTATACACCCATGTCACCGTCTATGTCAGTTGACGATGCCCTCATTGCACTCAAGGGAAATGCGTACTACTACCTGCAGGAGCAAATCACTTTGCATGGCGCAAGCAAGATCCTTATGCTCTTGGGTATCTTCCTGGTAGTGATGACAGGCTTTAAGTGCGCAGCCTCTTACTTTGCTGCTTTCTTCATGGCACCGATACGTACCGGCGTACTCCGCGATATACGCCGACAGATGTATAGCAAGGTGATTAGTCTGCCGATTGGTTACTTCACTGAAGAACGTAAGGGTGACGTTATGTCCCGAATGACCAGTGATGTCAGTGAGGTTGAGAATAGTGTCATAGCCTCGTTGGAGGTTATCTTTAAGGACCCGATAATGATTACTATCTACCTGGCAACCCTCTTCTTTATCTCATGGCAGTTGACACTCTTCGTGCTTGTGCTGCTGCCTATTGCCGGCGGATTGATTGGTCGTATCGGCCGTAATCTGAAGCGCTCGTCCTCGCTCGGCCAAGAGCAGAATGCTGATATCCTGACGCAGATAGAGGAGTCGCTTGGCGGACTGCGTATCGTTAAGGCCTTCAATGCTGAAGATAAGCTGCGTACACGTTTCGACAAACTTATTAACGCCACACGTCGCACCTTTAATGGTGTACACCGTCGCTACGCCTTGGCTCACCCGATGTCTGAGTTCCTTGGAACCTGCCTCATAGCTGTTTTGCTATGGTATGGCGGTGGACTCATCATTAGCGGAAACAGCCTTATCGATGCTGCAACGTTCATCTATTACCTGGTTATCTTCTATTCCATCATCGGACCGGCTAAGGACCTCAGCAAGGCCAGCTACAGTATACGTAAGGGTGTGGCATCGCTGGAGCGTATAGACAAGATCCTTAATGCCGAGTCGAATATCGTTGAGAGTAAGAATCCAAAGACTATCACTGCCTTCAACGACACAATCAAATATACCGACGTAAGCTTTGCTTACCAGTCTGACCGTCCTGTGCTCAAGCATGTCAGCCTTGAGATTAAGAAGGGTCAGATGATAGCCCTTGTGGGTCAGTCAGGTAGTGGTAAGACCACTATGGCGGACCTTATCCCGCGTTTCTATGATGTTACAGGTGGTTCTATCACCATTGACGGTGTCAATGTCAAGGATGTTCGTACTCGCGACCTGCGTGCCCTGATGGGTAACGTCAACCAAGAGGCTATCCTCTTCAACGATACCTTCTATAACAACATCACCTTTGGCGTTGACACCACTCAACCTGCACCGGGTGGAGGTACATGGCAACAGGCCGTTGAGGCAGCCGCTCGCATAGCTAACGCTCACGACTTTATCATGGATACTCCTGATGGTTACGAGACTTCTATCGGTGATCGTGGTAGTCGACTCAGCGGTGGTCAGCGTCAGCGTATATCCATAGCCCGTGCTATTCTGAAGAACCCGCCTATACTCATCCTTGATGAGGCTACGTCAGCTCTGGATACCGAGTCCGAGAAACTCGTTCAGGATGCTCTGGAGAACCTGATGCGCGATCGTACTACCATCGTCGTAGCGCACCGTCTGAGCACCATCCGCAACGCCGACCTCATTTGTGTTCTTCACGAGGGAGAGATCGTTGAGCGCGGACGACACGAGGAACTGATTGCCCTTGGTGGCTACTACAAGAAACTGGTTGATATGCAAAACAGCAAATAACACCACATCGATGACACAAGACCCAAATACAACACCTATGATGAAGCAGTTTCGCGACATCAAGCAGCAGTACCCTGATGCTCTGCTGCTCTTCCGTTGCGGTGACTTCTACGAGACATATGCCGAAGACGCTGTACGCGCCAGCAAAATTCTGAATATAACCCTCACACACCGTAATAACGGTGCTGCTGGTACCGCCGCTATGGAGATGGCAGGATTTCCTTTCCATGCTCTGGACACTTACCTGCCCAAATTGGTACGTGCAGGATTGCGTGTCGCTATTTGTGACCAACTGGAGGACCCAAAGCTCACTAAGAAATTGGTCAAACGCGGTGTCACTGAACTCGTTACACCCGGTGTGAGCTATTCCGATACAACGCTCTCGCAGAAGGAGAACAACTACGTTGCTTGTGTACACTTTGCCGCCGGCTCACGTGCTGCTGCGGCTACTATCGGTATCAGTTTTCTGGATATATCCACAGGCGAGTTCCTGCTTGCAGAGGGTGATACCGACTACATAGATAAACTGCTCACTAACTTTGCGCCTAAGGAGGTGCTCTTCCTCCGTGGTCATAAAGATCGTTTTGAGTCTGCCTTTGGTAATAAGTACTTCACCTTTGAATTGGACGACTGGATGTTGACCCGTCAGGCTGCTGAGGAGCGGCTCAATAAACAATTTGGTACGGCTAACCTCAAGGGCTTTGGTGTTGACCGTCTGCCTAATGGCGTTATTGCTGCCGGAGCTATTCTGCACTATCTGGATATGACGCAGCACCTGCAGACACAGCATATACGTCATCTCAGTCGTATTGAGGAGGACCGCTATGTTTGGCTTGACCGCTTTACTATACGTAATCTGGAACTCAGTCAGGGACAACGTGAAGGTAGTCGTACTCTATATGATATACTTGATGCTACCGTCACTCCGATGGGCTCTCGTATGCTGCATCGTTGGATTAGTATGCCGCTCAAGCAACTTCGTTCAATACGTAACCGCCAAATGGTTGTGGAGCACCTGTTCCGCTATCCCGATGACCGCGACGAACTGCGCAACCAACTATCTACCGTCCAAGACCTGGAGCGTATTGTCAGCAAGATAGCTACGGGACGTATCTCTCCGCGTGAACTGATTCAGCTGGCTGCGGCTTTGCGTACTATCGGACCTATTAAGGAACTATGTGCTCGCGACGAGCGTTGCCAGTGGCTTATGACCCTTGGTGAACAACTCTCGCCATGCTCTGAGATGCGTCAGCGTATCGAGCAGACCATCGTTCCTGAACCGCCTGCCGTAGCAGGTAAGCCGGGTGTTATCGCCAAAGGTGTGGACGAAGAACTGGATCGACTGCGTAGTCTGCAATCTGACACGCACGGTTTCCTGCTGGCTATGCAGCAACGCGAGATTGAGAGTACCGGCATACAGAGTCTTAAGATAGGCTTTAACAACGTCTTTGGCTACTACCTTGAGGTTCGTAACACCTACAAGAATCAGGTGCCGGAAAACTGGATTCGCAAGCAGACGCTGGTTAATGCCGAGCGTTATATCACCGACGAACTCAAGCAATACGAGGAGCAAATCAACTCTGCCTCAGACAAGATTGACGCTATAGAGTCGCGTATATACAACGAACTTATTCTGGCTCTCACTGATTATGTCGGCGAGATGCAGATAGATGCGAACATCCTTGCCCAACTGGACTGCCTTAGCGGTTTTGCCACTATCGCGGCACAGCATAAATACATATGTCCCGATGTCAACGACAGCTTGGTCATTGACATCCGCCAAGGCCGTCACCCCGTCATAGAGCAGCAACTGCCTATCGACGAGGAGTATGTGGCCAACGACGTGCTGCTGGATAATAACAGTCAGCAAATAATCATCCTCACCGGACCCAATATGGCCGGTAAGTCGGCTCTGCTACGTCAGACGGCCTTGATTGTGCTGATGGCTCAGATAGGTAGTTTTGTTCCTGCCGAGAGTGCAAGTATCGGACTGGTGGATAAGATATTCACCCGCGTTGGTGCCAGCGATAATATATCGCAGGGCGAGAGTACGTTTATGGTCGAGATGAACGAGGCAGCCAGCATTCTTAATAACCTCAGCGAGCGCAGCCTGGTTCTCTTTGACGAGCTTGGTCGCGGCACCAGTACCTACGACGGTATATCTATTGCTTGGGCTATAGTTGAGTACCTGCACGAGAACCCCTGTCACGCAAAGACCCTCTTTGCTACTCACTACCACGAACTCAACGAGATGGAGTCCAGTTTCGACCGTATCCGCAATTACAATGTAAGCGTACGCGAGTCAAATGGCAAGGTTATTTTCCTGCGTAAGCTCGTACGTGGTGGCAGCGAACACAGCTTTGGTATTCATGTGGCTAAACTGGCAGGTATGCCTACCAGCATCGTCGAGCGAGCCAACCGGGTGCTATCGCAACTTGAGTCGGATAAGTCTTCAGCCAAACAAGTAACTACCGACCTAAGTAAACCGCTCAAGCAGATAGGCGAGAAGCGTGAGGGTATGCAGCTGTCGTTCTTCCAACTGGATGATCCCGTGTTGGAACAGATACGCGACGAGGTGAAGGCGCTGGATATCAACTCCCTCACGCCGCTTGAGGCACTGAATAAACTCAGCGAGATTCGTTCACTGGTGACGACTAAGAAGTAGCCGCTTACTGCAAGTCAACCCTTATCTTGAAGTTAATCATTCGTCCGGTCAGATAATTCGGACTGGCCCACTGTTGGCCGAAGGCATCTGTTGCCCAGAAGTAGCCGTTGACGTTCTTCCAGTCAACGATATTGAAGCACTCCAGTTGCAGAGCCCATTCTTTGATATGCCGTGCACTGGCTTTACGCATGAACTTAGCCGTCTTGGCGTTGAACGAGTAGGTCGCACCTATGTCTATACGCCTATAATCCTGCATGCGACCCTGTGCTGCTATATTACGCGGGGCAGAGAAGGGTAGACCTTCCGACCAGATAAACTTGATATGGAACAGCAGTTGTGGCAGTTTGGGGAAGTAGTCTTGGAAGAGCATGGATATTGAGTAGCGTTGCTCTTGCGGCGAGTGAAGCCAGCCATACTCAGGATGGTATATCATCTTATGCCGTGCCGTCATC
>JAGCSQ010000078.1 GCA_017964045.1 Paludibacteraceae bacterium
CTTGCAGTCACGGAAGGCTTCATCCTCAATCATATTAATATCGTCGGTGAGAGCAATATTCTCGAGAGTCAGACAGTTCTGGAACGCCTGCTTTCCAATACGGAACGTGGACTTGGGAATATTAATCTTCTCCAGACTGACACAGCCCTTGAGAGCACGGTCGCCAATAGCATACAATCCCTCGGGCAACACAACCTCATAAAGGTGAGTGCATTCAGCAAAAGTCTCCAGCTTGAGGGCATTGACATTAGAAGGAATAACCATTTTACGCAGTTTGGCACAGCCGGCAAAGGCTACCTCACCAATCTCTTTCAACTTATCTGGCAGCGAGATATTCTCCAGTTCAGCACAACCGGCAAAAGCACCGTCACAGATTTTCTCGAGCTTTGCAGGCATATTGATACTCTTGAGCTTAGCACATGTGAAGAAGCAAGCCTTGGGGATGATGGTGATATTATCTGCCAAATGGATGTCGGTGATGTTAGCACAGCCATAGAAAGCACCTGAACCCAGTTCGGTGATGTTATCACCGAGGTTAATCGACTTTAGCAGCGGGCAATTATAGAAGGCAAAGTTTCCAATCTTTTCTAGTCCATCAGGCAATACGACTGTTGTCAACTGCGGGCAGTTCTTGAAAGCGGCACTTGGAATCTGCTTGACATCAACAGGGATGGTGATAGTCTTGATTTTTTTATTATTGGCAAAGGCTCCTGCAGCAATCAGGCGCACCGGCAGTTTGTTCTTGACGATGAACTTAGCAGGCGTTTGATCGTTGGTGGCAACCAGAACGTCATCAATATACAGCGTACCTTTCTTCCACTTTTTCTCGTTATTGTAGATAGCGGTGTTTGTGAAAACATCCTCGCCGATGTACTTAATGGTCTTGGGAATCACAACCTTATTGAGGTTTTTGCAATCACGGAATACCTCGTGGTCAATCATGTCAATCGTTGACGGGAACTCAACACGTGTGAGCACTTTATTGCCACGGAAAGCACCGATTGCAATCAGGCGTGTGCCTTCAGGAATAATAAACTTAGGCTTGATGGTCTTGTCAACGGCAATAAGGATATCGTCGATATAAAGCGCCCCGTCTTGCCATCTCTCTTTGTCGTTCCAGATACCTGTTCCTTCAAAAGCACTGCGGTGGATGTGCTCTATTGATGGTGGCAGAACGATGTCTGTGAGTTGCTTGCAACCCTTGAAAGCACGGTCACCGATAGAGGTTACGCGATAAGTGTTTTGACCGACAAGAATAAACTCGTGCACAATCAGTTCGTCCTCAACCATAAGGTTAATGCCCACCTCGGCCGTCATGGTCTCGGGGTCTACAAGGTAATTGACTTCGTCGTAAACGACGGCTTGCTGTTCTTGAGCGCTGATGAATAGTGGCAACAAAGCGCCCACAAGTAATAGATAAATCTTTTTCATAAATATAAAGTTATTTGATTAGTGTTCCTAATATAGAATAGTGTTTTCCATTTTTGATTATTACAATCTGTCCGTCCTTGAGTGTTTTGATGGCACTTGCTTGTGTGCTGAGTGCGTCATCAATGCCTGTCGGTGATATGCCCAGTAGATACAATATGGCGTTCTCAATCAGCCTTAGTCCGTCGTTAGTGAGATAGGCAGTTGAATACTCAGATACACCAATCATGACGAGTCGCTCACTGAGGATAGTGCCGTTGCAGTTAGTGCCTGCGGGAAAGTCTGCTACGGATGTATATGTAGGTTGAGAAACAGGTGCTGCCAGCGAGCTGAAGCCCGTAGTGTTATACCACGAAGCAATTCCTGTAACGGCATATTGCTTAGTTTGGCTACCTAAAGCGGAGAATAATTGCAGTTGACCGTTAGCATCAGGTGTTAGACCGTTGAAGATAACATGCGTCGGGTCGGTGACAGATATACTTAGGTCAGCGGTGTTCTGTGAATCTCCCCAATTCCATACAGAGGCCTTAAAGAGAAACGGTTTGAGCACCAACATGGGCTTGGGATATCCCTTGAGGCCTGTAAATCCTGCAGCAGTACTTGCCGGCATCGGACCACAGACGATAGCATCAAAGCCTGAGTAGTCGTAATTCTGCTTTGAGGCATCAGTCTCTACAATAGAGATTAGGTCGTTCGAGTTGAGATAAGGCAGCAGCGGACTGTCAGATGCCGAACCAGGTACGGTGACGAAAGCAACGCGCTTGGCTGAAGCCGATTTAACATGCAAGGTTACCGTTAGTGACGGGTTGTCAATATCATCAGAAACGGTAGTTACAGTAATGAAATGTGTGCCTTCTTGTTGAACAGAACCGCTGATGGTATATGTGTTGTTAGTTATGTCAGTATTGAGGTTGAGGGGCAGAGTGGTGCATGTTACCATTGTGGCTCCTCCCCATTCAAAGACAATAGGCGAGATATTATCCCCTTCAGCGATCCATTGCTCAAGGTTGTTGGATTTGCAAATGATATACGGATGAATAATTCCGTCACTTTCAAAGCACCCGAGGTCAGGAGCATCGCCATTGTACGACAGGCCGACATTTACGCCGGCATCAATCAGGTTAGAACCATTAGCCAATTTCAGGAATAGATTATCCGGCAGACTGCCATCAGCTTGGCGAGGAGCCAGGATGAGAGTGGTGTCAAGCGACTGAAAATCAGTACTTGAAACTGAGAATCCGGTATTCCAACTATTGTGGTCGTTGGCACCTACTGTTTGGGCCTTATAAGAGTCATTGTTTTTGGAAGCGTAGCTGATGTTATTGCGAAGATAATTAGTACCGTAAGCTGTGGTAAAACCATAGTTGTACTCGTTGAGATATGACGTGTTATTGTACAGGTACATGGTACCATCGTTGTTGTTTTGGTCAAAACCGCGGGCGTAGTTACCTACAGCATAGCTATGATGAATAAGTACCTTATGGTCTGTATATCTTCCGCCCATCTTGAATCCGTTACCGTTGCCTTGACAAGGATATTTAGCAAGAGTGATGGTTATTGTGTTTCCGTAACGGTCAGTCATCTGAGTACCTACTTTGCCATCAAACCACGCCTTGTCCACACCTTTTGCACGAGGGTTATTACGCATATCGTAATAGGGAGCGCCGTTCTGATAGCAGATACAGTTCTCTATGATTGTTTCCGTTCCTGTACTGACACGTTCAAAGAAATCCCAACCATCGTCAGAGTTGTTCCACGCACGACAACCTATATAGTGGTTAGGTGCTCCGCTGTGTTGTTTATCGGCAAAGCCATCTGCGTTACCTCCAAAGTTGGCTGCACCGCCGGAGGTTGTTTCGTAGTCGAAGTTATCATGCGAGTCAACATTCTTGATGGTGTTATAGCCTCCGTTTTTCATTTGACAACCTGTATCAGCACTACCATAGATATCCAGGTTCTCAAAGAGGCAACGTGATCCTTCGCAATAGAGGTTGTTCTTGCCCGACCATGCGATACTTAGGTTTTTTACATGCACGTATAAAGAGTTGGCGTGAATAGAAAGTCCACGTGTTCCGTATGCCACCTTGTGAAAGTCTAAGATGGCTTTTTCACCTGGATAGCCGCTAATGACGATGTATTGGGTCGACGTTCCTTGTTTGTTCACACTGAACTTATCGGAGAACTCGTAAGTACCACCTAACAGATATAGTGTGTCTCCTCCGTTTTGCAGCGCAGAGATACCATTAGCGAAACTCGTCGGCGAGTTGTATGAGTGGCCATTGCCGGTGCCGTTAGGCGAAGCATAATAGGTTGCAGCACTGATGTTGCTTATTTGTGCCAAAACAAGACACAAAACAAATAATGTCTTCTTCATATTATCTATTGGTTATTAATCTTAGTATTCTATATATGGCCAAAATGGCTATAGGTGTTAAATATATAATTGGTAAGTTAGCGAAGCAAAAATAAGGAACAAGTGCAAGTAGCAATATGATATAATATATGACTCTAAATCGTGCTTTAGATTGTTCGTCAGGAATAATAGTCCAGAATAGCGGCCATCTGTATGACGGCATAGAAAAACGCTCTAAACCGATGAGCAAAGGATAGGAAACAAAAAGCAAAATATAAATAATAGTACTATGACTGCAAAGGAGCATAAATGGTATATAACGTGAAAAGACAAGCCACATATATAGAAAGACATTGTATTTGTTTCGCCAGTGATTGTAAAGCGCGAAAAGTATGCACATTGCAGTAAGCGAAAGGGAAACAGAGAGTATCGGTGTAGTGAATGAGAGGGCAGCTAAGCACAGAATGGATATAGCAATACGAGTACATAGGATAGTCCATTGATGCGCAAAGAAATAGGCAGTTTCGTTATCGTTTAGACGTAAAGATGGTTCTTTTTCGTGGCGAGTAGCAATAGTGTCATTGATAATATAACCTGCCTCATAAAGCGTGAAAGTAGCGAGCAAGACAAGTGTATATTGGAGGACAAATAAAGCCCATGAACAGCTATAGCCGACAGCAGCGTAGAATGCGGTTGGCAATATATATAGCAATAACCACGACAACAGCTTCGCTACGGAGCGAAGTCGTACGCAATACAAATATCCGAATGGGATATAGAATGCAGGTCTAATATTTCTTTCTTCCTGTTTCAATAAACGTCACTTTTATGCCCTGTGGCAGAATACGCTGCCAGCGAGATTTGTTGTTGTATGTAAGGATGGTAGCATGTTGTGCGCGCTTGATGAGTTCGATATCGCTGGTGTTGTCGGTGACGATATCGAAATCGGTATAGTGTGCCAACACTTCTTCTTTGTTTTGTGTGGCATAGTATTTCTTTGCGCCTATGTGTTTAGCAACTGTTTTTGCAATTATTTCCATCGTGTTCGATACCAGCACTATCTGTTTACCATCTATAATATTCCATACCGGTTCAATCTTACGTGGCTCGAGGTAGTCGTGGTAGAACCGCTCAACGCGTGCCGTCTGCTCTGCCTCAGGAAGACCCTTAAACTTGCGTATAGCCCGGCTGCGCACAATATCATAGCCAAAGAGTTTGTATATCAGTGAGTTTAACTTATTCCCACGGATATGCAGGAAGTCATATGTTGTGTTGGAGTAGAATAGAGTCCAGCAGATATCAACGAGTGTGTGGTGGGCATTATTAGCAGCAATTGTATTTGATATAACACGCTCCATTTGCTGCGACTGGTAGGCTCTGTTGAAGAAGGACTTATTCTTAACGGCTTGATGAGTGTAGCCTTGTTTTTTCCACTCTATATATTTGTCAAGGATGAAGGCTTTGATAGCCTCTTTATCATCTGTAGCAATACCAGCATTGGTTTGCTTGATTGTTGTAGCAAGTACTCCTTCGTCATTCGGGAAGCAAAGAACCGGCTTCTCGCACCCAAGTGCTTCGTAGAACTTGGTCGTCATCATTCCTCTGGCGGCTTTGCTCGTCAGCACAATCATAACCGAAGAGCGTCGAATCTCATCACCTACTTTATCCGTTGCGATACCGCCTTTGCGAATGTTAAGGACAATTTCATTTTTATCTAATTCGTGGATGGCGGCATCAATAATACTGATATCCTGGAACTCATAAATTTTACCTACATAAGAAACAAGGAACTTATCGCTCTTGACATCAGACCAATAGAATTGTTTAGCATCAAAGCCGTTATAGACAAGATGGACGTTGCTGTTGTATTGCTTTATGAAGTCAACATGCCACGGTGAAACAGATGTCAAAGAATCGGCTTGACGAATAATACGATTGCGACGGTGTATGTTAACGTTGCGATACCATA
>JAGCSQ010000079.1 GCA_017964045.1 Paludibacteraceae bacterium
TAACCGCGGGCAAGGAATCGGTTATGCCACTGTCTATCCCGTAGCCGAACCTATTGCCGGTACGGCCACTAATAACGACGGTTACTTCAGTTTCAGTGCTGACCTGCCTGCAAGTTCAGATGTGGTGGTTTCCTTTATCGGTTACGCCAAGCAGGTTGTGCCTCTTGGTGTTCTCACTGACTCCACGGCAACGATAGTGCTTCGTGAGCAGCCTATAGCCCTGGAGGAGATGGTTGTGGCTGCCAAACCCTCGCGTCAGCGAAATAAGCGTAAGGCTATGGCGGCACTGCTGCATAAGGTCTATGTGCGTATGCTTGATGACTTCGGCGGCGGTAATGCCAAGTATCGTATTGTCAGCGATGTCCGTATGGATGCTGAAGGCGAGCCGTGGGGCATGGAGCAGATGGTGGCAACGATAGTGGTCTTGCCTGAAGCCGCTCAATCCGGCAAGGACAGCGTCCAATTCCGTGGCGATTACTGCAAACGCTATTTTGCACCTGAGATACGCCAATTGGCGGATACTATTCTGGCAGGTAACACCCTGGAGAAGATGGATAAAAAGAACAACCTGCGCAAGGCTGTTAATGCTGTTGACTCAGGCGTGGTGACGCACAAAGCGCTATTTGCTATCGGCAATATCCGTCAGGACTTTGAGAAATCTATGAGTGACCTCAAGCACTGGTCTGTCTCCAACGAGAGCGAGCATGAAACTGTGCTCACGCACGTCGAGAAAAAGAATATTATGGGCATCTATAAGCATGCTTTCTACCGCAACTATATCGTTGACAGCGATACATATGAGGTCCTGCGTTTCAGTGAGCGTGCCGAGTTTGCCATTAATATCCCCTTTGGCTATAAGCTTAATAAAGACCAGCTCCAGCTACTCAACCTCCTGAATATGAGTGACGGCGAGATTACTAAGTTCCGCTTGCGTAAAGCCCGTGCCGTTATAACGCTTAACACCATTTATCAAAAGCGTGACGGACACCTCTATATCCAGGAGAAGAACCTGCACACCGATGCCCATATTCTTGGTACAAAGAAGATGGAGATTCCTGTCCAGCTCTGGGCAACGCAGCGTGTTATCACTCTGGAAAAGGATGGTATCAAGCCGATGAAACGCTGGGAGATGAACAATCGTGTAAGGCGTGAGATTGTGCCTATTTATTGATTAAATAATCAAAATCCCCATTATTAGGTATTGTGTACGTCATTCAAAAGCAGTACTTTTGCAGCCGCAAATGAGAAAACAGGTACACGCTATATTAGATAAGGTCCTCACCAACCGCTGGGTAGGCTTCCCGATATTGTTGCTGATGCTCTATCTGGTCTTTGAGATGACCTTTTATCTGGGTTCATTTCCTCAGGAATGGATAAGTATGGGCGTAGATGCATTTTGCGAGTGGCTTAACGATGTGTTGCCTGAGGGCTGGCTGATGAGCATGTTCGTTGATGGTATCATACGTGGCGTAGGTGCCGTGCTGTCGTTTGTGCCTAATATCATCATCCTCTTCTTCTGCCTTTGCGTCATGGAGGACACCGGCTATATGGCTCGTGCCTCGTTCATCCTTGATGAGCTGATGCATAAGATTGGTCTGCACGGCAGTTCCTTCATCCCAATGCTTATGGGCTTTGGCTGTAATGTGCCGGCTATAATGGCTGCCAAGGAGATTAAGAATGTCAAGGACCGCACCCTGACAATGCTCATGATTCCTTTCATGAGTTGCTCTGCGCGTATTCCTGTTTATATGCTATTTGTCAGTGCCTTTTTTGCTAAGCACAAGGCGCTGGTCATGATATCCATGTACGCCATCGGTGTGCTGCTTTCGATATTGTTTGCCACTATCATGCAGCATACGCCTTGGTTTAAGCAGCCTAAGGTGCCTCACGTTAGTGAACTGCCTGAGTATAAGGGGCTTGACTGGAAAGTCACGTGGCGACATATATGCCTGCGGGTGTGGGATTACCTGCAGAAGATCGGTACCGTCATCCTCTGGGCAAGTATTGTTATCTGGGCGTTGACGTACTTCCCGACGCGTAGTATAGACCTTGAACACTCTTATCTGGCTATGATTGGACAGTGGGTAGAGCCTATTATGCGTCCGCTGGGCTTTGACTGGAAGATGTCGGTCTGCTTATTGACGGGTCTGCCGGCTAAGGAAGCCATCGTTTCTACGCTGGGCATCCTCTATCACGGCGATGCCGCACTCAGTGCTTTCACTCCGCTCACAGCGTTTACCTTTATGCTTTTTGTGCTGCTGTACTTCCCGTGTATAGCCACTGTGGCTACTCTGCACCGCGAAGCCGGACGCCAGTGGGCATGGTTTACCGTTGTGCACAGTCTGCTGTTGGCGTGGTTCGTTTCGTTTGTAGTTTATCAGGTTGGTAGTTTGTTTGTATGAGAAGAGTAGGACTAATAGCATTCATACTGTGCGCCGTGCTCTTCGTACGCGCGCAAGGCACAGGTATCAATTTGGGCGATACCATCCTCTTTATCCCTGATGTCGAACTGGAAGATGTCCAGGTTACTGAGCGTCGTGCTTCTGTCAGTCGCTCTCGCGTCAGTGCCCTGGATGTTCAGACGCTCAACAGCGCTGAGCTGTGCAAGGCTGCATGCTGCAATCTGAGCGGTTCGTTTGAGACCTCTGCCGCTGTGGATGTCAACTATGCTGATGCTGCTACCGGAGCCAAGCAGATTCGTTTGCTCGGACTCAGCGGCACCTACGTTCAGATGCTTACAGAGAACACTCCTAATATCCGTGGCTTGGCGCAGAGCTATGGCATGGATTATATCCCCGGAGCCTGGATGGACGCTATTCAGGTCAGCAAGGGTACCTCGTCTGTCAAGAACGGCTACGAGTCTGTTACCGGACAGATTAATGTCGAGTACCTCAAGCCGCAGACAGCTAATCCTGTTGCTATCAACGCTATGATTGACAAGGACCTGATGGCAGAACTCAATCTCACTACTGCCCTCAAGGTCAACGACATAGCCTCTACCGGTCTGCTCCTGCACGCCAATGGCGGAGGCCTGGAGATGGACCATAACCACGATGGATTCATGGATATGCCGCGAGGCTGGAATGTCAATGCCCTGAACCGTTGGTATATCAAGAAGGGGCATTATGGTGGCCAGGTGCTTGTTCGTGGACTCTACGACAGACGTCTTGGTGGCCACACGAGCGAAGCCAAGAAGTCTGTTGCCAACCCCTATGAGATTGACCTCACCACCTGGCGACTGGATGGTTTCATCAAGAACGGATTTATCCTTGACCACGAACTTAATCGCTCTATCGGTATCATCGCAGCCGCTTCCTACCACGACCAGAAGAACCGGTACGGACCCACTCAGTGGAACGAGGCTCAGACCAACGCCTACCTCAACGCTATGTTCGAGACCGATATCGATGACTGCGAAACCGATACGGCTGAACAGCACGGGCATCGTATCTCTACGGGCCTGAGTGTCAACTACGACCGATTCAGCGAGTACGACGAAGTCACTCCGGGTGCATATCTTGAATACACCTACACCTATCTAGACCGTCTGACCCTGCTTGCCGGTGTGCGTGCTGACTGGTCATCGCGCTACGGAGTGTTTGTCACTCCGCGTGTTAACATCCGCTATGCACCTTTCGAGTGGTGGACGCTGCGTGCCAGTGCCGGATTGGGCTATCGTTCGCCCCATAAGATAGCCGATAACGCTCAGTATCTGGCAAGTAGCCGCGTCTGGAAAACTCCCGATAAGCTCAGCCAGGAGCGTGCTGTCAATGCCGGAGCAACGATGACCTTCTATATCCCTATCGGCAAGCGCGAACTGCAGATTAGCGGTGAGTACTACCACACCCGTTTCCTGGACGGAGTGATTACTGATATCGACCGCTCGATGGCTGAACTCAACATCTACAACATGCGCGATTATCGTGGCCTGCAGTCCTACGCCCACAACTGGCAGATCGAGGCTACTATGGAGATCCTGCGTGGTTGGACCATGACGGCGGCTTTCCGTTATACGGATGCTCGTCAGAGCACTTTCAATAGTGCCAAGGGCGACTTCGAACTCCGCGAGAAAGCCCTCCAGAACCGCTTCAAGGGCATTATCTCCACCAGTTATCAGACTCCGCTAAAGAAATGGCAGTTTGATGTCACCGCTCAGTTCAACGGTCCCGGACGTATGCCTGACGGATTCGTTATTCCTGACGGCAGCAACCAGTACTACCGTTCCGGAGATGTCGTTTACCACAAGTGGTATCCGCAGCTCATGGCGCAAATAACCAAGTACTTCAAGACGGCAAGTATTTACCTCGGAGCGGAGAATATGACCAACTTTATGCAGGAGAGTCCTATCCTTGGTGCTCGCAACGAACACGGATATGTTGACCCGTCACAAGGCGGATTTGACGCTGCCATGGTGTGGGCACCTATTAATGGATGGAAACTGTATATCGGCTTCCGTTGGTCACTTGACAAACCTGATGAAGATTAATAATGATGATAAATATGAAAACAATGAAATATATCAAACTAATGCTGACAGCTCTGCTGATGACGCTGTCAATAAATGCGTTCGCCAAGGCTGATAAACAGGTGGTTACCTTCTCTGTGGACCTACACTGCCAGGGTTGTATCGACAAAATTATGCACGAGATTGCTTACGAGCGCGGAGTCAAGGATATCGTTTGTTCGCTGCCCGAAAAGACGGTAGTTGTAACCTATGACGCCAACAAAACCGACATCCCTACGTTGCAGAAGGCTTTTGACCGCATTAAGAAACCTGCTAAAGTAATTTCTTCTGCGCAGCAAATGACCCAAAAAGAAGATAATAATGCCGAAAAAGTTAAATAATATTTGCATTGGTACGTTTTTTGTAGTACCTTTGTCGAAAAATATAACAAAATAACAATAAATGGCTACAAAACATTATTTTGAATACCTGCAAGGTACTATGATCAGACGCTGGAATAATCTGGCTCTGAAAGATTTAGACGGAGAAAATTCTTATACATACGCCGAACTCGCAGCGCAGATTAAGCGCCTTCATCTTACTTTTGAACTTCTTGGTATCAAGCCGGGCGACAAGATTGCTCTTGCCGGACGTAACTGTGCCAACTGGGGTGCTACTTTCCTGGCTATAACGTCCTACAAGGCTGTGGTTGTGTCAATCTTGCCTGACTTTACGGGCGAGGGCATACACGCGCTTGTTAACCACTCAGAGGCTGTGCTCCTGTATGTAGGTCCTAACGTACGCGCTAAGATTGATCCTAACGAGATGCCTAACCTCAAGGGAGTAGTCTTCATGGATGATTTCTCAATGTATCACGTGGCTGATAAGAAGATTGAGGCTGCTTATGCCAGTGTTCCTACCGAGTTCGCTAAGCGTTATCCTGATGGCGTTCATCGTCATGATATAGAGCTGCCGACTGACAACCTCAATGAGTTGGCTCTCATCAACTATACCAGTGGTACCACCAGCGGAAGCAAGGGCGTTATGCTCAACCACCTCTCTCTGAGTGGTAATGTCGAGTTCGCCAGCGAGCGTATTCCGCACCGTCCGGGCGACCGCGTTCTGTCTATGCTGCCTATCGCACACATGTTCGGACTTGCATTTGAGTTCCTCTATCAGGTTTGCGACGGAGCAGAGACCTACTTCCTCACCAAGGCTCCTACGCCGTCAACGCTCATGAAAGCATTTGCTGATGTCAAGCCCTTCATGATCCTGACAGTGCCTTTGGTTATCGAGAAGATTATGAAGAAGTCTGTCTTCCCCGCTATCAAGACCCCGCTCATGCGAATGCTGTGGCATACGCCTATTATCAAGCACGTTATACGTCAGAAGGTTAACGATAAGCTCATGGCTGCCTTTGGTGGTGAATTGCGTTACCTTATCATCGGTGGTGCCGCTCTCAATGCTGAAGTGGAGAAGTGCCTCAAGGATATTAACTTCTGCTACTGCGTCGGTTACGGTATGACCGAGTGCGGACCGCTCATCTCGTATGAAGATCCGTGGAACTTCATCTTCCACTCTTGTGGTAAGGACCTGCCGCAATGCCGCGTACGTATCGACTCTAAGGACCCGCAGAAGGTTGACGGCGAGATTCAGGTTAAGGGTATCAACGTCATGATGGGGTACTATAAGAACGACGAGGCTACTAAGGCTGTCTTCACTGAGGATGGTTGGATGCGTACAGGTGACCTGGGTATCCTTGATAAGAACGGCAACCTCTTCATCCGTGGTCGCTCTAAGAATATGATTCTCAGCCCGAACGGACAGAATATCTATCCTGAGGAGATTGAGGATAAGCTTAATAACATGCCTTGCGTGGTTGAGTCTATCGTTCTGGAGCGTAATGGCAAACTGGTTGCTCTTGTTTATCCGGATACCACTCCTGCAGGAGATAAGATCCGTGGTCACAAGCGTATGGACCGCCTCATGGAGGAGAACCGCGTTGCTCTCAATAAGGAGATTCCTCCATACAGCCAGATCGCTCAGATCGAACTCGTCCACAAGGAATTCGAAAAAACCCCCAAGCGCTCCATCAAACGCTTCATGTATAAATAATAAGTATTATAAGGCGAACGAATACAA
>JAGCSQ010000080.1 GCA_017964045.1 Paludibacteraceae bacterium
CTAAACATGCTAAGTGATACATTGGCAGACGAAAGGCCTATTCTGTTTATTGAAGATATTGCTTAGCGGCACTATCATATCGAGCGTATGATGCTTAATCACAAGATGAGTGGTGTGCTGGAACGATTGGGCGGATTAATAGTAGGTCAGTTCAGCGACTGCGAAGATGATGAACTGATGGGTTGCACCATATACGAGACAATCGCTCAGACGGTAGCCGAATACGATTATCCTGTGCTCTTTGATTTTCCCGCCGGACATGTAGAGCGTAATCTGCCATTACGACTGAATGCACCGGCAACGCTGACCGTGGACGGACAACAGGCTTCGCTGCTTAACTAATCTCACCAACGCCATGAAACGCTCAGAACTGATAACATTCATTACGCTTTCGCTATTCTTGTTCCTGCCCAACCTGATGGGCATGTTCATGGCTGTTGACTTAGGTTGTATTGAGTCACGGATTGTATATATCATTAGTGCACTACTCTTTTACCTGCTTGGATTATACCTGCTCCGTCGGAGGACATTCTTTTATGTAGCATCAATATGGCTCCTGTTTTCTGCTGTTGAGATTGTGCACCTGGTTGTTAACGAGGCTACTACCAGCATTCTGTTTGTTTACACCTGCCTTATTTCAGAAAAAGGAGAGTTCCTGGAGCTGCTCTCGTCGTACTGGTTTGTTGTAGTGGCGTTCTTTGCACTGTGGGGAGTATATTTCTACTGCGTAAGGCGTTTTATCAGCAATGAATACACTTTTCCTCTTCACGGCAGACATGGCCGTATCGCTGCCGGTATATCGCTGCCACTATGTATCGCATGCTTTGCCTGTATTCCGCAACTACGCGAGCCGATGCTGAAAGTAGCACCAATAAACATCTGCTATCGTTTGGTGCAGATATATAATATTAATAAGGAGATAAACAGCGGTGAGGCTCAGTTGCAAGATTACCACTTCGGTATAAGTCCTGTCGCATCTGATGAGCCGGATATAGTGCTCTTTCTTATTGGCGAAACATCACGCTACGACCATTGGCAAGTTAACGGTTATAATCGTGCAACCTCTCCTTACTTATGCCGTCGCGACAGCATGGGCGAGTTGGTGTCGTTCGATAGTTGTTATTCTATAGCCAACCTGACCACAGTCAGCGTACCTCTAATTCTATCTCGCGCTACGCCACAAGATTTGCCACTATACTTAAGCGAACAATCAGTAGTGGATGTTTTTCATGAGGCGGGGTATGAAACATCATGGATTGCCGACCAATCATATGCCAATCATTTTCTGCTGAACATATCAGGTCGTTGCGACTATACGGCCTACGTGCGCGATGATCGTGCTCATGAGACTTTTGTTGACACCGTGCTCCTGGCTCCGCTACAACAAGTGCTGACAGATAGTGCCGTACATAAGATGATAATTGTTCATTCGCTTGGCTGCCATTATAAATACTCGGCCCGTTATCCAGAATCCTATCGTGTTTATATGCCGGATAAAGATGGCCTGAAGGCATCCAGAAAAGAGGTTATGGTCAATTCGTATGACAATGCCATTCTCTTTACCGATTATTTCATTGAACGCGTTATTGAGGCATTGGAGCAAACGGGGAAAAAGGCAGTATTGGTATATGTCGGTGACCACGGTGAGAACCTGCTTGACGATGAACGAGGCATGTTCCTACACGGAACATATAGCGGAAGTATCTATGAATATCATGTGCCATTGTTTGTGTGGACATCCCGCTCATGGCGTGAGGCACACCCAGATAAGGCAAATGCACTGATGCACAATCGTCATAAGAAACTATCAACGATGAATATAAGCCATAGCCTTATGGATATGAGCGAAATAACAAATACTGCAGGCATCAATCTGATTGATTCCACCCGCAGTATAGTTTGTCCGTCAATGAGGTCTCGTGAGGCTGTATATGGCTTGGATGCCAATCTGCAGCCGTTTATTATCGGTGATTAACAAGCCTGTTGCAGCCTAAGGCTATCGGCTTTCTCCAGTTGTTGCTCTGCAAACTCCTTAGTGATAGTAAAATCACTTGTAGGAATATCGTACATGATACTCATCATGATTGTTTCCGTCAGTGAACGAAGTCCACGTGCACCCAGTTTGAACTCTATAGCCTTATCAACGATATAATCCAGGGCATCGTCGGTAAAGGTGAGCTTGACATTATCCATCTCCAGCAGTTTCTGATACTGCTTGGTGATGGAATTCTTCGGCTCAATAAGTATCCGTCGTAGTGCCTCGCGGTCAAGCGGCTCAAGATATGTGAGTATCGGAAGACGACCAATAATCTCAGGAATAAGTCCGAAGGACTTGAGATCTTGCGGAGCAATATACTTGAGCATATTGTGTTTATCAATCTTGCGCGCACTGACTGAGGCATTGAAGCCAACAACCTGTGTGTTCAAGCGTTGTGCAATCTTGCGTTCTATACCGTCGAAGGCTCCACCGCAGATAAATAAGATATTCTGTGTATCTATCTTAATAAACTCCTGCTCAGGATGTTTACGTCCACCCTTGGGAGGCACATTAACCACACTGCCTTCCAGCAGTTTGAGCAATCCCTGTTGCACACCTTCGCCACTGACATCACGCGTGATGCTGGGATTATCACTTTTACGAGCTATCTTATCTATCTCGTCGATGAAGACGATACCACGTTCGGTTTGTTCTACGTCGAAGTTAGCCTCTTGGAGCAGTCGAACAAGAATACTCTCTACATCCTCGCCTACGTAACCGGCTTCAGTCAATACCGTTGCATCAACAATGGTGAAAGGCACTTTCAGCATCTTGGCTATTGTGCGTGCCATGAGTGTTTTACCCGTACCTGTCGAACCAACCATAACGATATTGGATTTCTCTATCTCAACACCATTATCATCTTTAGGTTGGAGGATGCGCTTATAGTGGTTATACACAGCCACGCTCAGGTATTTCTTAGCCTCATCCTGACCGATGACGTATTGATCAAGAAAAGCTTTTATATCCTGCGGCTTGGGCAGTGTATCCAGCGAGAGGTCCTTGGTCTTACCTTTAGCCTGCTGAGCAATCATCTCCTGTACCATTCGATGACCACTCTCAACGCATTCAGGACATATACATACCCCTGGATCTTCACCCATGAATAATCTGGTGGCAGGTCGTCCGCAGAAACTACATTTATCTTGTTTATTTGCCATACTCAGTTTCTTTCTTTGTATAAACGCGGTCAATCATGCCATAGGTGAGTGCTTCGTTGGCTGTCATCCAGTAATCGCGGTCAGCATCCTTGCGGATCTTATCTATTTGTTGTCCGCTATGGTCAGCAATGATTTGATAGAGTTCGTCCTTGAGTTTAAGTATCTCTTTAGCTGTAATCTCTATATCAGAAGCCTGACCTTGTATTCCACCCATCGGCTGATGAATCATAACGCGGCTATGCGGAAGAGCAGCACGCATACCATGTTCACCGGCAACAAGCAATACAGCACCCATAGAAGCTGCCATGCCCGTGCAGATAGTAGATACATTGCTCTTGACAAACTGCATGGTATCATAGATACCAAGTCCGGCATATACAGAACCACCGGGAGTGTTAAGATAGATGCTGATATCCCTATCCGAGTCAGCCGAGTCAAGGTATAGCAGCTGAGCCTGTATTACATTGGCTGTATAGTCGTTTATCTCTGTGCCGAGGAAGATAACACGGTCCATCATCAGACGTGAGAATACGTCCATTTGGGTTACGTTCAGTTGACGTTCCTCAAGGATAGTGGGACTAATATAACTATCCTTCATCACCTTTTCTACATGCATTGAGTTTAAACCCTGTGCAGTAGCGTATTTCAAAAAATCGTTCATATATCAAAATCTCCAAGTTACGCCTGCCAGTCCGTTTATTCCTAAGGATTGATAGCCATAGAATATATCGTTATGGCGGCAGATTATATTATTCAGTTGCAGGAAGAACTCCAGGTTGAGTTCCGGCCACTCGTATTTACATCCGAGGTTAACATCAATGGACGGTTTCAGTTTATGCTCCTCTTCCACGCCACCGTTGATTACCAGCGCCTGACGACTACCGGCAAAGTGGTTGTCTGAATAGAGCGACCAGTTGCGGTCTATACGTCCGTCAACGCGTAATCCCAGCTCCCAAGAAGGACGGTCATATACATTATCACTCTTCCAACCAAGGTAATCACCCCATAGGTGAACGGTGACAATATCCTGATAGTGGTAACTGAAGGCAGCACCAACCTTAAAGCGCATATAATCGGCATAGTGCTTATTAAAGTCCAACAATGTCTTTTCGGGATTAACAAGGTCGTATGCACCCAACATATTGGTGGTATTAATCATGTACGCATATCCGGCATGTATCTCCATGAGCAGGTTCTTTTGCGGACGCAGATGGAATCCCAGTTCAGCATCCACCGGCGTATAACTGCTCACGTGCTCTGATTGTACGCGTGCCGCAATGTCGTAGTAAGGGTTATCCTTAAGGTCGTCCTCAATTGAACTTCTGCCATGACTACCGGTTGCTTTTCCGTATAAGGTAACCCACTCCTTTGCTATCTGTGCCTCAAAGAATATATTGGGGGACGGAGCAAAAGATATGTTATCGCTATTAGACAGTTGCTGACCCTTGCCGATGTTCAAATCCAGATTGACACCCAGGTGAATCGTGAATCGCTTACCATAGTATGCATAGAAGGGTTCCATACGTAGAGCATGACGAGAGCGATAAGTATCCTTGGGGATGTAATCCTCATTAGTTGAATAGAACATATTATCCATGCGGAAGTTCAGTCCGCCATGATGAGCGCTACCGGTCCATTCCATGTTAGCACGGGTGTGTAGACGGTGTTCACTGACCATATCAGCTACGTGATACAGTTTATATCCCACTTCAGCCAGATACTGGAAATCCTGCTTCTTATTGGCCTTGACTCCGATATGTACATCAGCCGACCAGATAGTTGTTTTATCTTCCTTCTCCAGCTGACTGGCTTTGCGTATACTGAGTCGGTCATCAGCCTCATAGTAACGACCATAGTGGGTATAGAAGTGATTACCTCCATCAACGCCGAAGTACATGTCGCAGGTAGAGAACTGATGTGTATAGTCGAAGCCTATATTGGTCAGTGAGTTGGCTTTTCTGCCCCACTGAGCATGGTGATGAGCATAAACGTCGAGCAGCGACTTACGTTGGTCATCTACGCGGTATTCAAAATCGAATAATGTAAGCGGATGACCTATAGCTCCACGCAGTAATCCATGGAACGGCTCACCTTGCGTGAACTTAGTAGGCTGACTCTGCAGGTCGCTGAGATTAAAATCCGGCGTAAGAACAGACGAATACTCTGAGTACGACACCTGAGCAGGTTCAATCTCAACCTCCAGGGTTGTAGGCTTTTGATCAACCTTGCCGGCAGATTGTATCACCGGCTGAAACTCACGCTCAACGGTTACGTTGCGATTAAGAACCGTATCTTGTGCAGAGGCACTCAAAACGCTCAGGGCACATGCACTAAGTATATATGCTATTTTTCTCATACTTCTTCCTCCGTTTCTTCCGTTTCAACTTGTTTGTGCAGCGAGTCAAGTATCTTCATCTTATCAGCTACTATAGAAAGAATATCATCTTGTCCACGGTAGTTATTCTGCAGCGTGATTAGGTACTGTCGTGCCTGGAAGTCCTCACCGCGACTGAGGTTGATATCTGATAGCAGTATCAACGCCTTAGCCAGCCAGTATTGTTGCTGCGTCTCCATCTGCATGAATGCCATGATTTCTTCTTCTGCCTTATCAAGAGCGCCAAGATTATAATAGCATTCAGCCGTCAGATACTTAGCCTCTGCTCCAGCAGCGGTACGAACCTCATTGGATATTTTATCCAAGTCAACCACAGCCATTCCGTATTGCCCTGTTGCCAC
>JAGCSQ010000081.1 GCA_017964045.1 Paludibacteraceae bacterium
AAGCACGGCTACTTTGTAGTGGACCCGGATACCACAGCCGATCGTCTTGTAGTTAACCGTACAGCTTCACTCAAGGATAAGTAAATGCCAAAGCTGCAATCCCCAATGTCAAATAGCAACGTCTTTTGCCCATTCCGGCGAAAGAACGTTGCGTTGACCCCTGAGGAGTATGTGCGTCAGAACTTCTTGCGCCAACTGGTGGAGCAATACCATTATCCGGCTTCACTCATTGCCGTCGAGAAAGCCCTGCCGCCTATACAGCAGACATCCGGCAACACTCATCGTAAGCGCGCCGACGCCATCGTTTATTCGTCGTCAATGCTTCCGCTCATGATTATTGAGTTCAAGGCGGACAGCGTGCCGCTCACGCGCAAGACCCTCGACCAGATTGCCGTCTATAATACGCAACTCAATGTGCCATACCTTGTTCTGCACAACGGACGCGAAACAGTCATCGCTCGCGTACAGGACTCACAATTATCATTCTTAGACCAACTACCTGAATGGAATCAGTTATCACACTAAACGACTCACTTGATACCGCCGTCTTCTACGGCGTCAACAACCGCAATATATCTTGCCTGCGCGACCAGCATCCTGAGGTGCGTATCGTGGCTCGTGGCTACCAGGTCAAGGTCTCCGGCAACGACAAGGCCGTTGAGCGCTTCACCGCCAACCTCCATGCCGTTGAGCAGTTCTGCCTCAACCACGGCACACTCACCGAAGCCAATATCCTGGACATCATCCATGGTGATATCACAAATCAAAAATCTCAAATCACAAATAAGGATTTCATCCTTCATGGTGTCAACGGCAAGACCATCACCGCTCGCAGCCTTAACCAGCAGCGACTGGTTGATGAGTTCGAGAAGTCCGATCTCCTCTTCGCCATAGGTCCTGCCGGTTCCGGTAAGACCTATACGGCTATAGCCCTTGCCGTTCGTGCACTCCGTAATAAGCAGGTGCGTCGTATCATTCTCTCCCGTCCTGCAGTTGAGGCAGGCGAGAAACTCGGTTTCCTGCCGGGTGATATGCGTGATAAGATTGACCCCTACCTGCAGCCGCTCTATGATGCTCTGCAGGATATGATGCCCGGAGCCAAACTCAACGAGTTCATGGAGCGTGGTATCATACAGATTGCGCCGCTGGCTTTCATGCGCGGACGCACTCTCGCTGACGCCGTTGTCATCCTGGACGAGGCGCAGAATACCACCACTGCCCAACTCAAGATGTTCCTCACTCGTCTCGGCTTCGGCGGTAAGATGATTGTCACCGGTGACCTTACCCAGATTGACCTGCCGGCAACGCAGACATCAGGTCTCAAGGATGCTGTGGACCGACTGGGCGGTATTGATGGTATATCCGTTGTCCGCTTCAATGACAAGGACATTGTCCGCCATCCTCTGGTTAAGCATATCGTCGATGCCTACGCCCCCAAGCAATGAAACACCTTATATATATAATATTACTGCTATTGGTATCTGTGGGCTGCTATTGCGAGGAGCCCCTAACCCCTAACCCCTCCCCCGTAACCCGTACCCCCTCAACAGTAACCAATCCGCACGAAGTGCGAATCGGCTGGGGCGATATGATGTTCGAATCCACCATGCAATACGAGTTCACCCACATCGGTAAACCCAATGCCCGTATTGACTATCTGACCGGTCACTTCTTTGCCGAGTACCAATACCACTGGTTGCCGTGGCTGGCATCGGGTATGCAGGTTGACTTCTTCCAGATGGGTTGGCACGACCGTCGTGAGCTGCGGCTCAACCCCGATGCCCACGAGCATAACTACTACAACCTGTCTTTCCTGCCAACGGTTCGCTTTACGTGGTTTCATTCCACCTACGTCAACCTCTACACTGCCGCTTTCGTCGGCCTATGTATCAATGGTGGCACCGAGCAGGACCCTATGACTGAGAAATATACTCTCTGCTATCCTGCCTTTGGCTTGACTATGATTGGTTGCCAGATAGGTAAGGACGGCTTCTATGGCACAGTCGAGTGGGGTGGACTCTCTGCTCTCAAGGACGTTAACTCTATGGTCATGGTCTCTGCCCGCATCCTCAGCGTCGGCTTTGCCTACCAGTTCAACACACCCAATAAAAAGAAAGGAGCAGAACAATGAAATATCCTACAGCGTCAGCGGTCCTACAGTCACTTTGTGACGGTCCTACAGGCGCACCGCGCCGGTCTTACAGGCTACTTTTAGTAGCCGGTCTGATTGCCTGCTGTCTGATGACAGCTTGCAATCATTATGACTTTGAATACGGTGTTGACTTCTCGGCTCTGCCTAACCATGGCCTTTACTTCGCCCCCTACCACGAGAACCTCTATGACTTCGAGGATGAACAGCAATCACCAATCACCAATCAAGTATCACCAATCCGCACCGCCTCGTCGATTGACGGCATCGGTATGCTGCGTGGCTTGACCGAAGGCCTGACTTCTTACCAGGTGCGCCAGGTCAGTGGTACTTATCCGTCTGTCAGCGCTTGGGGCGACACTATCCGCCTGAGCGGAGCTGTCTATTATCCGGCAAAGGGTGATATCAAGGGTATCGTCGTTTCGTGCCACTATACCGTCTGTGCCGACTACGAGGTACCGTCTATGTCCTGCTTCATGGACGCCTGGCTCGCTACCAAGGGTTATGCCGTCGTCATGCCTGATTATATAGGCTATGGGTGCACTGTTGACTCGGTGCACCCCTACATGCAAGCAGACCTTAACGCCCGTAATGTTATTGATATGGTTCTGGCAGTACGTCCGTATTTCGCATCCAAGGGACTTAAGATTCAAACCTCAGATATCTACCTCATGGGTTACAGCCAGGGTGCCCACACCGCTATGCACGTGTTGCGACTCCTGGAGGACCAAACCAATTACCCCGAGTATGCCGACGCTGCCATCAGGGTGCGTTGCTGCTATGTGGGTGGCGGACCGTATTATATCTCTGAGTTCTACTATCGTGCCGTAGGCAATAACTATATCGGCATTCCCTGCAGCGTGCCTATGCTGGTGCTGGGTATGAACTGCGGACGACCGGAGGGCAGCCGCTTTGAGCCTGAGTATTTCTTCTCACAGCGACTGCTGGCTAACTATAAAAACTGGATTCTGTCTAAGCGCTATACTGTGGACCAACTGCGCACGCTCATCGGCACCAGCAGTCTTGACGAGATTCTCTCTCCCGAGGCAAGCAGTTTCGGCTATAGCGAGACCATCCGCCTATATAAGGAACTCCTCAACCACGATGTGCCTTCTGACTTTATTCCCAAGGCACGCCTCTATGTCTTCCATAGCAGGGATGATAACGTAGTGCCCTTCTATAACGCCGAGCGCCTGTACGAGCAATTGCAGGGTACAAACGCTGATGTCGAGTTCGACTTCGACCACTACGGCGTCCATGGCATGGCCTTCGCCAAGTTCCTAATGAAGGTCTATAAGAAGTTATAATCTAACACGCTTTGACTCTGCGCCATTTTATCATTTTGTCAGTCTTTTCGCCGTTTCGCTTTACAAATGCTCCTCCGGACATCTACGGGACGTCCTCGGGACCTGGTCGGGCTTTGACGCATCCGTCATTTTGACACTTTGCCACCTCTGCTCGAACAAGTGGTGACACTTTGTCAATCAGCCATCTTTATTCACTTATTGATACGCGCAGGCATCTGCATTCAGCCCCAGCCGGTTCCGGTGCTGCCGGTGGATATGCCCGCTCGTACTCTGTTGCAGCAAGGATGAATGCACCGAGCACTTTTCCTTCTGTATAATCGGAGGTCTTCCCCGTATCACTGCCGGACAGATAATAATTGGCTGTTCCGTTGCGGTCTGAACTTAATCCTGCGGACTTGCAGCAGCTAATCAACGCATAGTCGTTTCCGTCTCCAACGCTTGTTTTCAGGAACTGGTTGATCAAACCTTGATAGCCTTTCTTTGCAGCCGCTTCGTATTTAGCTCGATCTAAGTATCCCAAACGGATACCTTTAAGGAACGTAGATACAAAGATGGCAGATGCGGATGACTCCAGATAATTAGCTTTGGAGCATCCGCCCGGCGTAACGCCATTTTCATATTGCAACAATTGACACCAGCAACCGGTAGTAGCATCTTGACGCGCTAACAGACCGTCCGCTACTGCCTCCAGCTGACGTTTGAACTCTACATAGTCTGCATCCGCACCGTTCTTACCAATCTTGTCCATTTGCTCCAAGATATCTACCAACGCAAAGAAATACCATCCTGCCGCACGGCCCCAATACTCAGAACTGACACCATAATGCGAATTTGTCGCATAGGTATCGGTATGGTCCGCCCAATTGGTTGTTTGGCTGCTTGTTGGATCTGCCGAAAATGCGTGATAAAGCAATTTATCTGTCGAATTCCACAATCTGTTCCAGCACATGTCAAACTGCTTGCGGATGATAGCCCAGTCGCCGGCTGCCGAACCGGATATATAGCGCCCGTCAGCGACCATCATCGCCAACAATGCCGGACCCATATACTGCCCATCCAACCATAACTGGTTTTCATAGCTGCTTTTGTGCCACCAACCGCCTTCGTAGGTACTGCTGTTCCCGCAAAACGTACTGGATGTGGAAGACGAAATGGCATAAGTGCTATTATGGTTGGACAAGCCGGTTAACGCTTTCCCTTTAGCGGTTGCGCAATGATCAGCTATCGTCGCATTCTCAAACTTCGCACCCGGTTTTGTCAAGTCGTAAAGCCCGAAATACAGTTTGCAAGCATTCAAGTCGTCCAAAGAAGCCCCGCTATGGGTAGTATTATAATACGCCTCTCCATAAGCCTGAATGCTATAGAACCACGGTGCAGCCCATGTGCTGTCTTGGTATAAATCCACGCACTCTAAAACTGCCTTGGCAACCAATCCCGGCACATAGTCAAAGCCGCGTTCTGACTCAGAGTTAGCCAATTTGGAACCGGATCCATCATACTTGGCAAAGCCGGCTTTTGTAGTATTCGCTTTGAAGTGGTATAAACAGTTGTCTATCACTATTCGTGAGTATCTCACGTTTGGATCAAACGTCACATCGCCGGCCTCAGCCACTTGCGGGGCGCAAGCGGCAAATACCCATAACATCATTATAAACAAATTTCTTTTCATATAGTTTATTCCGTTTTATGGGTTAGTAACTTACACCTTATTTACCACGCGTCTGCGCGCCCGCACACCCACATACGCTAGTGCGAGCAACAGCAGCGGCCATACGGCATCACCTATCGGTTGCCATTCTGCTTTCTCATCGTCGTCAATCTCGTCTTCATCCGGAGTACCGGGGTTACCTGAAGGTGTTTCGTTACGACGGACACCAATGGTGCGAATGGTAGCTGTACCATTATCGCTGATGCTTGGGTTAGACGAATATGCACTATTGCTGCTTCCAAGCGTTGATGTTGACTGAAATGTCGTTGTAGTTGGTGCTGTAGCAATAACATCGTTATTGTTCCACTGTGCTAGGGCAGGCAGCGAAAGCGCTGCCACCATAGCCAATACAATTATTCTATATTTCATATTCTTCATATATTATACATCATACATTATACATCAAACATCATTTTACAATAGCGCCTCTTGCGTCAAATACGCGTCCACCGCGAATAATATACATATGGTCTTTGTAGATAACCTTCTGTACACCATCTACGTTCCACTTGCCGCCTTCTATTTCATCAATAGCCGTCGGATTAGTGTGACCCGATTCTC
>JAGCSQ010000082.1 GCA_017964045.1 Paludibacteraceae bacterium
AACCCGGCTATACGACCAAGCAACGCGGTTGGGGATTAGGCCTAAGCCTGAGCAAGCGTATCATCGAGAACTACCACCACGGTAAGATCTGGGTACTGCACTCTGCTCCGGAGCAGGGCACGACCTTCCGCATTAAACTGCAGCGTGCGGCTGAGGTGACAGCGTAGTAGCGCACACAAAACAATCAGCAAAGAGACTATTGATATCAGTTATCGGGCTGCTGAACAGTCCGAATACCGTTGCGCCCGAACCTGACAGAGAGGCATATACGGCACCGTGGTCAAGCAGGGTCTGCTTGATGAGTTCAAGGCGGGGGTGCTGCGGAAAAACAGACAACTCAAAGTCGTTGAATCCGGGACGGAAGATCAGGTTGCCCAGGCTGTCGATGCCGGCATATGCTTCGCGCGTGGAAATGGCTATATCTGGTTTGACGAGAACGATATAGAGATGCTTCCACTCGTCCTCTACCGGCGTCAAGATTTCACCTGTGCCCGTAGCATGGCACGGCACATTATAGATGAAGAAAGGACAGTCGGCACCCAGCGGCTCCACCTCAGCTGCCAACTGCTCACGACTCAGGCCAAGATTGAATAAAAGATTGAGAGCCAAGGCTGTATGTGCAGCGTCACTGCTGCCTCCACCCAGTCCGGCACCAAAAGGAATACGCTTGGTCAGGCGAATCGCTACAGGCCCGATCTGCGGGTAGCGTTGCTGCATAAGACGATAGCAACGCATAACCAGGTTGTCATCGCTATTGCAATCGACGGCAATGCCATCGCAGCTGAACGATAGAGTAGGTGCATGGTCGATATCCAATATATCGGATAGATTATATATCGGATAGAAGATGGTATCCAGCGTGTGGTAACCATCCGGTCGTTTGCCGGTAACGTGCAAACCGATATTGACCTTGCAGTTCGGATAAAGACGCATAAATGATGTTTTATTGCCGATTTATGGTGCAAAGGTAGTGCTTTTTTGGCAATAATACAAATATATTTGATTTTTACCGTAAAATCCTTGTTTATTTCAAAAATTTGTAGTAATTTTGCAGGCTGAAAACCATGCGCATGCGTGTACGCAATATTATTAAGTGTGCTTTTGTGGCAATAACGATGCTGTTTGCGGCATCGATATCGGACGTCGTGAATGCCCAAAACAGCACCTATTCTCCTTACTCGAGATACGGCCTGGGTGAGTTGGGCAACTATTGTCCGGCAGCCTATCGTGGTTTAGGAGGTGTGCGCTATGGTTTGCGCAGCAATCGTACTATCAACGCTGCTCAACCGGCATCATATACGGCATGTGACAGTATGACGTTTATGTTTGACCTGTCGGTGCATGTAGATTGGAGCCTGTTTGAGGACGGAGCTGGTAAGCGCAATAAGTTCAACGGTAACCTGGACTATATAACGCTGCAATTCCCGCTATGGAAACAGCATATAGCAATGAGCCTGGGTTTGCTGCCGTACTCGAAGCTGGGCTATCAGATAACGCTCAACGGCAATGTGGACGACAAGTACCACTATAGTAAGATATATACCGGTGAGGGCGGAATAACTGACCTGTACGCCGGTTTGAGCGGTAACTTGTTTGACTGGGTGGCACTTGGATTCAACTTCTACTATATGTTCGGCGAAGTAACCAACACCCGTGAGTTGATATTCCAGGAAGCCGGACTGAACAGCACGACTAAGGTAACCGATATAGACGTGAGCACCATCCGTCTGCGTTACGGATTGCAGCTGTTCCATGACTTTGGTAAGCACTCATTCGTTGTAGGTGGAATATACGAGCATAAAGCCAATATCAATGGCACATATACAGATGTAGTTGTTTCAACGGATATAGACACTGTTCCTCATAACAAAAACGGCTTGTCAATGCCGTCGATATTCGGTGTTGGTGGTTCATACACATGGAATAGAGCTTTGACGGTAGCATTGGATTATGAGTATCAGTTCTGGAGCAAGGCCGAGCTGATGGATGAGCCTCTTAAGGACTGCAACCGCATATCTGCCGGTGTGGAGTACAGGCATAATCCGTACGGCAAGAACTACGCTGAGCGCATGTTCTGGCGTGCCGGTTGCTCGTTTAGCGACTCGTATATCAAAGCCGTTGGCGGCAAGGACCTGCGCGTGAGCATAGGTATGGGCTTTCCGCTGCGCACATCAGGTACGCTGTTCAACGTTACGCTGGAGTACAACCGCCGCGGTATATCCGGCGGATTATGGGAGAACGGACTGCAACTGACCATCAACGCAGCGGTGCGTGAAAATTGGTTCTTCAAGCGTAAGTTGTAGTTTTGGCACGGTTTTTGGAACGGAGTAGGTAGTAAATAATTAAAAACGATATATTATGAAAGCAAGAACATTATTGGTAATCGCCTTGTCAGCAGCCGTTCCGGCATTGGCATGTGCAAAGAAACCTAAGGTAGTAGAACAGGCAGCAGCTCCCGTTGAGACAGTGGTTGAAGAAGAACCTGTCATCACTCAGGAGTGCATGGCTAAGATAAGCCTTGTTCACGAGAACGTTAAGAACAAACAATACGCTGACGCCTATCCGACGTGGCTGGAGGTATATAACGAGTGCCCGAATGCCAACAAGTCGATCTACACCAACGGTGCTAAGATAGTTGACTATCTGTACGACCAGGCTACTGATCCTGCAGAGAAAGAGCGTCTGGGTAAGTTGGCCGTTGAGATGTGCGACAAGCGTATCAAGTACTTCGGCAGCGATCCTAAATACCCCGTGGCTTATATCCTTGGTGAGAAGGGTTTGGCTTATTGCGACCACTCTGAGAACGACCAAGTTAAGGCTGTGGCTTATCCTTGGCTGAAGGAATCGGTTGAGAAGATGGGTCTTGGCAGCAAGATATTGGTTCTTCGCAAGCTGTTCGAGGTAAGTTATAACCTCTATAAGAGCGACGCAGCTCAGTACGGAGAGCAGTTCATGGCTGATTACGCACTGACATCAGGTCTGCTGCAACAGATGGCTGCTAACCCGGCAAACAAGAACGCAACGGCTGCCGGTCAGCAGAAAGAGTACATAGATAACCTGTTCGCTATATCAGGTGCTGCCAGCTGCGATAAACTGGATGCATTGTACGCAGATTATGTTGCACAGAATACTCAGAATATGGAGAACCTGCTTAAGCTGATAGCTCTCTATAAACGCGTTAACTGCACTGAGTCAGAGGTTTACTTCGCTGCATCAGAGGCTGCTCACAAGCTTCAACCGAGCGAGGAGTCAGCTGCCGGTTGTGCAAGAATGTGCATGAAGAAAGAGGATTGGCGTGGCGCTATCAACTACTACAACGAGGCTATTGCTCTCATTGAAGAAGATGACGACGACGATCGCGACGACTACCTCTACTACATCGCATATATCTACATGGATAAACTGAAAAACTATCCTGAGGCACGTCGCTATGCTCGTCAGAGCCTGGAGGTACTGCCTAACCAAGGTCGTTGCTACCTGCTGATAGGTATGTGCTATGCCGGATCGCATCCTTATTCAACAGACGAGTATCCTGCAGCCAAGGCTGCTATTCTGAATAAGACCGTATTCTGGGCAGCAGTTGACCAATTCGTTAAGGCTAAATCAGTAGATGCTACATGCGAGGCAGACGCAAATAAGCTGATTGCAGCATACAGCAAGTACTTCCCCACCAAAGAGGAGATGTTTGACTTGCCGAACGAATTCGGTGGTGGCACATTCATCGTAGGCGGTTGGATAGGCGAACGTACCATCTGCCGTCCGCAGAAGTAAAAAAGCTAAGTAATGAATAAATTGACGGTCTATACAGCTACAGTGCTTGTAGTTATCTTTGCTCTGATAGGAGCAGGATGCCGCCGCAAAGGCGTTAAGCTACAGGCAGAAGCAGTTACCGACCGTGCGGCGATGCCGGTGTTGGATGCTAAGGACGTAACAACCCTGATATCTGACTCCGGCGTTACTCGTTATAGAATCATCACGCCACATTGGCAGATATTTGATAGGGCAGAACCGTCCTACTGGGAGTTTCCGGAAGGTATATACCTGGAGAAGTTCAACGAACAGCTGGAGGTGGATGCTTCGCTCAAGTCAGACTATGCCTACTACAACGAACGTGCACAGATTTGGACGCTGACAGGCAATGTGCACGCCAAGAACACCGAAGGTGAGCAGTTTGATACACCGGAGCTTAACTGGAATCAGAATACCGAGCGTATATATTCCGATTCAACGATTAAGATTACCCGTGCCAGCTCAATCATAGAAGGCATCGGCTTCAACAGTAATCAAACGCTGACGGAATACACGATACTACATCCGACGGGTATGTTCCCGATAGAAGAATAACAATAAAACAATATAGATATGCTATTACAAGGAAAAACAGCTATTATCACCGGTGCAGCACGTGGTATCGGTAAATCAATTGCACTTGTTTACGCTAAAGAAGGCTGCAACATAGCCTTTACAGACCTGGTTATCAACGAAGTGGCAGAAGAGACCAAGCGTGAGATAGAAGCTCTTGGCGTTAAGTGCTGCGCTTATGCCAGCAACGCTGCTGACTTTGAAGAGACACATAAGGTTGTGGAAGAGATACATAAAGAGTTCGGCTCGATAGATATCCTGGTTAATAACGCCGGTATCACCAAGGACGGACTGATTATGCGTATGACTGAGCAGCAGTGGGATGCCGTTATCAACGTCAACCTCAAGTCTGCATTCAACTTCATTCACGCCGTAACGCCCATTATGATGCGCCAACGTAGTGGTTCAATCATCTCGATGTCGTCAGTAGTCGGTATCAACGGCAATGTCGGTCAGGCTAATTATTCAGCATCCAAGGCAGGTCTGATAGCACTGACAAAAACGACTGCCAAAGAACTTGGCAGTCGTGGTATTCGTGCAAACGCTATTGCTCCGGGCTTTATCCTGACAGAGATGACTGCTCAACTGAGCGAAGAGACTCTGCAAGAATTCGTTAAGCTGATTCCGATGCGTCGTGGCGGTAGCACTGAGGAAGTGGCTAAAGTGGCCTTGTTCCTGGGTAGTGACCTTAGCTCGTACGTCAGTGGACAGGTTATCCAAGTGAACGGCGCTATGGCTTAAAGCAGCCTGATAGAAGCCGTACAATTGGTTTTACCTTCGGCATCGACCTGTTGATACTGAACCTGGTCAGCCGTTTCAAGATAGAGGGTGCGCATTGCGTCGCCCTCTTTTGCTTCCTTCTGGTAGTTGATATCCAGGCGTACAGTGCGATTACCTATTGTTAGGCGCTTAGCGTTGAGCATGGCCTGCAGGTACTTGCATGAGTTGCAGTGGCCATTGTAATCGAGATCGGAGTAGGATACCATGTGCAGTCGCTCGCCTGTGGGTTCCTTTATCGGCAACAGACGCGGTGCACGCTCAAACTCGAGCTTCTCGCCATCAACAACACCATCGAACATTGGCATATCAAATGCATTAGCTATAGAGCGACTGGTTAGATCGAGCAACGCCCAGGTACTGGTAGCCTTACCGATATAACCGAGTTCATGGTCATGAGCCTTAGTCAGGTAGATACGATAATCACGTCGTGAGAGCATGTGTGCATTCTCCTCTATCCAGGTCTCGATACGTATTTCCTCGCCATGGATAGGCAAGTATTGCATCTCTACACTAAGGTGCGCCAGAATCCATGTCAGGTTATGCGGCAACAGATCAAATGTGCCAAACCCCAGCATATCAGCTGCCTGACCGGCTACGTTGAGCAGGTACTCTTCCAGATTATAGAGGCGCAAATGACGCGTTTCGTCAACCTCTTCGTACTGAATCTTAAAGTCAAAATTATATTTCATTATTTTAGGTATTTATCAAGCCAGTTATAGAATCGACGTTGCCACAGGATACCGTTTTGCGGTTTGGTTACCCAATGGTTTTCGTCAGGGAAAATAAGCAGTTCGGCATCAATACCACGCATCTTGGCGGCATCAAATGCTGCCATAGCCTGGTTGGGTAGGATGCGATAGTCCTTCTCGCCATGGATGCAGAGAATAGGTGTATCCCATTTATCCACGAACTTATGCGGACTATTGGCAAACGTGCGCTGAGCAATCTTATTGTCCTTTTCCCAGTAAGCACCGCCCATGTCCCAGTTGGCAAACCATTTCTCCTCTGTCTCCAGGTATTGCATTTCCATATTGAAGATACCGTCGTGGGCGATGAAGGCTTTGAAGCGCTTGTCATGATGACCGGCAATCCAGTAAACGCTGTATCCGCCGAAGCTGGCACCTACGCAGCCAAGATGGTCTTTGTCAACATACGGAAGGTTAGCACATGCCTCGTCGATGGCGGTGAAGTAATCGCGCATGCATTGTCCTCCATAGTCGCCACTGATCTGTTCATTCCATTCCTTGCCGAATCCGGGCAGTCCGCGACGGTTAGGAGCCACAATGACGTAGTCGTTAGCAGCCATGAGCATGAAGTTCCAACGGAATGACCAGAACTGACTGACCGGACTCTGAGGTCCGCCTTCACAGTAAAGCAGAGTGGGGTACTTCTTGCTTGCATCAAAGTGCGGTGGCAGGATAATCCATGTGAGCATCTGTTTGCCGTCGGTAGTCTTCTGCCAACGCGGAATAACCTGTCCACGGTCTATCTGCGAGTAGATATTATCGTTCTCGTGGGTCAGTTGCGTAAATAAACGGTCTCCTTCGAGAAGCAAACAATATATCTCATTAGCCTGAAGCATAGAGTGACGTAGCAGGTAGATACGGTCGTAGCACACATCGCCAATCACGTTATCATACTGTCCGTCAGTCAGTTGCTTTATCTTGCCGTCCAGGTTAATCTGATATAGCTGAACCAGTGCGTGATAGCAAGCAGAGAAGATGAGGGAGTTGTTGTCGAACCACTTAAACTCATCTACGTGCAGTTCGCTTCCTTCGGTGAGGAAGGTCTTTTCGCCTGTCTGCAGGTCCATGATGAAAAGTCTGTTCTCGTCGCTCTCATATCCGTCACGTTCCATAGACTGCCAAGCAATGTACTTTCCGTCAGGCGAATACGCCGGATTGGTGTCATAGCCCTGGTTCGGCTCGGTGATATTACGGTGCTCGCGCGTGCGTATATTATATAGGTATATATCACTGTTGGTTGATACTGCGTAGTCGAGACCTGTTTTCTTGCGGCATGTATATGCTATCTCTTCGTTATTGGGATTCCATGCCAGTTGCTCAACGCCTCCCCAAGGCTTCATAGGGCTTTCGAAGGCTGTGCCCTCAAGGATATTGACAGATTCGCCAATCTTAGCCGTCTTAATGCGTTCGCCTTCACCGTAGTAAGTGAGGTTCAGGTCGCATACAAAGGGTTGCGGAGCAGTCTCTGTCCACTCGTCCCAATGCTTGTACATCAGGTCGTCAACGACGCGTCCGCTGGCCTCAGGCAGGTCAGTGTAGAGTTCGGCCGTGGTGGGAACAGTCTTGACTTGCTTGATAAGAATCACTTTATCGCGCATAGGTGAGAGCAGGAAACCTTCAACATCTTCTGTGCCTTCAACAAGCACTTCCTCTCTATCACGACGCAGATACAGCTTACCATCCTTGAGGTAAGCGAGCCATCCGCTGCTGCCAAACCATGCAGGGTCAGAACCTACGAACTCGTCATCAAGGTGCATGTCCTCAAATGGATTGCAAATACGAATCCACGATGTAGAGCGGTTTTCAGCCACGCTGTAGTAGCTGACTGTGTAGGCGAGCCATCCTGTTTCGATATCGGCTTTGACGCCTGTAATACGTCCCATGGCCCACAGGGCTTCGGGGGTGAAGTGATCTGACTCAAGCGTTATCTGCGGCTTGGTGATAGGCGCTTTGTCGGTTGATGTCTGTTCTTTTTTGTTGCCGCAAGAGATAGCGGTTGTGGCGATAAGTGCCGTCATAATAAATGTGCGTAAGTTCATGTAATTATTTGATATCAAGTATCTTATGTGTTTGTAGCGATAGCCTCCACCACGGATGAGAGAGGACGTAATCAACTACTTGTTTGGTGTTTTGACATGAGCAGGGCTGCAGCAGGTAGTGCTCAGAAAGTAACTGTTCACGCCAGTGCTCTACGTCTTGTCCGGTATATACAATCTTTACTTCGTCGGCTTCGCTTAGAACAACGTGGCTGCCTTCCTTAGGCGAGCACGTCACCCAATCGATATCATCGGGCAGCGAGTGTGTACCGTTGGTTTCTATGGCGATGTAGTATCCTGCGTCGTG
>JAGCSQ010000083.1 GCA_017964045.1 Paludibacteraceae bacterium
AGTCCTGCGCCAATAAGCAGCAAGACCATTCCAATAATCAGAAAAGCAGACTTAAGTTTATTCATAATTATTAAGATTTAGAGTGCAACGATATTACTTGTGCTAAATGAGTCTTTCCATTTGTATGAACTGCTTTTGTACTTGGACAAACTTTCAGCAGGAACATACAACATAGCATTATCAGCTATATGATTGAATGTGTTAACACTAATTGCAGGTGGTGTCACCGGATAAGATATCACAGTAGCCAACTTAGGACAATCCGAAAAAGCACAGGAGCCTATCGTAGTAACGGTTGCCGGTATTTCAATAGCCTTCAGATTCGCGCAATCATCAAAAGCAAAATCACCAATTGTTGTCAATGCATCCGGCAGTGTGATTCCCGCAATAGCCGATCCTCTAAACGCATCCTTACCTAATTTCTTTAGCGTTTCCGGCAAAGACACCGATTGTAAAGCCGGACACCTCCAGAAAGCATAATCACCAATAGATTTAATGCCGTACAGAACGGAAATGCTCTTCAGACTAGAGCAATTATCCGCAAAATACTCAGGAATAGAAGTCATCGAACTTGAAAGTCCGATAGATTCAAGTGCCGTACAAGCACGTAACGCTTCTTTACCGACGGAGCTAACACTATTAGGAAGAATCATAGACTTTAAAGCAGGACAATTACTAAAAGCACTTGCACCTATCGTCTTAATACCGTAATTAAGCTTGACCGTTGCCAAGTTATCACAATTACTGAAAGCTCGTTCTCCGATGCTCTCTACACTGCCGGGAATGGTGATTGATGGTAATGAATTGCAAGATGCGAAAGCGCTCACACCAATCGTTGTAACCGTATTTGGGATAGTAATACTTGTTAAGGACACACATGCATCAAAAGCATACTTGCAAATAGAAGTCAAACCATCAGGCAAAACAACTTTTTTTATTTGATTTCGGTATTCTTTATTCCACGACGTTATCCCCATCTCGCCTTCTCCGTAAATATGTAAGGTGCCTGTTGCCTCGTCGAAGTCCCAAGTCAAATTAGTCGGTTCCGGCGGAGTATTATCGCCATCGCCAGATGGTTCATTATTATTACATGCTGCAAATGTAAGCGCAAGAAGAGCAAAAAATAAGCATAGATAGTGTTTCATAAAGCAGTAGTTAAATATATACATACAAATCGGCGACAAAGGTACTACTTTTTTTGCATATATGCAAATAAATTATGCTTTTTTATCAAAATTCTCTATTGCCCTATCCATCAAATGTCTGCCGTAGTTGATAATCTTATCGGCATGATCGAACTCAAACATACCAAATTGGTTCATGGCGACATCAATATTTATATCAGGCGGGCACAGTTGTTTCATGAGTTCGCAATGTTGTTGAATCATGATATCATTAACGCGGTTCATGAGAGAAGCGAAGCGTGAGTTCTTACTCATAACTGCCTTAAGATCAGGTCTTTCGCGAGCGGAAACATTTACTGACACGAGTATATCTCCAGGCTTTCGCGCGACACGATTAAGTGGCAAGGCGTTGGTTATTCCGCCATCCATAAGAAGACGATTTCCATCTTGTACAGGTTCAAGGATTAGTGGCAGTGAGAAGGACGCACGAATAGCATGACTGAGGTCTCCTTCGCGGAATACGACTTCCTCGCCGGTGTTCATGTCTGAGGCAATGAGAGCAAGTGGAATTTCAAGGTCTTCAATCTGCACTCCGGGAATCAATTCTGCCAAAGCTTGCATTATTTTTTCGCCGCCAAGAAGATAGTTTAGTCGCGGTTTGAAGTCGCTGAGTGACAGCATCTTACGCAGTGTCATCTGCTTATACCAATCCTTCAGTTCCGGCAGTTTACCTGCGGCAAACATACCCCCTACGATTGCACCCATAGAACATCCTGCAACAGAGGTAATTTTGAAGCCGTGAGACTGCAGGGATTCAATAGCTCCGATTGCAGCCAGTCCTCGACTGCTTCCACTCGACAAAACCAATGCCACATCAGGTCGTTTCGTTTCCATAATCTAACAAGAATTACGTAATTGGTTGCAAAGGTACAACTTTTTTTGCACGCATGCAAATAAAACAATATTTTTAGTCCTACAAAAGTCTGATGACGTATGCGGATGCACATAATAACCACATATTAATAACCTAATAATAACCTAATAATAACCTAATAAAAACATAGTAAAAAATGCTGTAAGCTAATAGTCGGTATTGTGCAATATACAAGGTCGCTCGCAGAACGATTGGCTTACAGGGAATGAGAGAGAAAAAAGTGCGGAATATTTGGTTTATGAAATTTTTCTTTACTTTTATTTGCAAAAATGCAAAATTTGTTGTACCTTTGCGGGCTGAATTGAATTAAAACGATAAAATAATAGGCGAAAATTATAATAAGGAATTAACAATAAGTAAAAATAAGAAAGGATTATGGCACAACAACAACCGACAGGTTCAATGTTTAATGCCCTGACAGCAGGGAGTAAGATAATCGGTACGATAATAGCCGATTCGGATATCCGCATTGACGGTGTAGTGGAAGGCGATCTGCAGAGTGCAGGTAAAGTGGTTATCGGTGAAAAAGGACAGATAAAAGGAACTATCGTATGCCAAAATGCCGAGATTATGGGCAAAATGGATGGTAAGATAGAAGTGAAACAACAACTTGCACTTCGTGCAACCGGTAATATCAAAGGCGACGTGAGAACCAGCACGCTAATCGTTGAACCCAATGCAGTATTCAACGGCTCGTGCTCTATGGGAGCAGCTCCGGTGAAGAGTGAGAAGTGAAGATTGAAGATTGAAGATTGAAGATTGAAAGGCCATGAGAATAAAACCATTTAAGGGCATTCGTCCGCCGAAAGAGTTGGTGGAGAAAGTGAACAGCCGTCCCTACGACGTGTTGTCAAGTGAAGAAGCGCGTAAAGAGGCAGAGGGAAATCCGATGTCGCTGTATCATATCATCAAGCCGGAGATTAACTTCAACGACGGCACAGACGAACACGACGCTAAAGTGTATCCGAAGGCTGCAGAGCAGTTCAGACTATTCCGCGAGAAAGGTTGGCTGAAGCAAGATGCTGAGGAGCTTTACTATGTATATGCTCAGACCATCTTTGACGACCCGAAGCATCCTGACTTTGCAAAAGGCAAGACACAGCACGGATTGGTTGTTGCTGCATGGGTAGAGGATTATATGGAAGGTCGCATCAAAAAGCATGAACTCACACGTCGCGACAAAGAAGAGGATCGCATGAAGCATGTACGCGTCAACAACGCGAACATGGAGCCGGTATTCTTTGCCTACAAGCATCGTGATGACCTTAATGCCATAATCGCTAAGGTAACTGCTGAGGCACCGGAGTATCAGTTCATAGCCGAGATAGACGGTTTTGGGCATCGTTTCTGGGTTATCCGCGACCGCAAAATGATTGATCGTATCACGGAGATATTCAGCGAGATACCAGCCATGTACATAGCTGATGGTCACCATCGTAGCGCTGCTGCAGCCCTCGTAGGAAACGAAAAGAAAAATCAGAATCCCAAGCACACAGGTAATGAGGAATACAACTACTTCCTGGCAGTATGCTTCCCGGATGACGAACTCAATATAATTGACTACAATCGCGTTGTAAAAGACCTGAACGGACTGAGCGAAGAGGAATTCCTGAAGGCACTCAGCACGAACTTCATCGTTGAGAAGAAAGGCGCTGAGATATACAAGCCCAATAAACTGCATAATTTCTCACTATATCTCGGTGGAGAATGGTACAGTTTGACCGCTAAAGCCGGTACATACAACGACAACGACCCGATAGGCGTTCTGGACGTGACAGTCAGCAGCAATCTCATCCTTGATGAGATACTGGGCATCAAGGATTTGCGAAGCGATAAACGTATAGACTTCGTTGGCGGTATTCGCGGACTGGGAGAACTAAAACGTCGTGTTGATAGTGGCGAAATGAAGATGGCGCTGGCACTCTACCCCGTCACGATGCAACAGATAATCGATATAGCGGACTCGGGCAATATTATGCCTCCTAAAACAACATGGTTTGAACCAAAACTGCGTAGCGGATTGGTAGTTCACGAATTAGTGTGATTGGTTACAAGAAAATAATTGCGGTATTAGTCCTGGTTCCGTTGCTTCTAAGCGGTTGCGGAATCAAAGCTCGTATTAAGCGCGCAGACAAGAAGTTTGCCATCGGTGAGTATTACGATGCTGCAGAGATATATCGCAGTTGTTACCCACGCGTAAGTAATAAAAAAGAACGTCCGCTAAAAGCTCGTATTGCGTTCAACCAAGGTGAATGTTACCGCATACTCAATAACACCAAGGCTGCAAACGCCTACAAGAACGCTATCAGGAACAAATATCAGGACTCGATAGTTTATCTCCATTACGCGCAAGTGCTTCATTATCAGGGTCAATACAAGGAGGCAGAGAAGAATTATGCTATCTATTTGGAAGCTCATCCCGACAGTTATGAGGCTCGTGCCGGACAACATGCTTGTCAGAATGTTGGTGAATGGAAGAAACAATTCAGCAGATACAAGATAAGCAAAGCTGCAGAGTTTAACCACCGCAGGAGCAGTAACTTCTCGCCGATGTTTATTGGTAATGATGCTAATGCCATCATGTTCGTGAGCAACAGACAGGAGACATCAGCCAAGAAGAAGATGAAACGTCCCAGCGCCATAACAGGTGCTCAGACCTTTAATCTATACTCTGCTCGCAAGAACGCAGCCGGTCAATGGGAAGAGATTGAACTGCCGGACGGGTTATATAGCGAAAGCGAAGACTCTGACGAACAGCAAAATGACTCAACCGGCGGCGGTAAGCGTACCGGACAAGCTGAATTGGGACCATGTACTGCCACAAGTGATGGCCGAACATTGTACTTCACATACTCCTGCCCGCAAAACGGATTAGACCTTGGAGCAAAGATTTACACTTCCAGTCGTGCCAGCGGTGAATGGAGCGAAGCACAAGAGGTAAAGATATTCAACGACAGCAGTATAACCGTTGCGCACCCTACTCTATGTCAGACAGGTGATACAATGTACTTTGTGAGCGACGCTCCGTACGGACAAGGTGGCAAGGATATATGGATGGCAGTACTTGAAGACGGGCAATGGATAGACCCGCAGAACATGGGCAAAGACATCAATACTGAAGGAAACGAGATGTTCCCGTTCATCCATCCCGATGGCACACTATACTTTGCCTCTACAGGTCATCCGGGATATGGAGGATTGGACCTATTCAAAGCTGAAAGAGACTCAACTGTAACCGATTCGGTCAAGTGGATTGTGTATAACCTGGGCACTCCGTTCAATAGCAATGGCGATGATTTCGGTATCACCTTTTCCGGCAACAGCCAAAACGGTTACTTCTCATCTAACCGCGGACAGAAGAAAGCTCTGGACGAGATATATCGTTTTACGTTGCCAGAAATGGTATTTATGGTTGAAGGAACAGTAACGGACATGAATGGTGACGCCTTGTCTGACGCGGTAATCAGGCTGGTTGGCGATGACGGCACAAACACTAAGCTGCAAGTGCGTCGCGACGGAACATACAAGATCAAGCTCAAGAAAGATGCTAATTACGTGATGCTTGGTTCTGCACGCGGACACCTCAACCAAAAACAAGCACTTAACACGCTGGGACTAAACGATAGCAAGACATATACTCAAGATTTCGCTCTGGCTCCGATATCCAAGCCGATAACGATGGATAATATATTCTATGAATTCGGCAAGTGGGACCTGACTCCACAATCTGAGACAGGACTGCAGACACTGGTTAAACTGCTGAACGATAATCCGAATATCACCATTGAGTTGAGTGCACACACCGACCTTGTAGGCGATGATGCAAGCAACCTGACGCTTAGTAAGAAACGTGCAGAGTCGGTTGTCTCCTACCTCATCAAAGCAGGTATCGAGACAAAACGCTTAACTCCGGTTGGATACGGCGAGACAAAGCCGGTAGTGGCAGATAAAGCACTTCACGCTAAATATCCGTTTATCCCTGTCGGACAAGAACTGAACGAGATTTTTATTACCGGACTGAAACAACAATCAGAACAAGATATCTGTAACCAAATAAACAGACGTACCGAGTTTAAGGTACTAAAAACGACGTACAAACTATATTGATATGAAGCAATATTTAGACTTATGCAGACGCGTGTTGGCGGAAGGTGTTGAAAAGCACGACCGTACAGGCATAGGTACGAAGAGTATCTTCGGTCATCAAATGCGCTTTGAGATGGCAGACGGTTTTCCACTACTGACAACCAAGAAATTGCATCTCAAGTCCATCATCTATGAACTGCTATGGTTCCTGCAAGGCAGCACTAACGTTAAGTACCTACAAGAACACGGTGTTCGCATATGGAACGAATGGGCAGATGAAAACGGAGAACTGGGTCCCGTTTATGGTAAACAATGGCGTTCGTGGCCGGACTATAAAGGCGGAAGCATAGACCAAATAAGCCAAGTGATTGAACAGATAAAGCATGACCCGGACTCGAGGCGTATGCTCGTTTGTGCATGGAACGTCGGTCAAGTCAGCGAGATGGCATTGCCACCGTGTCATATATTATTCCAATTCTATGTGGCTGATGGTAAACTAAGTCTGCAACTTTATCAACGCTCGGCAGATATATTTCTTGGCGTGCCGTTCAACATTGCCAGTTATGCCCTGCTACTCAAGATGATGGCACAAGTGACTGGACTGAAAGAAGGAGCGTTTATTCATACACTCGGAGATGCACATATATACTTGAACCACCTGGAGCAAGTCAACCTGCAACTGACACGTGAACCGCGTGCTCTGCCGGAGATTAGACTCAATCCTGATGTAAAAGACCTGTTTAGTTTCAGGTATGAAGACTTCGAATTATTAAACTATGACCCGCATCCGCATATAGCCGGTGTTGTGGCTGTATAAAAGATAAATCATGATTTCGATAATAGTTGCAATAGCAGAGAATTATGCCATCGGTCGTAAAGGCGATCTGCTTTGTCATCTGCCTAATGACCTAAAGCACTTTAAGCAGATAACAAGCGGCAAGACTGTTCTCATGGGCGAAAGGACATTCTTTTCGCTGCCCAAACACCCCCTACCCAACCGTCGCAACATAGTGTTGACAGACGTTAAGGGCAAGATCTTTGAAGGTGCAGAAGTGGCATACTCAATCGACGAGTTGCTTCAATTAGTTAAAGGCGAAGAAGAGGCCTTCGTTATAGGAGGAGGCATGGTGTACCGACAGATGATGCCTTTGGCAGATAAACTCTATATAACGCACATACATCATAGTTGGGACGACGCTGACACGTTTTTCCCAGAGATAGATACCAATATCTGGAAAAAGATTAGCAGCGAAGAACATCAACAAGACGAAAATAATCCGTATAATTATACTTTTGCAGAATATATAAGAAGATGAGACAAAAGTTAGACGAACCAATCACCAAATTGTGGGAGCAGGGCAAATTGTGGGAACTGCTCACCGATGAAGAAAGAGAAGTTGTTAACAAGCAAGTGGAATTTGTTAACTACAAGAAGAATGAAATTATTCACCTTGAAGGCGACGTGCCCACGCACATCATGATTGTGCTAACCGGTAAAGTACGTATCTACAAAGAAGGTATAGGTCAGAAGCCACAGATTATCCGTATCCAAAATCCAGGCGAGTACTTCGGCTACCGTGCTATGATAGCAGGTGATAAGTACAACGCTTGCGCCAATGCCTTTGAGCCGTGTATGATTGGTAAACTGAACAAAGAGACTACACTATGGCTAATCAAGCGTAACATTAAGATTTGTTATCGTATGATGGAGATTATGGCCCGCGATTTGGCTATCTCAGAATTACAGACAGTCAACCTGACACAAAAGCATATACGTGGTCGTCTGGCTGAAGCGCTGCTTAACCTCAAGCAAAATCACGGTGTAGAAAGCGATGGCAAAACGCTAAATATCCAAATAAGCCGCGAGGATATTGCGAACCTGAGTAGTATGACAACCAGCAATGCAATTCGCACACTCAGTCAGTTTGCACAAGAAAAACTAATAGATGTGGATGGCAGACGAATACAACTGCTCGACGAAGAAGAATTAAAAAGGATTAGCCGATTAGGTTAATCCTTTTCTTTTAACATTCAAGACTAATAATCAGTCAAGCATTTGACCAAAGTTATTACTGAGTTGGACCATCTGGTCGTACTGTTCAGGCGACAAATCGTAGAAGTAGTAATTACGCGGGTCAACAGGCTTGTCATCAATACGAACCTCATAGTGCAAGTGCGGACCGGTGGATTTACCAGTATTACCCACGAGAGCAATCACATCACCACGCTTAACCTTTTGTCCTACACGCACAAGAGCCTTATACAGGTGAGCATAAAGGGTTGTGTATGTGAATCCGTGATCCAAGATAATTGTATTACCATAGCCCTGCTTCCATCCAACAAAAACAACCTTAGCGTTACCTGTAGCATATACATCCGTTCCTGTAGGCGAGGTAAAGTCCATACCCGAATGGAAACGACGGACATGGTAAACAGGGTCGATACGCACTCCATAACCGGATGCTACACGAGTTAAATCCTTATTGAGGACAGGTTGAATTGCAGGAATATTCTCCATTTTAACCTCGTTGGTTTTTGCAAGTTCAAGAATCTCTTCATAAGATTTGGCTTGGACATACAATTCCTTCTCCAATTGGTCAACCTTGAGCGTTAAGTCAGCAGCCAGTTGCGAGTTGGTCATCTGAGCCAACTCCTCATAATAGGTGTATTTACGTTGTGCGCCTCTACGTACACTAAGAGGTATAGGCTCTGCACCAAATAGGACACGATAGAGGTTATCGTCTCGCTGACTTAGATCAGACATAACGAGTTGCATTTGATCAACCTGCTGATTCAGAACGCTTAGCTGAGCCTCTAAGTTCTTATTCTGCTGTATTAATTGCCTCTCACGTGGTGACGGAAAGAAGAAAAAGAACAAGAAGAAAAATACTGCGCCAAGGCAGATACCACCTGTCAGGTACCAACCACTACGACGAAGCCAATAAACAAAGCCCTGCTCTATTCGCTCAAGTGCAAGGGTCTCGGGATTAATGTGATATTTGTTTTTTGCCATGGTCTTTCCACCAAAAGAAATATTGATTTTGTTGTTGTTTTTCCTGTTTTGTTTTTGCCACATACACAGGCTGCATCGTATATGGATTAAGTCCTGTGTAGAACATCGTTGTTGATAATGTCATCGGCGTAGGCGTAAAATCCTGCACTTGCTCGGGATGATAATGCATGCGCCTTGTTTCCTCTGCCAACTTTGCCATATCCTTATTCGTGCACCCCGGATGAGAGGATATAAAATACGGAATAAGTTGTTGGCGCAATCCGGCCTCACTGTTTATGCGATAAAACATATCACGGAAACGCAAGTACTCATCCCACTTAGGCTTACGCATTAATTGCAATACCGTATCCGACATATGCTCCGGAGCGACCTTAAGTCGGCCTGACACATGACGGGTAATCAGTTGACGGGCATACGGTTCGTTTATATAATCGTATCTCACGCCAGAGCCGACGTATGCTCGTTTGACATATGGCAAATTGTCCACCGTTCGATATATATCAAGAATCGGGCCAAAGTCGCGACAAAGGTTCTTACAAACATTCGGTTGCAGGCAACTGGGACGAGCACAGCGCTCACAGAGTGACCTGTCAACACCACTCATTCGATACATATTAGCACTGGGACCACCAAGGTCACTGATATAACCCTTCCAATCAGGTAAATCCTTGAGCTTATCTATCTGGCGCAAGATATTAGCCTTGCTGCGAGAGATGATTTGCTTACCCTGGTGCATGGAGATAGTGCAAAAAGAGCACCCGCCAAAGCAACCACGATGTAAACACACAGAGAAACGAATCATCTCATAAGCAGGAATATGCTTGTCCTTGTACTTGGGATGAGGCAGGTATTGATAAGGCAAATCATAGATTGCATCCAATTCCTCCGTTGTCATCTGCGGATACGGAGGATTGACAATCACGGCACGACCCGTTCCGTCGTCAAGAGGTTGGATGATAGTCTTCGCATGAATCTTATTGCTCTCTATCTCAATCAGTTTAAAATCCTCTGCATGCTTGCGTTTATCACGACACTCGTCTAAATATGAATGCAACACTATAGAATCTGCTGTATCTTCAGGCATTTTACCGATATATGCCGTCTGTGGAATATCAGCCTGAATGCCACGTTTGGCTATTTCTACTATTGATTGTTCTCCCGCTCCGTAAATAAGCATATCCGCTCCGGAATCGACCAATATACTCGGCATCAGCTTATCTGACCAATAATCATAATGGGCCAGACGCCTCATACTTGCCTCAATACCACCGATAACAACCGGTACGTCCGGATAGAGTTGCTTAAGGATCTTACAATAAGTGATGGTACAATAATCCGGGCGTGCTCCGGCTTTTCCTTCGGGCGTATAGGCATCATCCGAGCGACGACGACGCGCAGCCGTATAGTGATTAACCATCGAATCCATTGCCCCTGCCGTAATAGCAAAAAACAAACGCGGACGGCCAAGCTTGGTAAAATCACGATGATCACCACGCCAATCAGGCTGAGGAACTATTGCAACACGAAATCCATTATGTTCTAATACACGACCAATAACCGATGCCCCAAACTGCGGGTGATCAATGTAGGCGTCTCCGGAGAAAAGAATAACGTCTACTTCATCCCATCCACGTATATTAAGTTCTTTACGTGTGGTTGGCAGATATAGTTTTAAATCAGTTGTCGTATGCCTAATCGATTGTTAGACCAAGCGATTCCTTGAGGTATTGCACCGAAGGATTAATCTTAGTCATTTGTTTAAATCGCTCTTCATCCGTTAAAGCTGCAGCAGAACGTTTATACTCGCCTATTTTCAAATGTAGTTTAAGATTATCATTATGCAAGACTGAACGGACGTGGTCCATTATCTGCTTGCCAAACTTCTTAAACTCCTGCTCTTGCCACGGATTAGCCAATACCAACTCGCACTCCGTTTCGCTAATCAGTTTAGGAGCGTTAGTCTTAATTATGGCCTGCAGACGCGCTTCGTCTTTAAAGAGGTTACTCAGACCGGCCCACGCGTCTAAGAGTCGGTCATTTGTAAAAGGGGCATTTTGCGCAGTTGTCGTCGGTTGCGCTACCGGCTGTGGTGTCTCTGCTTGAGCAGGGCGGTTTGTTTTGAGCGATGGAATCGTCGGAATCTTAGGAATGGCCTGCGGTGCAGGTTGTGGTTTCTGAGGAGCAACTGGACGCTGAACCTCTGCTGCCGGTTTCGGTGCCGCAGGTTGAGACGGCTGTGCAGCCTTTTCCTGGACAGGTGCGGCTTGTGGCGCAGCTGCCGGATGACATAGTTTGACCAGTGCTAACTCAACTGTCAAACGTTTATTGCGAGCCGTTCGATAGTTAATATCGCAGGTATTCATTATATCCAGAGCGCTGAATAACCACTGGGCAGGACAAGCATTTGCCTGTGTGGCATAGCGCTCACGGATAGCATCTGACGTCTCAAGCAACTGAACAGTGGCCGAGTCTTTAGCGACCAAAACATCACGCAGGTGTTGCATATATCCGGCAACGAAATGAGCAGCGTCAAAGCCTTTTTGCAGAACCTCATTAAGCAGGAGCAAGGCGCCACTAACGTCATTTTTCAGAGCTTGATCCGTCAAGCGGAAATAGAAATCTGTATCCAGAACATTCAAAACCTCGATTGTACGCTCATATGTAATCTCTTTGCCACAGAAGGCAACCAACTGATCAAAGATGGATAAAGCATCACGCAATCCGCCATCTGCCTTTTGAGCGACTATATTCAAGGCTTCCTCTGCAGCCGTGATACCCTCTTGCTTGGCAACATATTGCAAGTGTGCTACAATATCGCGAATGCCGATACGAGAGAAATCATATACTTGACAACGGGACAAAATCGTAGGTAAGACCTTATGCTTTTCTGTCGTTGCCAAGATAAAGATGACATACGATGGCGGTTCCTCAAGTGTCTTCAACAGGGCATTGAACGCTCCCTGAGAAAGCATATGAACCTCATCGATGATATATACACTATACTTACCTGTTTGAGGCGGAATACGCACCTGGTCAATAAGCGAACGGATATCCTCGACAGAGTTATTCGACGCTGCGTCCAACTCATGAATATTGAACGAGCGCTGCTCATCAAACGCACGGCACGATTCACATTCATTACATGCCTCATGTTCCGACGTCGGATTAAGACAGTTGATTGTTTTGGCAAAAATACGCGCACAGGTGGTTTTACCTACTCCGCGCGGGCCGCAGAACAGGTACGCGTGCGCGAGATGACCACTACGGATAGCGTTACGTAGCGTATCCGTAAGCGCACGTTGACCTACTACCGATTCAAAGGTAGCAGGACGGTACTTCCTGGCGGAAACAATATATTGATCCATAACTCAGTGTTTTAGCGCATTAGCACAGATTCTATTTGATCAATCCGATGTCGCAGTATCGGATCTATTTTTATTTGGTCTTGTATCAGATTCAACGAGTGTAATACCGTGGCATGTGTACGATGTCCCATGAACGCACCAATCTCACTCAGCGATGAAGTGGTTAAACGCTTAGCCAAGAACATGGCAATGTGACGGGCCTGCATAATCTCCTTGGTACGTACCTGAGACAATATAGCCTTCTCCTGAACATTGAAGTGCTCACTGACGGCACTTAACACATCTGCCGGTTGTATTTCACGAGGTTTAACTTTCACGATACGTCCCACAACCTGTTCAGCCAACAGCATATCGATATCGCGATTGATAAGAGTGGAATATGCCAGCAATGAAGCCACAACACCCTCAAGGTCACGCACAGAATCACACACATTAGTTGCGATGAAATCGACGATTTCGTCACTCAGCACAACACCGTCACGTGACATTTTACTAAGCAATATCGACTTGCGCAATGCATAATCAGGACGAGTTATCTCCGCCGATAATCCCCACTTAAAGCGCGTAAGCAAACGATCATCTATATCCTTAAGCTCAAGTGGTGAGCGATCAGAGGTAAGGATTAGTTGCTTATGTGACAACTGTAGATGGTTAAAAATGTGGAAGAATGAATCCTGAGTTCCCTGTAATCTTGAGAAATACTGAATATCATCCACAATCAACACATCTATCTGCTGATAGAAATTAAGGAAATCAGGAATATGATTACTGGTAACCGCATCCTGGTATTGAAGTTTAAAAGTATTGGCAGATACATACAACACACGCTTAGTCGGATCAAGCTGTTTAACCTGGTTACCGATAGCATTTGCCAAGTGAGTCTTACCTACACCGCTACCGCCATATATAAACAACGGATTGAATGCTGTGTATCCGGGCTGCTTAGCGACTGCCAGACCTGCTGTGCGAGCCAACTTATTCGGTTCACCAGCTATGAAGTTATCAAACACATAGTGTTCATTCAGCTGAGAATCTATACCTGACTGCTCCTGCGTACGCGCGCTATTATTATAGGGAGTAGCCTCTGCGGTGCCATCAATCAATGCACGATATTGCAAACGCGTTTCCGGACCAAATACCTGGAATAAAGCCTTAGATAGAAGTTCTATATAATTATCTTCTATATAATTAGCCGCGAATTGAGACTCCACTTGCAGCACAAGGGTATTGTTCTCATATTCCAATGGAACAATATTTGCAAACCAAGTTTGGTATGCACTCTTAGTCAGATTATCAAGGAGAATCTCCTGACACTGCCTCCATAATATGTCTACTCGTTTCGTCACGGTGCGAAAAAAAGACGGCAGTCCTTTGCCGAATTCGAGTGCAAAAGTACTGCTTTTTTTTTATTCCCGCAAATTTTTTTTGTGGTGTCAAAAAGTACTAAAGTGCTAATTCTCACTATTTCAGTGAGTTACGTTTTTCAATCTGATAATCAGCCATTTACGGCGATTTTTCACGGTTTTAACGATATGTTTTAAAAACAAACTAACTCGCCAATTTACTTAATAATTAGCGAGTTAGAAAGAAAATGATATTTTTTCGTTATTTGCAATTATTTCAAATAACTATTTCTCTTTTTTCCCGAACATGGAGAAATGCACATAACGCTTCGGATGAGCCTTTAAATCAACGAGTAACGAGTCGGCAGAAACAACTGTTGTGTTGATATTGTTATAAAGAGTCTTGTCATTGATAAGCATTCCCAATGTGCCCTTATCTGAACGAACATCTGCTATCAGATTATAAACTTGATCAATTGCAGCGTCTGCACGAGCTACTGTAGCATTCAAATCTGCACGACGGATATCATCTGTGATCACGCGCACGTTATCTACAACGGTGTCAACACCCTCAACAATACCCGGAACCTTAGTCGTCATAATCTTCTTCAGCTCTTTAGACGAACTTGCAAGGTCTTCAGAGATATTATCTATATTAGCAAGAGCGTGCTGTAAATGGTCGTCTGAGAGTTGACGATTCAGATTCTCCACAAGAACTCTGGCTTCCACGATTGTAGCGTCAATATTATTGAGCACCCCGGCCTCAATACTCTCGATTAAACCGGGCACAATCATCGTAGGAATAAAGTCTCCACGTTTATATCTGTCCTTGCCAACCTCTGCCGTGGGAATACGCAATTCGATTGCCATGCCACCAAGCAGACCATCTGATACCAGAACCATCTGGGTACCTATCGGCAAATCGATATCTTTATTGATGGAAACATCAACGACAAAGGCGCTATCCTTGGTAAAATCGTACCGGATCTGATTAACCTGACCAACCTTATAACCCCTTACATACACAGGAGCTTGCTCAGTCAGTCCCTTCAGTTCTACATACCGTCCATGATAATCCAGCACAGAAGAGAAGATATTAACACCTTTAAGATAATTAAAGCCAAAAATCAGTAGGAACATGCAAACCAATGCCAGAACACCTACTTTAATTTCACGCGCGTACTTGATATTTTTCATATTTTCAATTGTTTATTATTCTTGTTCAAGTTTGATGATGAAACAATCCGGGAAATGCTGACGCAACACTTTTTGCCTCTCCGCTGCCTCATCACGTGTGTCAAACGGACCTATATAATACTTGTAAAGCCCGTTTTTAACGAAATATTTATATTCCTTTTCTCCGTGGAAATTAGCATCACTACCGGATAATAATTTACTGGATACAAAGATTTGAACGCCATATTGAGGACCACGTTTAACCACGGTTTCATCGACTTTTTTAGCAATTGTATCAACTACCGTTTTCGTCGTTGTACTATCCGATGAAACGGCAGGCTCAGAGGTGGTTTGAAGAGTCGGCTCAGGACGCTCGGATTGCTTTCCTATAAACGCACGGAATGCAGACATGATAGCCTCTGCCATCTGTTCTTTACCTGCAGCCGAACCAAGATACAATTCCTCTTCGGGATGAGAGATAAAGCCCATCTCTACCAACACACTCGGGCATGCAGATTTAAGTAGCACCCAGAAGGCAGCCTGTCTAACACCACGATCGGCACGTTGCAATACGCCAGAGAATTGGTGCTGAACAAGCGAAGCAAAACGCAGCGACTGGTCCATATACTGGTTCTGCATCAGCTCGAACATAATATACGAGTCTATAGAATTAGGGTCAAATCCCTGATATGTAGTCTGATAATCCGATTCCAATTTGATAACGGCATTCTCTCGCATGGCAACATCCAGATTCTGCCCCATCTTTTCCGTTCCCAAAATAAACGTCTCTGCTCCCGTTACCGAACGATTCTCAGATGAATTGGTGTGAATACAAATGAACAAATCCGCGTTATTCTTATTAACTATATCCGCACGCTTCTGCAACGGAAGGAACACATCCGTTGTACGGGTATAGACGACCTTAACATCCGGATACTCCTGCTGAATTTTTTTTCCAACCAACAGTGTAACATCCAGATTCAGGTTCTTCTCATAGTATTTCTTACCCACAGCACCCGCATCTTTACCGCCGTGACCGGCGTCGATAACCACCGTAAATGCCAGTGCTGGAGCCGAAAACACCCATGCAAAAAACAATATTATCGTCAGTTTATTCATAATCGGCGGCAAAAGTAGTATTTTTTTTCCATATATGCAAGATTTTTATGCTAAAATTATTTTTTCACAAATAAATTTGTGTATATGAAACTTTTTTTGTAATTTTGCCGCGATTATGCAAAATAGCGAGTTTACACATGAGGAGCAAGAGCTAATTCAACGCGAATTTGAAGCGTTGCTTGACGACTATTCGCACACACGACACCGCCAGAAAGTGGAGATTATCACGCGCGCGTTCGAGTTTGCGAATAAGGCTCATTATGGCGTTCGACGTCTCAGCGGAGAGCCGTACATAATGCACCCGCTGGCTGTAGCTCGCATTGTCGTCAAGGAAATAGGTCTGGGTAGTACAAGTATCTGCTCTGCCCTGCTGCATGATGTTGTGGAGGATACCGATTGCACCATTGAGGAAATAGAACAGCTCTTCAATCCAAAGATTGCACAAATCGTTGACGGCCTGACTAAAATCAGCGGAGGCGTATTCGGAGAGAAAGCCTCTGAACAAGCAGAGAACTTCAGGAAGCTGCTCCTAACGATGAGTAACGACATCCGCGTTGTGCTCATTAAGATTGCCGACAGATTGCATAATATGCGTACTCTCGGGTCGCAACCCAAAGATAAGCAATACAAAATTGCCGGTGAAACCTTGTACATCTACGCTCCTCTCGCACATAGATTAGGACTTTTCCCAATAAAAACGGAACTTGAGAACCTGAGTTTCAAATACGAACATCCGGACACCTACGCAGAGATAGAAGCCAAACTCAATGACCTCAAGGAGCACCAGATGCTTAACTATGAACGGTTTGTTGAGCCGATACGGGAGAAACTGACCGGCATGGGATACAAGTTTTCCATTACAGCCAGGATAAAAACCGTCTATTCCATCTGGAAGAAGATGCAGCAAAAGAATATCCCGTTTGAGGATGTTTATGACCTGCTGGCAGTAAGGATAGTCTTCACACCCAACGAGTCGATGTCTGAGAAAGACCAGTGTTGGATGATCTACTCTGCCCTGACAGAGATATACAGGCCGCACCCGGGACGTATACGCGACTGGATAAGTATGCCGAAGTCCAACGGCTATGAGGCATTGCACGTAACCGTTATGGGACCGGAGGGACAATGGACAGAAGTGCAAATACGAACTGAGCGAATGCATGAGGTGGCAGAGAAAGGTCTGGCTGCACACTGGAAATACAAGACAGGAATTGACGATGAAAGCGAGCTGGATAAGTGGCTGAGGAACCTGCGAGAAGTGCTTTCTAATCCCGAACCGGATGCCATGGAGTTCCTTGACACATTCAAGCTTAACCTGTTTGCACAAGAGGTATTTGTCTTTACGCCCAAGGGTGATATCAAGTCATTGCCGCAGGGAGCTACCGTGCTCGACCTTGCGTTTATGCTGCACTCAGAGGTTGGAGAACACTGTATCGGAGCCAAGGTCAACCATAATCTCAAGCCGATGAACTACACCCTCAAGAGTGGTGACCAGGTTGAGATTCTTACCTCGCAGACACAGGCTCCCGAACAGGAATGGACCAATTGGGCAACAACGGCTAAAGCACAGACGGGACTGCAGAACTACTTCAAGCGTGAGGAACGACTCCGTACACAAGAAGGCGAGCAACTATTTAATAATATGCTGGAGGCACAAGGCTTGGCAGGATATAAAGATACCGTCCTACAACGAGTGCTCAACTACTACCATATTCGTCAACCGCAACAGTTATTCCTGCTTCTCGGACGAAAGGAAATACTGCTTGGCAGATTGACAGACATAGCCTTCCCGAAGAAGAGTATATGGAAGCGACTCAATCCATTCTCTTCTGATAAAGATGACAAACAGCCAAAAGAAGCACCTAAAACCAAAACTACTGAAGAACCAAAGAAGAAAGAAAGCAAGTTTATCGTCCTCACCGATGATAATATTGGCAAGCAATACCACCAAGCAGACTGCTGTCACCCCATTCCGGGAGACGAAGTGCTGGGATATAAAGATGATAAAGGCATTATCTACATACACAAAGTAGATTGCCCTGAAGCACAAAAACTGAAGACATCACAAGGCAAACGCATTTATGCAGCCACGTGGGATACTCACAGAGTGCAATCGTTCATTGAGAGAATTGAACTCAAAGGTGTCGATAAATTCGGCGTTTTGATACGGGTATTGAATATTATCACATCCGATTTCCATATCAACATGCGCAAAATCGACCTTACTGCTGAGGATGGATTCTTTATGGGAACATTGGACGTATATATATATGATAATCGCGAGTTGGAAGATCTCTTTAAGGCTCTCAAGAAGATACCGGAGGTTCTAACTGCAAGAAGAGCACAAAACATTAGTTAATATAAACAAAGTTATGAAAAAGATTTTGACAAGTTTGGCGCTTATAGCATGCGCCGTAACAATGATGGCACAACAACCTGTCATCACGTTTGAGAAAACAGAGCACGACTTCGGTAAGATCAACGAAGCTGATGGTCGTGTAAGTACTATTTTCACCTTCAAGAACGAAGGTAACATGCCGCTCGTACTCAGCAATGTACGTGCAAGCTGCGGATGTACTACTCCTAAATGGACACGCGAACCGGTTGAACCCGGACAATCAGGCGAGATTACCGTTACATACAATCCTAACGGCAGACCCGGTCGTTTCCAGAAGACAATTACCGTAACCAGCAACGCTACCGAGGCTACAAAGAAACTTTTCATCAAGGGAGAGGTTATTCCTAAACCGGCCAAACCGGTGGATAACTACCCCGTCAAGATGGGCGAACTTAGTCTTAAGGGCAAGTCAATGCAGTTCGGACAGACTAAATTGGGAGCAGATGCTATCTCACGTGAAATCGAGTATGCTAACAAGACAGACCACGAGATCACCGTTGACCTTGCATTGCCGAACAAAGACCTGTACATTGACGGACAGGTAACTCTAAAGACGCTTAAACCGAATGAGACCGGTAAGATTCTGGTTGTGCTCAGCACTAAAGACCACGCCATCTATGGTCCTGTTCACAGCGCTGTATATGTTGTCGTAAACGGCAAGAGCGTCATCTCAGACGAATATCGTATCGACATCAACGGTGAGGTTATTGAGGACTTCGGCAAGATGAGTGTTGAAGACTTGCAACAAGCTCCTATCTGCATGCTGAGCGAGAAAGCTGACTTCGGCGTGATCGATGCAGGTAAGGTTGTTAAGAAGACATTGAATATCCAGAACCTCGGTTCTAACCCGCTCATCATCCGTCGCGTATATAGCGCAAGCGATGATGTTAAGGTTATTGCTCCTACTGCTGCCATCAAGGACGGTAAGAAGGCTGCCATCAAGGTAGAGATAAAAGCTATCAAAGAGGGCAAACCACTTGAGCCGGGTGAGTATAAACGTGATATTCAAGTCATTACAAACGACCCGAAAGCACCAAGACGTATCGTTACCATTCACTTTGTGGTAAAGTAAATACTTAATGAAGCATCCTGAGAACAATAAAAAGTACAAGGGACTAACCGTCAATGCCGGCGTTGAGAACCTGCCAAGCGTAAATCCTTACGCTACCTTCAAGCGCAAAAAACGTACGCTTGAGGCAGAGGACTATATACGAGGCATCAGGTCCGGAGATATCAGTATCCTCGGACAAGCCGTGACGCTGGTTGAGTCCAGTCTGCCCGCAGACCAGGAGATTGCTCAGCGCGTGATAGAGAAGTGCCTACCCTATGCAGGCAACAGTATCCGCGTCGGAGTAACAGGTGTGCCAGGAGCAGGTAAATCTACTTTTATTGAAGCCTTAGGAACAGAACTCTGCAAAGCAGGTAAACATCTGGCTGTGTTGGCTATTGACCCCAGTAGCGAACGAAGCAAAGGTAGTATCCTGGGAGATAAAACGCGAATGAATGAACTAAGCACACAGGCTAATGCCTTCATTCGTCCCAGTCCCAGCGCTGGATCGCTTGGAGGAGTGGCACGCAAGACGCGCGAGACCATCGTACTATGTGAGGCAGCAGGATTTGACACTATCCTCGTTGAAACCGTAGGAGTCGGACAAAGCGAAACGGCGGCACACTCGATGGTGGACTACTTCTTACTGCTGCAAGTGACCGGCACAGGCGATGAATTACAGGGTATTAAGCGAGGAATAATGGAGATGGCGGATGGCATTGCAATCAATAAGTGCGACGGTAATAATATAGAACGCGCACGCGCTGCGCGTGTGAGCTTCAAGAACGCACTCATGCTCTTCCCGCCAAGTGCATCGGGATGGACACCGGATACAATGTGCTGCTCGTCAATAGACCACTCAGGAGTGATGGACGTATGGAAAAATATAGAGAAATATATCGATTTCACCAAGAAAAACGGCTACTTCATGCACCATCGGACAGAGCAAGCCAAATATTGGATGTACGAGACTATCAACGCTGCCCTACTCAACGGATTCTATCAGCATCCTCAGATGGAAGAGTTGATTGCTAAAGCAGAACAAAAAGTACTAAATAACGAATTATCAAGTTTTATCGCAGCTAAAGAATTATTAGATGCCTACAACAAAAACAAAAAATAAGACAACTATCATCAAGGTCGGACCGAATGATTTGGGCAAACTGCCACCACAGGCTCCCGAATTGGAAGCCTCTGTGCTGGGTGCGCTCATGATTGAGAAGGACGCTTATGCTTCTGTAGCTGACCTGCTGAGAGACGAGTCGTTCTATGTGGACCAAAACCGTATGGTATTCCAGGCTATTCGTGAATTAGCCGGTAAAGACCAGCCTATCGACGTGCTCTCCGTAGCCGAGAAACTGAAAACACTCGGCACATTGGAGCAAGCCGGTGGAGCACTCTATCTCAGCGAGTTAACACGTAAGGTGGCTTCCACAGCTCACCTGCGCTACCACGCGCAGATTGTCGTTCAGAAAGCTACGGCACGCGACCTGATTGCTATGGCGGCACGTATTGAAGAGGCCGGATACGATGACACACAGGACGTTCAAGAGTTGCTCAACAAAGCTGAGAGCGATGTGTTCGAGATAAGCCAACGAGCACAGAAACGCGACGTCACACAGATTGACCCGGTCATCGACGAGGCATTCAAGCGAATCGTGAAAGCCTCGCAGAACGAAGGAAATATTTCCGGCGTTCCATCCGGCTTCAAGGCACTTGATAAGATTACTTCAGGTTGGCAGAAATCCGACCTGGTTATCATAGCGGCTCGTCCGGCTATGGGTAAAACGGCGTTCGTGCTTAGCATGGCGAAGAATATTGCCGTAAATTACCAAAAGCCCGTCGCAATGTTCTCACTCGAGATGAGTAACGTCCAACTCGTTAACCGTCTGATAATGAACGTGTGCGAGATTGAGGGCGATAAGATTAAGAACGGTAAACTCTCGCAGCAGGAATGGGAAAGATTGGAAGCTAAGGTCAACGAACTGCAGGGAGCACCTATTTATGTGGACGATACGCCCAGTCTGAGCGTCTTCGAGTTGCGAAGCAAAGCGCGTAAACTGGTGCGTGAGCATGGCGTTGAACTTATCATCATCGACTACTTGCAGCTCATGAATGCAAGCGGTATTCAGTTTGGGTCGCGCGAGCAGGAGATTAGTATTATATCGCGTAATCTTAAGGCATTGGCAAAAGAATTGGATATTCCTATCATAGCACTTTCGCAGCTCAACCGTAATGTTGAATCGCGTACGGGTGTAGAGGGTAAGACCCCGCAACTGAGCGACCTGCGTGAGTCAGGAGCTATCGAGCAGGATGCCGATATGGTTTGCTTCATTCATAGGCCGGAGTATTATCACCTTTATAGTGATGACAAGACGGGTAAGGATTTGCGTGGATTAGGACAGATTATCGTGGCTAAGCACCGTAATGGTGCAACCGACTCTATCTGGCTCAGGTTCCGCGGTAAGTACGCTAAGTTCCAGAATGAAGATGACAACTGGGATCAGGATGAACTGACGCCACTGCCGGAGGCTGGAAATGTAACAATTAACTCAAGAATTGGAGCTTCGATGTCACCCGATGGTGCGCAACTGAATCAAGGCGACGATCGCCCCTTCTAAAGTGCCGCCTTAAACATAACATCAACATAACATCAAGCCACCAAAAGGATACTATTGGAATAGTAAGATACGATAAGAGATACGATAAGAGATATGATAAAGAGAACAGAAATCAAAGATGCGTTGTTAAGTAAGGCGATAAATGAGCCTATCAATGTTCGTGGTTGGGTACGTAGTCGTCGTGGTAATAAGTCTATAAGTTTTATAGCATTGAACGATGGTTCGACGATAAAGAACATCCAGATAGTGGTAGATTTGGAGACGTTTGAGGAGGAGGTATTGAAGCCAGTTACTACGGGCTCGTGCATATCCGCGACGGGAATACTTGTGGAGAGTCAGGGTGCGGGTCAGGCAGTAGAGATACAGTTGACGGAATTAGTGGTGTATGGTACGGCAGATCCGGAGAAGTACCCGCTTCAGAAGAAGGGACTAAGTATGGA
>JAGCSQ010000084.1 GCA_017964045.1 Paludibacteraceae bacterium
CCCGGAGTGATGGTTATCTTGGCCTCGCCACCCAGCGTAGGAATCTTGACTTGTCCGCCAAGCACTGCTGTAGGCATATCCAGTAGCAGGTTGTATATCAGGTCGCTGCCATCACGAACGAGGTCTTTGTGTTCCTCTTCCTCAATGAGAACAAGCAAGTCACCGTTGACACCTCCATGCGGAGCGGCATTCCCCTTACCCTGAATAGGTATCTGCATACCACCGCTGACGCCGGCAGGGATATTGATGGTTATGATCTCCTCATCACGAACAACACCTTCGCCGTTGCAATGCGGACATTTGTTCTTGATAACCTTACCCTCACCGCCACAGGTCGGACAGGGCGACTGCGTCTGCATCATGCCGAATATTCCACGTTGACTGCGGATGACGTAGCCCGAGCCCTTACATGTCGAGCAGGTCTCGCCTTCCTTACCGTCGGCAGAACCTGTACCCTGACAATCCTTACACGGAACCAGCTTGCGTACTTTTATTTTCTTCTCCACACCTGTGGCTATCTCCTCGAGTGTCAGACGGACCCTAACGCGCAGGTCTGTACCACGTCTTATACGTCTGCCACCGGCTCTACCTCCGGCTCCGCCACGGAAGAACTCAGAGAAACTGCCACCGACGCCCCAACTCTCGAACAGGTCACCAAACTGAGCAAAGATATCCTCCATGTTCATTCCGGCACCACCGTTGAAGCCACCGGCTCCGCCTACACCTTGGAATCCGAACTGGTCGTAACGCTGACGCTTCTGCGGGTCACTGAGTACCTCGTATGCTTCAGCGGCTTCCTTAAACTTCTCCTCTGCCTCTTTGTCACCGGGGTTCTTGTCAGGGTGATACTGTATCGCTTTCTTGCGGTACGCCTTTTTTATGTCCTCAGCGCTGGCATTCTTGTCAACACCAAGCACCTCATAGTAATCTCTCTTCTCTGCCATACTATTCACTCTTCACTATTAACTATTCACTCTCCTACTACTACTTTTGCAAAGCGGATAACCTTGTCACCAAGTTTATATCCTTTTTGCGTACAATCAATAACCTTACCTTTCTTATCCTCGCCGGCAGCAAAGGTCGTTACGGCCTCATGCTCGTCGGTATTGAAGTCCACGCCGTCGGTCTCGATGGCATGAACATCGTTCTTCTCCAGAAAAGCAATGAACTTCTGATAAATCAGGCGAACACCCTCATCCTCAACGACTGCCAGTGCCCTTTCGAAGTCATCTACCAGCGGAAGCATCTCCGTGAAGATACGCTCACCGGCTGTTTCCAGCAGTTCCAATTTCTCCTTATTAGTGCGACGACGATAGTTGTCAAACTCAGCCATCTGACGCAGACGTATATCCTCCAGTTCGGCTATACGAGCCTTCAGTGCCTCCGTTTCATCAACCTGTGTCTCCTGTGCTTCTGTCTCAACCTCCGGATTTTCCTGAGTCTCTAACTCATTCACTCCTTCATTCTTTAATTCCTTATCTTTCTTACTCATAAATCTTCAATTTTCAATCTTCAATCTTCAATTTTCAAATGTCAAATGTCAAATGCTGTGCCATTTGCACACCCTCTGCCATTTTGGCAGTTAGAACAGCGTTGCCTGTCCGTCACCTATCAGCGGAGTCTTGCCCAGGTGCTTGTATGCAAGCTCTGTTGCCTCACGACCACGAGGAGTGCGCTTGATGAAGCCTTCCTTAATTAGGTACGGTTCATATACATCCTCTATCGTGCCGGCATCCTCACCCATGGCGGTGGCGATGGTGTTGAGTCCGACCGGTCCGCCACGGAATTTATCGATGATGGTGCATAGCAACTTATTATCTATCTCGTCCAATCCGAAGGTGTCTATATTGAGTGCCTCCAGTGCATAACGGGCTATCTCCAGGTCGATATGTCCGTCGCCCTTGACTTGTGCAAAGTCGCGCACACGACGCAGCAGTGCGTTAGCTATACGTGGCGTACCACGACTGCGACGAGCTATCTCGGCTGCTGCCTTGCTGTCTATCTCAATGCCTAACAATCCTGCACTACGGCGAACTATTCCTGCCAGAATGTCGGCATCGTAGTACTCCAGGTGGCAGTTGATACCAAAGCGGGCGCGCAGTGGCGATGTCAGCAGTCCGCTGCGAGTGGTAGCACCTATCAAGGTAAACTTATTCAGGTCTATCTGTATCGTACGTGCAGACGGACCTTTGTCTATCATAATGTCTATACGATAGTCCTCCATGGCGCTGTATAGGTATTCCTCTACAACAGGACTCAGACGGTGTATCTCGTCGATGAAGAGCACGTCGTTCTCCTCCAGCGAGGTGAGCAATCCTGCCAGGTCACCGGGTTTATCCAGCACGGGGCCGCTGGTCACCTTAAATCCCACTCCTAATTCGTTGGCGATTATATTGCTGAGCGTGGTCTTACCCAGTCCCGGAGGACCAAACAGCAGCACGTGGTCCAGACTTTCACCACGCATGCGGGCTGCCTCAACAAATATCTTCAGGTTACTAACAATCTTCGTCTGTCCCGCAAAATCAGCAAATCGGAGAGGACGCAAGGCATTATCCTGCTCCTTCTCATTCATCTGTTCTCGTATATCAAATTCAGCCATAACAATTTAACGTGCGTAGCACCATCTTAACAATTTAACGTCACTTAGTGACCATCTTAACAATTTAACGTCGAAGACCTAAACAACTCCTCCAGGTCTTCGACCTCCTCAATCAGTCTATCTGCTTTTATCTCTCCGTGGTCCAGTATCACCACGCGATTGCACATAGCGCTGACCTCTTGCATTATATGTGTTGACAGTATCACTGTCCTGTCGCGTCCCAGGTCGCGTATCAGTTGACGTATCTCGGTCAGTTGGTTAGGGTCCAGTCCCGTCGTCGGCTCGTCCAGGATGAGCAGATCCGGATCGGAGAGCAATGCCTGAGCCAACCCCACACGCTGACGGTAACCCTTGCTCAGTTCACCTATCTTCTTATTCACTTCCGGCGTCAGTCCCACGCGCTCAATCAAGGTCTCTACCCTATCCTTGCCCACGCCATCCAGGCGAGCCATAAACTGCAGGTACTCGCGTACATACATCTCCGGATAAAGCGGATTCTGCTCCGGCAGGTAACCATGAGTCTGCGGCACCTCCACTCTCGACTCTCCACTCTTTCCTGTAGGCGCTTCAGCGCCGTCCTGTAGCGAAGCGTCCTTTCTCCACAGCCCTACCATTATCTTCATTAGTGTGGACTTACCGGCACCGTTCGGTCCGAGCAATCCCACGACCTCACCATCCTTGATATTGAGGTTGATATCCTTGAGCACATGCTGTGCCCCGATATGCTTATTCAGATGTTCTATCCTTACCGCCATCAATCTTCAATTTTCAATCTTCACTAACGCCGCTGCCCCAAGTATCGCTGCTTCACTATCTTTTAGCGACGACACCGTCACCGGTATCTTTCCTTTCCATATCGGCATCAGGTTCTCGTCCAGAGCCTTACGCACAGGGTCCAGTATCCAGTGCCCGGCTTTGGTCAAACCGCCAAACAGTATGATGGCCTCCGGACTGGAGAAGTGAACATAGTCTGCCAACTTCTCTCCTAACAGCCTGCCTGTATAATCAAATATCTGCTTGGCTGTTTCGTTGCCCTGCTCTGCCAGTTCATATACATCCCGTGATGTCAAGCCGTCCTGTCCCAACAACTCCTTAGCCGTACGAGCTACGCCTGTTGCTGAAGCGTAAGCCTCTATGCATCCGCGTTGACCGCAACCGCATAGACGACCTTTGCCGCTATGGTCCACCTTACAATGACCCAGCTCACCCGCAAAACCATCATGACCGTATCGCACCTTGCCGTCAACCACTATGCCCGAGCCTACCCCCGTACCCAACGTTATCACGATGAAGTTCTTCATGCCTCGAGCACTACCGTATATCATCTCACCCTGAGCGGCTGCATTAGCGTCGTTGGTGATGGTGCATTTCAGTCCTATGCGTTTGCTTATCATCTCAGCCAGCGGCACCACCCCCTTCCAGGGCAGGTTCGGAGCCTGACAGATGCATCCGGTGTAGTAATTACCATTAGGCGCTCCGCAGCCGATGCCGGCTATGTCGCTCAGTGTCAACCCCTCAGCTGCGACCAGCGCTTTCATGCCGTCGCATAGGGCATCGCAGAAGTCATTGATGTCCGGATATTGTGGCGTGGATATAGTGCTTTGACGAACAACACGCCCGTCTTCGCTCACCAATCCGAACTTAGTGCTCGTACCACCCAAATCTATTCCTAATGCATACTTTTTCATTTCACCTGCACATATTCGCCTGCAAAGGTACTACTTTTTTCGTATTTATGCAAATATCGCACAAAAAAAGTGCCCTCTCAGGCACTCTTTTTCTAAACGCTTGCGCCTAAACGTCAGTCTCAACGCAGTCTAGTAGCTTAGCTTCTAGTCGACGACTTAGTCGTCTATGGTAGCCCAAACCGTCGCAAACAGAAAACCATTGAAGGTCGTGTACTTCGACTGGTTGCGGAAGGCGAGCTGGTCGGCTGCCTGATGCTCTATATCCATCTTACGAACTTTGACGGCTGCTGCTACGCGGCGGAACTTATCCTGCGTTGCTGCTGCACTTGCAGCGGTGTCTGCACTCAGGTAGTGCATCTTCCAGTCGTCACGGGTTACGGTGAACTTGGACATTGACTTTAGGCGGATTGCATATCCGACCTGATCGGATTTCTTTAATTTTCCGCTCAGCGATTCTATCGGGCGGATGTAACGAGCCTTAGCCATTGTTCTGGTCCTCCACTTCTTCAAGGTACAACTTATGGAAGATGAAACCACGTAGGGTTTTGTACTTCCGTTGCTTAGCAAACTGCGTCTTATAGGCAGCCAGTTTGGTCGGATCTGCAATATCCTCAGCAACCTTGCCTTGTACTGTAGTGAACAGGACTTGGGCAGCCAGTTGCTTTGTGGATGGCGGGTCGTTAGTGACCGGATGTTTAAGACGAACACCGATGATAGCGTCATCGATTTTACGAACTCGAGTGTAAACTCTGTCTGTTTTTGCATACTTGCCTTTCATTGAGTCAAGATGCGTCATTGGCTCTATGCGTGCCATTGCAGTAAACAATTAACCTATACATTGCGAGGTTTTTAAAGTAAAACATATTGTTCATTTGAAATCGTTATGATGTCTAGACTTTTTCGATTTCTTATCCCTTGAGGGAACGATTATTTTCAATTTTCCGCTGCAAAGGTAGTGCAAATATTTAGGGTGAGGTAATAGCGTAAAGAGCGTAAAAAGAAAGCCACTCGTAATGAGCGGCTTAGGCAAAAAGAGCGTAAATAAGCAGCGTAACGTTGGCGTAAGTTACGCTATATAGTAGAATTTAGAGCGTAATTCGTCGGTAGGTTGAAAGTGGCGTGGTTGGCGGTCTGGGTTACTACATGGCAGGTTTAGAGACTGCGTAAAGATGGAGTACCAATTCTTAAAAGTATGGGGGCGGCGCTGATTGAGAACATGGCTATTGTATATGAGAACTGCTATACGGCATATGTCGGTATCGGAGTAATTCATATTCTTGAGTTCAGATTTGAGTTGTGAGAGGTAGTCGGTATTGCCACCGAAGCCACGGAATGGTCCTTTAAAATAACCATCGATGGTGATGGGAGTCGGACTAGTCGGAATAGAATTGATCGGACCTATCTGACCGGTCGGACTAGTCGGAAGTGATGGTTCTGAGGCGATATGCATAGTCATATCCTTATCGAAGTGAGCTTCGATTTTATCGACATGTGCGATATACTGCCCAATTGGTGCGTTAAAGTTATTGGTTATAGTAGGTGTCATGATTGAGAATAGGTTATATTATCAGCGTGTTGAATCAGGTTGTTGATAGGAGCAGTAAATGTATTATTTATAGATGGAGCCTGTTTGAGCAGAGTGTTTTCTGATTTCAGTTGTTTATTTTCATCAAGTAATTCTTTTTTGTCCTTAGCCATATCGTGTAGAGCTGCGATGAGTGCGTCGTGTGTATCCGCAGCGGCATTAAGCTCACGAGCATGGCCTTTGAGTAGGTCACGCTCGCGAGTTGCGTGTTTAAGTAATATGTTAAGGTCGGAATCTTGCATAGGTTAAAAGTCTGAATAATCCACCACATATTCCTCATTGCAATTTCCGCCATACTGAATACCTTTGTAATCGTTTTGGCGGAGCCATTCCAATAAAGTGCAGTCATCGTCGAGTAGTCCTGCCTCTTTGAGATTTGCAGAAAGTGCGTCCGCCAAAGAATCAGAGTAGGATTGTGCTCTAACGACTTTACCATTTATATTTCTGATACGTAGTACCTCATATTCAAAATTGTAAACTCGCACAATCGATATGGCATCCTCGTTATCTTTGTCATCTAATAACAAGTCATTTTGAGGAGCCAGTTCATACTCTTCTTTGTGCTGCATAATACGGAAGAATCGTGCTTCATTTTCGGAAACATACTTATCTCGCATTGTCTCGAACAACGCAATATCCTCTTCCGGGATCTCTTGTTTTTCAACTGTTGTTTTCATAATTATCTCATTTTTGCATTAGGGTTAGCATATCTAATAATATCACCGTACTTTGCCATTTCCGCGGCACTCATCCATCGTGGGTTAACTTTTGGATTACGTTGAACCACTCCATTGACTTCATGTAGTTCATGCACATGTACCTCGCCTTTCTTAAAACTAGGATTACCATTTTTGCCTTTATGAGGATGTCCCCAATCAAATTCTAAGACGGCTTTTCGATTAACATAAATAATGGCCTGCTCAACTTGATTTCCACTTTTTTCGATTTTCAGATAGACATCCGATGTATTGCTGTAGAAAGGCAATCCTGAATGATGGTCATCTTCACCGATTTTAGCTATTATTTTTACTCGCATACCATTAATGATAGCGGTTTGTCCTTCTGTATGGTAGAGATACTGACTAAAGCCTCCACCAGCCGAATAATTTTTATGTCCTCCCATAGTTAACGAAGTTTAGAGTTAATATAATCATTATACCAATAAATAGGAAGTTCGGACGGATGGTTGAAATCTATCTTTGTTCCGTATATTATGAGTGCCGTTGGCTGCAACTCGTCTATTGCCTTTTCGACAAGTCTTTTCCATAATTTAGTAGCAATAGCCGATTGTTTAACGCCAACATTCCCACATGCGATAACACTATTACAAGGCATACCGGCAAGGCAGTAAGCGAACGACTGTGCGTCACCACCATTAAATGACGGAATAACCTGGATTCCATGCTCCTGCCAATACGCCGCAATAGACCTATTGAGGAATAGTGATCGTAAGTTTACCGGTAGCGGTGCTCCACAATACATGGTATAGTCTGGTGCTATCACATATTGGAATTGTCGCAAACGCTTTGTAAAATGCTCGATATTATTACCCATCAACGGAATTCGCGTATCATCAATGTAGAAATGCGGACAATCCGTAGCGCTCGCGTGCGACAAGTTACAATATGGAATCAGACGAGGCGGAATAGGACCGTTGTACGGCTTAAGCAACGGGATGTCATATTGCCCAACGTACTGAAACGATAGGTTCTCGTCCAGATTACGCCATGTTTTCGCACTTGCCCTGTATGTATCCCAGGGCTTCACTTTGTTTACGGGAGGACGTTTCCTCCTCAAAAATTCTCTGTCGTCGAACAGTTTCTGTTCTTGTGACTTTACAAATTTAAGACTCATTGTCTTGCTTAGTTTGATTTTAAATATTATTATAAAAATGTTATAATTTTATTAAAAACCGACTGTTTTTTAAGAAAATGAGCCTTAGATTTGCAGTATTTATTAGTTTGTTGTACTTTTGTGACCGCTAAAGGTGGCTAATTTTCTATTTTGTATCCTTGGTGGGTTAACAATCGGAATATGCTATCTCTCCCGAATCAATGTGTCAGATTGGTTCGGGATTTCTTATTATGATTCGCTTAGATCATCATTTCCTCCTTTTCTTTCTTTCTGACGTCGGTTCATTTTATAAACCTCACCTTGAGCCATAACATCAAGATTTGACATTCGAATAAGGTCAAATATATAATTAGTATCCTTATATTTATATCCCATAGACTCAAACAAAGCTTGAGTAGCGATATAATAGTAACTACCGGAACGTCTTACTTTAAAAGCTCCATCCTCAGCAGTAGAGACAAACACCATATATAATTGGTTGTCGTCGTCTGTGTCTTGCGCGAACTTAATGTATCTATCAGCTTTGCCAAGCCTCAACGCACTTGCTGTAGTATCAGTAAAGCCAAGCTTTCCAGATGCTTGAATGGAGCACTTAAGTTTCACATTCAGTTCGGTCGTCTTTAAAAAGGTTAGATTCATATATATATAGTTTTTAAAAATTTGGCGCAAAGGTA
>JAGCSQ010000085.1 GCA_017964045.1 Paludibacteraceae bacterium
CGAAGGCACTCTTTTTGTGTGACCGGCTTCGCCTGCAGGACCGTCCTCGGACTGTAAGACCAGTGCAGAGCACCTGTAGGACCGCCTACGGCTGTATGAATATACTCCTCTTATTCTTGTAGTCTCCTCATAGCCTCTGTGACCTCCGATTTACCTTTTGGTTACATCTGCGTCACATTTGGTTGACCTTTGGGCGACCTTTGGGCGACCTTTGGGGTACCTTTGGGTAAGGTGGCTCTGAAAAGGGACAAAAAATAGGACTCAGATTTCTATATCCAAGTCCTATTGATGTCCTATTCAAGTCCTATAAAAGGAGGCTAAAGTTTCCGCCCTGTCAGGTCATATACTTTGACAATTAAATCCACCGAATTACATGGTCATATACAAGCATACACCACTTTTTCGGTGGATTTCCTTGTACATTCCATTTTTTTGTAGTACCTTTGCAGAAAATATCGATTAAATCTAATGGATAGAGAGAATATAGTTATACGTTTTTGCGGTGATTCGGGTGACGGAATGCAGCTTGTGGGCAATATGTTTGCCTCGCTGAGCGCTATCCTTGGTGACGAGATTAGTACGTTGCCGGACTTCCCCGCTGAGATACGTGCTCCGCAAGGTACATTGGGTGGGGTGAGCGGTTTTCAGGTTAATCTTGGTAAGAATGTCTATACGCCCGGCGATAAGGCTGACGTGCTTGTGGCCATGAACGCTGCTGCGCTCAAGGTGTGCGTGCAAGGGCATCTAATTAAGGACAGCGCTGTCATCGTCGTTGATACAGATGCGCTGACCGACAAGGACTTGGAGAAAGCGCTCTACAAGACAGATAATCCCTTTACGGAGCTTGGTCTTCCGGAAACAATGCAGATAGTGCCGGTGGCGCTGACGACGCTGACAAAAGAATCGCTCAAGGAGTCCGGATTGGATAATAAGGCGATACTCAAGTCACGCAATATGTTCGCGTTGGGTCTTGTGTGCTGGCTCTTTGACCGACCGATAGACAAGGCTATTCATTTCCTGGAGGGTAAGTTCGTCAAGAAACCTGCGTTGATAGCTCCTAATGTTAAGGTGCTGACCGACGGATATAACTACGGTCAGAATCTCGCTTTATCGGTAAGTCAGATTAGAGTGGAGAGTGGAGAGTCGAAAGCGGAGAGTGGACGCTATACGTCCATCGCCGGCAATAAAGCTACGGCGTGGGGATTGATAGCTGCTGCCGAGAAGGCCGGTAAACACTTGTTCCTGGGTTCGTATCCAATTACACCGGCAACAGATATACTCCATGAGTTGGCAGCCCGCAAGGACATGAACGTCATGACCGTTCAGGCAGAGGACGAGATAGCAGGTGTGTGCACCGCCATAGGTGCTGCCTTTGCCGGAGACCTGGCATGTACCAGCACTTCCGGTCCCGGATTGAGTCTCAAGTCAGAGGCTATCGGTCTGGCTGTGATGGCTGAGCTTCCATTGGTGGTTATAGACGTTCAGCGCGGTGGACCGAGTACGGGTCTGCCTACCAAGACCGAACAAACCGACCTGCTTCAAGCGCTCTATGGCCGTAATGGCGAGTGCCCGGCAGTGGTGATAGCAGCTTCTACACCGGCAAACTGCTTTGACTATGCCTACGAGGCATGCCGTCTGGCGCTTGAGAATATGACGCCAGTAATCCTCATGACTGACACTTATCTGGCGAACGGAACATCCATCTGGCGTGTTCCTCAGTTGGATGAGTTGCCTGCTATTCATCCGCAAGGTGTTCCTGACTCGCTGAAAGGCAACTACAACCCGGCTCTGCGTGATGAGCGTGGTGTGCGTTACTGGGCATTCCCGGGTATGGAAGGCTTTGAGCACCGTAATATAGGTCTTGAGCGCGATAGCGAGAAGGGAACGATATCCACTAACCCTGCCAACCACGAACAGATGGTTCGTGCCCGTCAGGCTAAGATTGCTCAGGTGGCAAACTCTATTCCTAAACTGAAAGTCATACTTCCTACAGGCGCAGCCGGTCCTACAGCGAAGCGCTCTTACAGCGAAACGGTCTTAGTAGGCTGGGGTAGTACAGAAGGTCATCTGCGTGCAGCAGCAGATGAGCTTGGTTGCGCGCTCGTACAATTTAATTACATACACCCGCTCCCGCGTAATACGCGCGATGTGCTGAGTCAGTACAAGCGTATTATCGTATGCGAACTCAACACAGGTCAGTTTGCTGCTTATCTGCGCAGTCAGTTCCCGGAGCTGCCGATAGAACAATATAACGAAATACAAGGACAGCCTTTCGCAGTTGAACGAATTGTGCAATTCGCTCAACAGCATTGATGATTGAAAATTGAAGATTTATGGAAGCAAGTAATTTCAAATCAGACCAATACGTTCGTTTCTGTCCGGGTTGCGGTGACCACGCTATTTTGATGGCCATCACCAAGGCAATGGCAGAACTGGGTATTCCTACTCATCAGACGGCCGTTATATCAGGTATAGGCTGCAGCAGTCGTATGCCGCACTATCTGGCAGCATACGGTTTTAACACCATCCACGGTCGTGGTGGCGCTATAGCTACAGGTGTTAAGACCAGTCACCCCGAACTGACCGTTTGGCAGATGTCAGGTGACGGCGACTGCCTGGCTATCGGTGGTAATCATTTCATACATGAGATACGACGCAACGTTAATCTCAATGTGTGCATGTTTAATAACCGCATCTATGGCCTTACCAAAGGTCAGTACTCGCCGACAAGTCCTAAGGGCTTTGTCAGCAAGTCCAGTCCGTTTGGTACGGTAGAGCGTCCGTTCATTCCGGCAGAGATTGTTCTTGGCGCACGTGGTACCTTCTTTGCTCGCACATTGGATGTGGACATGCCTACCAGCGTTGAGTGCCTCAAGGCAGCAGCGCAGCATAAGGGAGCGGCTATCGTGGAGTGCCTAGTTAACTGCGTCATCTTCAATAACGGTACTCACTCGTGGATATCCGACCGTGAACAACGTGCAGAGCACTCAATCGTGCTGCGTCATGGCGAGAAGATGATATTCGGCAAGGATAACGATAAAGGTCTGGCCGTGGAGATTGATCCGCAGACCTTTGTGCCACGTATCATCGTCGTAGCCGCTGATGACCCGCGTGTGCTTGTTCATGACGCTAAGCAGCAAGACCCGACGCTGCATCGTCTGCTGGCTATAATGGGACAAGAGGACCACGAGCTGCCTATCGCTCTGGGTGTAATCCGTAGCGTTGAAGCAGAGACCTACGACGAAGCTGTCAACAAACAGATTGCAGACGTACGTGCCTCAGCCAAAGCACACTGCTTTGACGAACTGACTCGTTCACTCGAGACGTGGGAGGTTAAGTGATTTATTTACGGCGACTTAGTTGCGAATGATATTGGTCGTGATGCTTAAGTGCCGTATTCAGGTCACAGATAGTGACGTACAGACGATAGGTGTCGCGCAGAGCGATGATATCATCGTCGGTGAGCACAAACTTATAGGTGCGTTTGCCTGAGAGAATGACGCGGAACTTAGCCGCAGTCTCCATACATAAGAATGATAGTAGCGCAGAAGCATCGTCCTCGTTGACGGTCACGCGCTCAAAGTAACGTCCGTCGGTGGTAAACCGGTGGGCGTTTATTGTTGATTGATTAGTCGTCTGCAGACTGTCAGCAGTGATAGTTATACGGTCGGCGTCGATAGGAAAGGCGCCTACATAATGAGCACATAGGTTGAGGTGGTTATCTGCTGAGACATGTGCCTGAAGATGGCAACGCTCCATATTACGACGTGTTGTCAGACGCTTATGAACGAACTTGCCATAGTCTTCGTATCGCTCCTCTCGACTGGCTTCAAAGTATTGCAATAGCGAATCTCGCTTGTCGGTGAGAACGGTTATCAGTGAGTCGGTATATGCCAACGAACGCTCGTTCTGAATAGCAGCTATGCTATCCCGTTCGTGCTTCTCAGCACGCAACTGATCCACCGACTTACCTTTATGCCCACACGCGGTGAGCAATATCAAAAGACTCAATATCAGCGCCGTGTGCTTCATCATTTACCTATACGGAAGGGGAAGGTACCAATCAGGTTGCCGTCAGCAAAGAACTCCGCGTTATATATGCCCTTATCCGGTTCTGCTGTGAGCGGGAAGTACATGGTGCCGGTTTGCTCTTCACCGGAGTACTCAAACTCACGTGCAGACGAGTAACCGATGAGTCCACTCTCAAACGGGAAGCGCATCGTAGTATCCTTTTGCATCAGTTCTCCCTGAGGATTGATAACGCGCAGGTAGAGTATCTTGATGCCTGGAGAACAGGTGATGTTCTTAGCTATCGTGTAGTTAAACTGGAATTTAACGGTCTGACCGATATATCGTGTTTTATGGTCACGCTTATTGAGCGGCAGGAACTCAAAGTCGCGTATCTCAAGCATTGAGGCACGGTTAACGACCTCGGTGAGTTGGGTCTTCTCTTGCTTAAGCTGCTCTGCCTGACGTGATACAGTGTGATATTGGTCCTTTACGCGTATGTTCTCTTCAGTGAGTTGCTTGTTGGTGCGGTTGAGCGAGTCTATCTGAGCAACATAGCCCTTCATGATAGTGCGCACTGTTGCCAACTCTTTCTTGAGTTCAGCAATACGACGTGCGTTGGTGACCTTGGTGATACGCAGTTCCTCCAGCAGGTCCTGTACGCGCTGCTGCTCCTTAGCCAGACGGTCTTGCAGTGAGTCGTTCTTGATCTCGATATTCTGATAACCGTCAAACTGAATGACCAGGTCCTCATACTCTTCCTCGAGTTGTTCTTTCTCGAAGGCCATCTGTTCAACCATCTCGTTCATCTGTGAGTGCTGGAAAAAGAGCAGCCCGCATAGTGCGGCCACTGCTACAACCAGCAATATTATCAGGTATTTGATTTTCTTGTTCATAATAGAGGAATTATTTTTTCCAGTTGATTGCTGCGACTTCCTTTAATAAGTATCTTAGCGTTTGTGATAGGGTTTGCTTGTATATATTCAGCCAATGCTTGCGTGTCGGTGAAGATAGGATAGGGAGCTGTTGTCTGTTTCCACTCATCCCCTACCAGCAACACCTTATCGGTTTTGCGTTCAAGCAGCATATTGGCTATATTCTGGTGCTCGGTATGGCTGTAATCGCCTAGTTCCCTCATCGCGCCAAGGATATATGTATTTCCATTGAATGCATTGATTGCAGCCTGCATACTGGTTGGGTTGGCGTTGTATGCATCTACGACCAGTTCGTTATTCTCGGTCTTCATTGCCTGCGAGCGGTTGTTGGTCGGCACATAGTCACGAATAGCCTTCAGTGCCATTTCACGGTCCACGCCAAAGTACTCGCCTACACACATCGCCGCCTGCACGTTCTCGCTGTTATAATCACCGACGAGGTGTGTGCCTTCCGGCATAGTGCCTGTTGTATAAGCCACTGTCTTCAAATCACCTGCCATCTGTTTGAGGTAGGGATTATCGGTGTTGCGGAAGCAGAATCCGCCATGAGCACGAAGGTAGTCATATAGTTCACCTTTGGTAGCCATAACGCCTTCAAACGAACCAAATCCTTGCAGGTGTGCACGTCCGACGTTAGTGATGAGTCCGCAGTTAGGCTCTGCGATATCTACAAGTTCCTTGATGTCACCGGGATGACTTGCGCCCATTTCCACTATCGCCAACTCGTGCTGACGTGTTATCTGCAGCAACGTGAGTGGTACACCCAATGAGTTGTTGAGGTTACCTTGTGTATAGTGGAGGTTATATTTGGTCTTCAGCACCGCAGCCGTCAGTTCCTTAGTGGTGGTCTTGCCGTTAGTGCCTGTGATGGCTATTATGGTCTTCCCCCACTGCCGACGCCAAGCACGTGCCAAGTCCTGAAGTTCAGCCAAGGCGTTTTCGCCCTTAATGATATATGCAGCTCCATCTCTCTTAGCTTGCTCAACGAAGTTATTGCCATCAAAGTGCTCACCCTTGAGAGCCACAAAGATACAGCCGGGAGTAATCTTCCGGCTGTCAGTGGTAACGTTTAGTGAATCCTTATTTTTTATTAGGAAGCTCCAGTCCATAACCTTTCTTTTTGTCTTCTACCTTAAGTGCCAAGCTAAGGATGAACGCCAGTACACCAAACGATGCAAAGACAATCATCGGCACAAGGTATCCGTCTGTAGCAACACGCAGTTTGCCTATCAGCAGAGGTACAAGGCATAAACCTACATTCTGAACCCAGAAGATAAGGCAGTATGCAGAACCCAGTACTTTCTCGTCGATAATCTTAGGTACACTTGGCCACATGGACGCAGGCACAAGCGAGAAACTTACACCGAGTACCAAAATAGTAACAAGCGCGAGGGTCTTACTCGGATATGCCGGCAAAACAAATGCGAATATGCCATGACACAGAATCATGATAACTGCACCAAGCAGCATCATGGATGCACCTTTACCCTTATAGTCGATGAATGCACCCAGGAATGGTGTGAGTACCATTGCCAGTATCGGGAACCACTTGAATAGACCTGCTGCCTCAGCGTTGCTGATAGCCAGTGTCTCTTCCAGGAAGTTAGTCGCAAAGCGTTGGAACGGGAAGATAGCGCTGTAGTATAGAACGCACAGCAGTGCTATAATCCAGAACATCTTGCTCGAGAAGATAAGCTTGAGGTCGCTGACATGGAACTCGTCTTCAGGATCAGCTCCGGCAGGTGCTTCACCGGCAGCGATGAGTTGCTTGTCCAGGCGAACGTCCATCAATGTGAAGACAAAGAAGTTCAGCAGTCCGACCACGAGCAGCAGTGCCGAGAATAGCAGCGGTGCTACCACGCTATCCTGACCGGCTGTGGCATAAGCGTGACTGATGGACGGCGCGAGCCACATGGCAGCAAACACGCCCAGACGAGCTATTGCCATCTCAAGGCCCATAGCCAGAGCCATCTCCTTGCCCTTGAACCACTTAGCCAGTATCTTGCTGACGGTTGTTCCTGCCATCTCGGCTCCGCAGCCGAAGATCATAAAGCCGAACATGGCCATCTTGGCTGAGCCGGGCATGCTGGTCCACCAAGAGTTAAGCCATACAAGATTGTTGGCATCAAACCAATCGGATATACCTATGTACTTGATTGCAGCACCTATAACCATTAGGCTGGCACTGAGCAGTCCCGTAAAGCGAACGCCCATCTTATCGAGGATAATACCAGCGATAATCAGGAATCCGAATACATTGAGCAGGTACTCTCCGGCGGCGTACGTACCAAAGTCGCCTTGGTCCCAATTGCGGGTCTTCTCCAGCACGGATGCCAACGGTGACAATATATCAACAAACATATACGCGAAGAACATCATCGATGCCACCAGCACCAGCACTATCCATCGTGCTGCAGCATTATCGCGCAGTGTTTTCTGAATCTGAGCTACCATAAGTCTTTTTCTTGTAAGAGTATTTATTCTTCTTTTTCAGCCACTCTGCCTTGCGTTTTTCGTATTCGGCATAATGGCTCTCCAGATAACCGTCGGCCATTTTATTTAATGCCCAGTTCCTTCTTTACTGCCGGCATAACGTCTGTAGCAGTTGGGTCAATATAAACCATTGCAGCTGAGTCGAAGATGTATGTGAAGTGTGACTTCTCACCTACAGCCTTGATAGCCTTAGACATCTTCTCGTGAATAGGAGCCAGCAGCTCTTGTTGCTTCTTCTGGATATCCTGCTCAGCTGTCTGATAGAACATCTGAATACGTTGTTGCATCTCCTGCAGTTCTTGCTCACGAATTTGCTTTACTGCATCTGGCAGAGTAGCGGCATTGGCCTGATAATCCTGAGCTTTCTTCTGGATTTCTTCCTGCATAGAAGCCAATTGGTCTTCGTATTGCGATTGGATAGTATCCATCTTGGCTTTTACTTGTGCCACCTCCGGCATTTGCTGGAAGAGCTCTGATGTGTTAACGTGTCCGAATGTCTGTGCTGCAGCAATCATCGGCAGTGCTACAAGCACGGTAAAAATCATTTTTTTCATTTTCTATAAACTTTAAATATTAAACTTTCAACTTTATTTGGCACCTAATTTCTGCAGCACCTGGTCGCTGATGTCCAACTTAGAGGACATATACAGCAACGACGGGTCTGCCGAACGGTCTTTAATCACTTCTAATCGTTTTTCGTTTGCCAACTCTTGCAGCGCAGCATATATCTCGTCCTGAATAGGCTTGATCAGTGCCTCACGCTTTTTGTATAGTTCACCTTCTGCACCGAAATATTTACGCTTTAGTTCCAACACTTCATTCTCCTTGGTCACTATCTCCTCCTCACGCTTACGACGCATTTCGTCGCTAAGGAATATCTGCTCGGTGCGATAGTTGGTAGCCAGCAGTTGTGCCTGCTGCTCTGCAGCATCAACCTCTTTCTGCCAACGCTTGGAGATGAGGTTCAGTTGCTCTGTGGCTGACTCATACTGCGGCAGGTTCTTGAGTATGTAGGACATATCGACGTATGCCACCGTCGTCGGATCTTTAGCAAAAGCCGTGCCAAAGGAAAGCATGGCTGCAAATACTATTATAATGGTTCTTTTCATAAATCTCAAATTTCAAATTTCAAATGTCAAATCTTACAACTCTTGTCCCAGTACAAAGTGGAACTGGCTACCGCCATATTGTTTGCTTCCGTTGATGTCGTCAAATCCCCAGCCCCAGTCTATACCCAGCAGACCGAACATCGGCAGGAAGATACGAACACCCACACCGGCTGAACGCTTGAGGTTGAACGGGTTGAAGTCTCTGATGTCGGCAAAGCAGTTACCTGCCTCCAGGAATCCGAGCAACCAGATTGTTGCATTCTGCTGCAGAGAAAGCGGGTAGCGAAGCTCCATGGTGTATTTATTATACACATAGCCCATGTTTCGTCCTGTGGCTGCGTCGTAGGGTGTCAGAGAACCTGATGCATAACCACGCATCGAGATGTAATCAGTTGAGTAGCTGGAGTAACCTGACATACCGTCACCGCCCATGTAGAAGGTCTCGAACGGAGACTTGAGTTTTTCGTTATAGTGTCCAAGGTAACCAAACTCGGCACGCGTCATCAGCACCAGCTTGCTATCCGGCGTAAGCGGTGTGAATACCTTACCCGTGAAGCGCCATTTATGATACTCGATGAGTTCGTACTTCTCGTTATTGGTCATCATGTCGTAGTTCTGCTTACCGCGGAAGAGCGACCATGGCGGCGTTATCTTAAGACCCAGCGTAAACTGTGAACCGCGACGTGTGTAGATAGGGTTGTCTATACTCGAACGCGTGAACTGAATATTGAACGACAGGTTGTGGCACGTACCGTCGCTGACAAGCAGATAAGGCCAGTCTTTCATCCAATAAACCTGATAACTGATATCACCGTAGAAGCTGAAGTAGTCATCCGGCCATTTAAGACGCTTACCGTAACCGATACTTACACCCAGCGTGCGCAGGTACTTATCCGGGTCAGCTTCTGACTCCTGCAACTGCTGGTAGTAGTTGTTATTGCCGTAGTAGCTATAGTAGTTAGCGTAACTGTTATATAGGTTCTGATAAGCAGCGTAGTAACGGTTGGAGTAACCTGTCTGGTTGGCAAAGAATATACTTGCCGACAGCGAGTTAGGACGCTTACCACCAAGCCACGGCTCCAGGAACGACAGACTCACGGATGTATAGTAAATACCGTTCGTGCGGGCATTGATGCTGAAGGTCTGACCCTCACCCTGCGGCACGATACGATAAGCTTTCTTGTTAAAGAGGTTCTGTATCGCAAAGTTGGTGAACTTGAGTCCAAGGCTACCAATCAAACCCGTAGCTCCCCAACCCAGCGAGAACTCAATCTGGTCGCTTGACTTGGTCTCGAGCTGATATGTTATATCCACTGTTCCGTTCTCCGGATCGGGTTGTATATCCGGCACCAGCTTCTCTTGGTCGAAGTGCCCCATCTGAGCCAGTTCACGCAGCGAACGCATAATATCCGACTGACTATACAGCTGACCGGGCTTGGTGTATAACTCACGACGAACAACGTGCTCATAAACGCGAGTATTACCGGTGATGTTAATCTTATTGATTGTCGCCGGCTGACCTTCGTACATACGCATCTCGAAGTCAATCGAGTCGTTGTCTATCTTAACCTCCACCGGGTCAACGTTAAAGAATAGATAACCCTGGTCGGTGTATAGTTTAGCCACAGCGTCATCATCGGTCTGCAGACGCTCTGTCAGTCGCTTGAGGTTGTAGGTATCACCTTTCTTAATTCCCAATGTGGCATCCAAAGCCTCATACGGATAGATGGTATTACCAACCCACTTAATATCGCGGATATAGTATTTATCACCCTCGCTGACAGTCAGATATACATCCACTTTATCGGGGTTCTTGGGATTGGGCACAACGCTGTCGCTGACGATATAAGCGTCGCGGTAACCAATTTCGTTGTACTTATCCACTACCAGTTGTTTGTCTTTCTCAAACTCCTCTGCCACGAATTTCTTTGTCCTGAACCAAGTGACGATACTGCTATTGTCATTAGTCTTCTTCATGGCGATATTGATCTTGCGTGTGGACAGAGCCTCGTTGCCGGTGACGTAGATCTTAGCCACGCGGGTCTTTACTTTCTTATCTACGGCTATCAGCACGCGTACATATCCCGGGTGTTGCAGATCCGGCGATTGCTTAACATATACGACGGTATTGTGATAACCCTTCTCGGCCATGTACTTCTTGATTACTTTTTGTGCACGGTCTTCCAGGTTAGGCGTCATCTGACTACCACGAGCAATTCCCACCTTAACCTCTATATCTTCGCGTTCACTCTTCTTGAGACCCGAGTACTCAACATCCGACACACGCGGACGCAGAGCCAACGCTATCTCCAGCCATATCTTGCTGCCTTCAATCTTGGTGGCTTTGATCTTTACGTCAGAGAATAGTCCTTGTTTCCAGAAGCGCTTGATGGCTTTGGTTATCTGCGGACCGGGCACTTCTATCTTATCGCCTACTGCCATACCTGAGAATCCTATCAGCACAAAGTCCTCATAGTCATCTGCTCCGCTGACGCTGATGCCGGCTATCTCGTACGTGCGCTTGCTCGTCGAGTACTCTATCTCAGGAACAACATCTGCCACCGTGTCCTCAATAAAGCTCATCGACACCGAGTCTAATCCGTTCTCGGTCTGTGCAAACACGCTAACGCTGCAAACTAATAATATTATCGCAAAAATCTTTTTCAATTTTCAATTTTCAATCTTCAATTTTCAATTTTCAAATGTCACTTCACCTGCTCACTTGTCTTGCCGAAACGTCTTTCGCGGCTCTGATAGTCAATGATTGCTTTATAGAACTCGTCCACCGTAAACTCCGGCCACAGGCAGTCGGTGAAGTAGAGCTCTGAGTATGCCAGTTGCCACAGCAGGAAGTTGCTTATGCGCAGTTCTCCGCTGGTGCGTATCAACAGGTCCGGGTCAGGCATATCACGTGTGGTCATGTATTCGCTTACGGTCTGCTCGGATATATCCTCTGCGCGCAGCTTACCTGCCACAGCATCTGCTGCCATACGTCGTGCTGCGTTGACAATCTCCCAACGAGCCGAGTAACTGAGCGCAATAACGAGCTTGAGTCCTGTATTACCTGCTGTCTCCTCGATGCATCCCTCAAACTTACGACGTGCTGCTTCAGGCAGACGGTCGGTGTCGCCGATGGTCAGCAGACGTACGTTGTTCTTCATCAACGTTGGCGTCTCCTTGACGATGGTATCCACCAATAGCGACATCAGCGCATCCACTTCCTCCTTCGGACGATTCCAGTTCTCTGTTGAGAATGTGTACAGCGTCAGGTAGTCGATACCTATCTCTGCTGCGGCTTCGGTGATGTTGTGCACCGTCTCCACGCCCTGCTTATGACCGAACATACGAGCCAGTCCTTGGCGCTTCGCCCAACGACCATTACCATCCATGATGATGGCTATATGTCGTGGCAGACGATCCTTATTTATTTGACTTTTATCCATGTCTTAATATTGTTCACAATGACGGCACACTTTCTTATGCCTTCCGAATGCAAATACTATGCCAAGTGTTAATTGTCCGGTTACATCGCAGTTGAGCCAGTTGGTTCCGTTCATCTTCCAGGTGTTGCCATAGTCATCTACGTTCTCCAGGTCATCCACGGTGTATATATTGTGTTGCCATGCCAAGTTCAGACCCCATTGCGGAGCAAAGTTCCACTTGAATCCGATTCCCACAGGGATGTAGCACGCTACTTTATTAAAGTTGTTTCCGTACAAGCTGGCACCTACGCCCGCAAATATATACGGCGAAAAGGTCTTGACGCGCTTGTCGTATTGATTGAGTCCCAGGCGAAAGAAGTTAAACTCGGCCATCACATCCACGTTGATCATCTGGTCCTTCCAGTTTCCCTTAGCTCCGTTCTTGAACTCGTATTTGCCTTTTATCGTATGCTGCAATCCCTTCACCTGCAATGCCCAGCGCGGGTCAAACTTATAGCGGAAGTGTGCTCCATATACCTCACGCACGTTGGTGAATATATGCGGATTGGCATCACCGGCATAGTATCCGCATCCTGCCTGCACACCTATCTCACATAGGTACGGACGCTGGTCTGTGCGCACTGCCGCCTGACTGCTCAGCGCTGCCGCTAACAGTATCGCCATAACCAATATTCTATGTCCTTTGCACTGCCGCATAATGCACCATCATACAAAATAGCGCGCAAAAGTACAAAAAATATTTTACCTGTGCAAATTTATTTGCAAGTTGTTTGCAAAAGAATGTATTTTCCGAGGTATTCTTGCTCACTTTGACCCGGAGTAGGGTGTAATTCTGCCTTTTTGAGCAAGCCAAGACACTGCAAGTCCATGATTGTGCTGTATCCGCTGCGGGCGATGATTAATTCGGCTTTGGTCATAGCATCCCTCAGTTCATCATCATTGAGCCACGGCACGATGGTGACGTTGTCGTTCGTCACCCGCATGAACGGTTCTCTGGGTTTGCCGCGTACAACCAGTAGCGACTGACTTGTGCCTTGAAAACGTCGTATTATCTCTTTCTCAAAAAGGCTACGCTGCGGCTCCAAACCCGATAAAACGGCCACCGTCTTATAGTTGCCCGACAGATACCTTGTTGATGGTTGCGGCGTGTACTCAAACCTGCTCAGCGGACCTATATACTTTCGACTCTCGATTCTTGACTCTCCGCTTTCCACAGGATGACTAAGCTCTCCTGCCAGACTGATGTTAATGTCCTCATAATCAGGAATCCATACTTCGTCGTAGTGCTTGTAGAAAGCCCTGTGCAGACGGTCTGTCAAGCCGCTGAGCCACTGCCAACCTCGTGGCAATTCTATATGCAGTTGGTGGGTCATATATACGCAACGTGTCTTGCGTGAATACATGCCAAAGCGGTTGTCGGATATCACCAGGTCAAAGTGCTCTGCCTCAAGCAGTTCGTTCAGCAGTTTGTGGTCCCAATAAGCAGATATAAGCACCTTTGGTGCTGCTTTTATCATTGCGGGTATTTGGCTGCGTCCTTTTGAGTACCTTAGTCGCAGTGGAGCAAAGGGTATGGCACGCAGTTTCGGGAACTGATGTTTGAGCCATGCCAGGCTCTCTCCGTCACCACCAATTACAACGTCGTCACCCTTTGCGAGGTGACGATAGACCAGTGCTGCCGAACGTGTGGCATGTCCTAATCCCCAATTCAATACCGCAATTAATACCTTCATGTAGCCCCGCTGGGACTCAAACCCAGGACCTTCAGAACCGGAATCTGACGCTCTATTCAACTAAGCTACGGAGCCTTCTATCCTCGGATTTTCGCAGTGCTGTAATCCTCGGATGGAGGCGTTGTTTTTCAATCCCTTCTGCCCATGGCAATAAGGATGTAGTATATCAGCGTGGCGAGCGAACCTACGGCCGCTACCACGTACGTATATGCGGCACTATGCAGGGCCGACGATGCCATCTCGGTGGTCTCACGGTTGGTGATACCGCTCTCCTCCAGCCAGTTGACAGCACGGCGGCTGGCATCAACCTCTACCGGCAAGGTCACAAAGGCAAACAAGGTCGTCAGCGCATACAGACCTATTCCTATCCACAGCAGATGAGGAAAAGACTCTATCATCAGTATGCCTGCCAGCAGCACCCACGTCATCCATTTGCTGGCAAAGCTCACTGCCGGAACCAGTGCCGAACGCAAGCTCAGCGGAGCGTATTCGGCTGCATGCTGCAATGCATGTCCGCACTCATGAGCAGCTACGGCTGCAGCGGCTACGTTGGCGCTGCTATATACCGACTCGCTCAGGTTAACCGTCTTAGTAGCAGGGTTATAGTGGTCGGTTAGATGCCCCGGAGTGCATGTCACCTTAACGTCTGTAAGACCGTTCTCGCGAAGCATCTTCTCCGCAACCTCCTTACCCGTGAGAGTCGTGCGCTCCTCACTGTATTTCTTAAACTTACTCTCCAGCGATGCACTAACAGCCCAACTGGCTATGGCTATCGCAAAAAATAGAATCCAATATATTGTCATTTTGTTTTATTTTGTTTCTGTTTAATATCTTTAGCACATCCTTGGCAGATACCGTGTATATACATCGTATAGTGTGTGGGCTTGAATTTAGGGAAGTATATCGTCTTCAGTGCCCTACGGACGTGTACACTCTTTGTTTGTATTTGCTTGCCGCAGATGTCGCATATCTCTACTATATTCTCTTTGCTGCGCGAGTCTATCATCAGCTGATAGTTGCTGCCAAGGAAGGTTTTGCCTACATTATTGACCGGCATAACCATACCCAATTCTTCCATCAGGCAGATAAAGTCTTTGACGGTGTTGTAGGTGATGTTCTGAGCCTTAGCCATATCCATCAGCGCGGCTATGCTGAACACATTAGCCTTGCTCTGAACCATGAACTCCAGCATCTGCTTGCGCTCACCGGTCAGGCGCATCTGCCGGCTCTGCAGCTCCTGCTTGAGGCGCTTCTCTACGTACTTATATAACTCCTCGCCGCTCTTCATCTAAAAGTCCATCACGTATGCACGTCTGCGCTTGTGTTGCTTGTTGGGCAGGAACTGGAACTGCGATATGTTCTTCATATTCGTCTCCAGGATGGATGTTGTCTCCACTTCCTTAATTCCGTATTTCATGAAGTACGGCAGCTGGTCGTCAAAGAATATGCAGTTGATGCCTTTGTCTTGATAATCAGGACGTACTGCCACTAACAGCAGGTCGAATTTATCCATCTTTTTGGCATTGATAGCCTTCAGCAGATGATACCATCCGAAGGGGAAGAGCTTGCCTCCGCACTTGCGTACGGCATCCGATATATCCGGCATACCCAGTCCCACACCCACTATCTCATCTTTCTCGTTGACGATGATGGTCACAAAGTCGAAGTTGAGTATCGGGAAGTACATATCTCTGTAGTACAGTTTCTGCCTTTCGGTCATCGGCTGGAAGTTATACAGCTTCTGATAAGCCTCGTCCAGCACGTCCATGAAGGTGTTGCCGTATTTGCGTACCAGCTCGCGCGAACTCTTTACCTTATCTACGCGCACATGGCTGCGCTCTTTCACTATTCCCGCCATGCGATGAATACGCTCTGTCGGCATCGTCGGTGTCAGCTGCAGCTCTATCCAGTCGGCTTCTTTCTTCAGTCCGTAGGCGTCCATGTGGTCTGCGTAGTACGGGTAGTTGTATAGCGATGCCAGCGGTGCCAGGTACTCATATCCCTCCAGCAGCAGTCCCTCATGATCCCAGTCGGTGAAACCCACCGGACCGTTCATGCTTGTCATACCACGTTCCTTACCCCACTGCTTGACGGCATCGAGCAGAGCACGACTGACCTCTTTATCGTCGATGAAGTCCATCCAGCCAAAGCGCACTTTCTTGACCTTCCATGCCTCATTGGCCTTGCTGTTGATGATGGCAGCAATACGACCAACGGCCTTGCCGTCACGATACGCCATAAACAGCTGGTAATCACTAAACTCCATCACCGGATTACGCTTGCGGTCGAAGGTGTTCATCTCGTCAAACCATAGTGGCGGACAGTAGTTCGGACAGTCCTTGTATAGGTCGTTGGCAAACTGAATAAACGCCTTCAGTCCACTCCTATTCGATATCTTCCTAATCTCTACAGCCATATTATTTTCACTTTTCATTTATATACGCAAATACAGCAACATCAGTCAGAGATAAATCCATCTCCTCCAACATCCAACTCTGTATGCTAAAATAAAAACTCTTTGCCATATTCTATTCAAGTCATATAACTGAGTCTATCCGAAATTATCTTACCAGGCGGACGGACTGACCGTAGATACGTGAGCCTTCGTACTGCGGAGAGAGGTGGTCCGAACCGAAGTGCACATAGTACACGTAGTTCACACTGGACGGCGTGGACGACCAGTACATACCTCGCTCGCCGACAGAGTACACACTCGTGCTGGAGCGGTAGCCCGCTGCGGGTAAAAAGACTGCACCCGCGGAGTCCATCCTACACCACTGCTCTATAGTATAAGGGTTATCACCAAAGTGTCCGCCGTTGCTGTCATAGTAATATTCACCTAGATCTTCCATGCCTTTTGAAGTGCTTGGAGAGAATGATACACCCTGAATAGGACTCCAATTATCAGGAAGCAGGATTGTACCATTTATTCCATCGACAGAACCCAAGGCGAATTTCTTGGCGGCATCTTTGCGGCCGTAGAAGATATACACCCACTCGTCCTTGGTCAGTGTACGCCATAGGTTGACCTTACCGCCACCGTTGTCAATAATATGTGCACCCCAATCGGTAAAAGTCTTATAATGGGCGGAGACACTGGTTGCACATGTCGGGTTATCTCCGGTTCCCCAGCCAAAGAGGTCAATCCAGCCATTATAGTCGTTGCTGATATTGGCATTATTGCATGCAGTAGCTCCGATTATGACATTTCCATTGAAAGCATCGCCCACGAAGTCGTATTGGTTAGTTGCGAAGCGCCACTTGTCTTGTGCGGCGTTGTACTGCAGGTTGCCCTGCGAGAAACTGACCTTCTTGGTAGGGCTGACTGAGAACTTACCACTGAGCTGACCTTGAACGACGGCGGGGTTGTCGTCGATGTAATAGTTGTTAACTACAGGTTCATCATTGTTGCATGCAGCAAATGCTATCACAAGTGCTGCCAGAAGAAATAGTTTGTGTTGCATATAGGTTTGTTCTAAGATTTTC
>JAGCSQ010000086.1 GCA_017964045.1 Paludibacteraceae bacterium
AATATGGCCCGTGTACGTATTATGCAAGCCGGCAGTTGCAGCGCTTGTCAAGCCAAGGCCATGTGTGCTTCGGCTGAGGCTAAGGTTAAGGAGCTTGACACTGTGATGATGGAGCCGGTAGCTGTTGGTGATTCAGTGGTAGTGGAAGTTAGTCAGAGTATGGGATGGATAGCCGTTGTTTTGGCATATGTCATCCCATTTATTTTGCTGCTTGCCGGAGTGGCGATACTGGGTCGCTTTATGGACGAAGCTGCTGCCGGAACGCTGTCGATACTGATAGTGGGACTATGGTATCTGGTGCTGAAGTTGATGAATAGCAAGATTAACAAGCACTTTAGTTTTACGGTTAGAAAGTTAACACATTAATTAATAAATATTACGCGTATGAATTTAATCTTAATTTCCATGATCGTATTAGGCTCGATCGCGCTGGTAGCCTCGGTGCTGCTGTACATTGTGAGCCTGATATTCAAAGTGGAGGAAGATCCCCGTATTGACCTGGTGGCAGCGGTTTTGCCCGGTGCTAACTGCGGTGGATGCGGTTTTGCGGGATGCCGTAACTTTGCGGAAGCATGTGTTAAGGCAGGCTCGACTGAAGGTTTGGCTTGTCCTGTAGGTGGTGAACCTACTATGGATCAAGTGAAGGCAATTCTCGGCGCAGGTGGTGAGGCAGAGGCTGAACCGGCAAGCGGAGAGAAGAAAGAAGGTTTTGACCCGGTAATTGCAGAGAAGATCAAGGCTTTGGGAACACCTAAGGCTGCCTTCCCGTATTTACTTAATTTATCACAAAAGGTTTAGCGTATGAAGACATTTAGAATTGGCGGTGTTCATCCGCAGGACAACAAGTCGTATTCAGCTAACCAGCCTATTGTAGAGTGCCCGCTGCCCAAGCACGCTATTGTGCCCTTGGTACAGCATATCGGTGCACCTACCCAGCCGGTGGTAGCTGTAGGTGATAAAGTTAAAGTTGGTCAGCTGATTGCTAAGGCAGGCGGTTTTGTCAGTGCAAACGTACACGCCCCTGTCAGCGGTAAGGTGACTAAGATTGAAGAGACCATTGATGCTTACGGTGCTAAGATGCCGGCCATCTTCATTGATGTTGAAGGTGACGAGTGGATGCCGGGTATTGACCGCACGCCGAACGTAGTTCGCGAGTGCAACCTGGAGCCGAAGGCTATCATCGACAAGATTGCCGATGCAGGTATTGTTGGTTTGGGTGGAGCATGCTTCCCGACACACGTCAAGCTGCTGCCTCCTCCGGGCAAGAAAGCTGACGTGCTGATTGTCAACGGTGTTGAGTGCGAGCCGTATCTGACTTGCGACCACCAGTTGATGCTCGAGCATGGCGAGGAGATTATGATTGGTATTCAATTGCTGATGAAGGCGCTGGGTGTTAAGCGTGCTATCATTGGTATTGAGAAGAATAAACCCGATGCTATCAAGCGCATGCAGGAGTTAGCTTCACGCTCGTTGGGCGTAGAGGTTAAGCCGCTTAAGCTCAAGTACCCGCAGGGTGGTGAGAAGCAGCTCATCGATGCCCTGATTGGTCGTCAGGTACCAAGTGGTGCTCTGCCAATTGAGGTTGGTGCTGTTGTGGACAACGTAGCTACTATCTACGCTATCTACGAGGCAGTGATGAAGAATAAACCGTTGGTTAGCCGCGTGATGACCATCACCGGTAAGAGCGCAAAGAAGGCCGGTAACTACCTTGTTCGCTTTGGTACTCCGCTGCAGGAGGTTATAGACTTTGCAGGTGGTGTTCCCGAGGATACGGGTAAGATTATCTGCGGTGGCCCGATGATGGGTCGTGCTATGAACAGCCTGGATATGCCGGCACACAAGCGCACGAGCGGTATCTTGTTTATGCCGGAGGCTGAGAGCAATCGTGTTGAGCCGCAGAACTGCATCCGTTGCGGTAAGTGCGTACAGGCATGTCCTATGGGTCTGGAACCCTACTTGCTGAGCAAACTGTCTGCTTATGACAAGATAGAGGAACTGGAGAAACGTGATATTATGGATTGTATCGACTGCGGTTGCTGCGTGTTCACCTGCCCGAGTCATCGTCCGCTGCTTGACTATATCCGTCCGGGTAAGGCCAAGGTGGGTGCTGCTATTCGTGCAAGACAGGCAGAGCAGAAGAAGTAATATATAAATATATAATAAGGAATAAGATTATGGCAAAACAACTTATAGTTAATCCTGCTCCTCACGCACATAGTGGTGACAGTGTTCGCAAGAACATGCTTAATGTCATCATTGCCTTGGTACCTGCTTTTGCGGTATCGCTCTGGGCATTTGGTTGGGGAGCTTTGATGGTGACGGCCACCTCTGTTGCAGCCTGCGTGCTGTTTGAGTGGCTGATTGCTAAGTATATTATGAAGCAGCAACCCACGATTTGTGACTTGTCAGCTGTGTTGACAGGTTTGTTGCTGGCTTTCAACCTGCCTAGTAACATGCCGTTATGGATTGTTATTATTGGTGCATTGGTAGCTATCGGTGTAGGTAAGATGACCTTTGGTGGATTGGGACAGAACCCGTTCAACCCCGCATTGGTAGGTCGTGTATTCCTGCTGATTTCATTCCCTGTACAGATGACGACCTGGCCTCGTCCGTTGGGCTTTGCAAGCGCGATGCCGTTTGTTGACGCTGAGACTGGTGCTACTCCGCTGGCAGCAATGAAAGAGGCTATCAAGGCCGGAGATGCAGGTCTGCTGGACAAGCTGCCTGACCTGTGGGATATGGCAATTGGTATGATAGGCGGTTCGTTTGGTGAGATTAGTGCTATTGCCCTCGTTATCGGTGGTATTTACCTGCTGTGCACCAAGACTATCACCTGGCATATACCTGTCAGCATTCTGTGCACGGTGGCACTGGTATCGGGTATCTTCTACCTGACGATTCCGGGTGCTGCTGCTCCTCAGTATCACCTGCTGACCGGTGGTTTGCTGCTTGGTGCGATCTTCATGGCTACGGATTATGTAACCTCTCCGATGACGCCTTGGGGACAGATTATTTACGGTATTGGTATTGGTGTGATTGTAGTAGTGATACGTACTTGGGGTGCATATCCCGAAGGTGTATCGTTTGCCATCCTGATTATGAATGCCGTTACTCCATTACTGAATATGTACATCCGCCCGAAACGTTTCGGCGAGAAAAAGAAAGCATAATGATATGAAACGATTAGAAAGTAACTTACAGAATATGGTGTTGTCGTTGACGCTGGTAGCGTTGGTGACGGCAGCGTTGCTGGGCGGCATGTATGTTCTTACAGAGGAGCCAATCCGCTTGAGCAAGGAGAATAAGCAAGTTCAGGCTAAGGTAGAGGTGTTGCCCGTACAAGAGGGTGTGACCTTTGCTGAGGCCGAGGACCACGATGGTGTTAAGGTTTACCGCGCTTACGTGGGTGATGAGTTTATCGGTGCTGCAGTTGAGACCTTTGACCCGAACGGATTCAATGGTCGTTTCAGCCTGATGATTGGTTTTGACAAGGAAGGTGTAATCACCGGTTATAAGGTTCTTGAGCAGAACGAGACTCCGGGTCTGGGTGCCAATATGGTTGAGTGGTTCCGCACCGACAAGGGCAAACAGAACGTGATTGGTCTTGACCCTGTTAAGACGAATATGACGGTTAGCAAGGACGGTGGTGATGTAGACGCTATCACGGCAGCCACGATTACCTCACGTGCATTCCTGCGTGCAATCGACCGTGCTTACAAGGCATATGCCGACCAGCCTAAGGTAGAGGCACAGAGCGGAGCAACTGCTCTGAGCGGCGCTACGGTGCTGGAAGAGAAAGCCGAAGCAGAAGTAGTAGAAGAAGTTGAACCTGAAAAAGTAGAAAGCAATGAATAAGCCATTAGAAGTATTAACCAACGGATTCATCAAAGAGAATCCTACATTTGGTCTGGTGCTGGGTATGTGTCCGACATTGGCGACGACGACCAGTGCCATCAACGGAATGTCGATGGGCTTGGCAACGCTGTTCGTGCTCGTATGCTCGAACGTAGTTATCAGCCTGCTGCGTAATCTTATCCCCGATAAGGTTCATATCCCGGCATATATCGTTGTTATTGCTACGTTCGTGACGATGGTTCAGCTGACCATGCAGGCTTACCTGCCGGCGCTATACGAGACCTTGGGTCTGTTTATTCCGCTGATTGTGGTTAACTGTATCGTGCTTGGTCGTGCCGAGGCTTTTGCCGCTAAGAACGGTGTAGGCCTGAGTGCATTGGACGGAATCGGTATGGGTTTGGGCTTTACGATAGCCTTGACCATATTGGGTTGTATTCGTGAACTGTTAGGTACGGGTTGTGCCTTTGGTCTGCACATCTACAGCGATGTATATGGCATGCTGCTGTTTGTGCTTGCTCCGGGTGCATTTATTGCCTTGGCTTACCTGATGGCATTAGTTAATAAACTTCGTAAATAATAAAGCGCTATGGTATATTTTCTGATTATTATCTCTGCGATATTTGTCAATAATATCGTATTCAGCCAGTTTTTGGGTATATGCCCGTTTCTTGGCGTAAGTAAAAAGATTGATACGGCAGTAGGTATGAGTGCAGCTGTTACATTTGTGCTTGTGCTGGCTACGCTGGTAACTTATCTGTTGCAGAAGTATGTCCTTGAGGCTTTTGGAATAGGATTCCTGCAGACGATAGTGTTCATTTTGGTTATTGCCGCGTTGGTGCAGATGATAGAGATTATGCTCAAGAAGGTTAGTCCGAGCCTGTATCAGGCTTTGGGTGTATTCTTGCCGCTGATTACGACGAACTGCTGCATCCTGGGTGTTGCCATTCTTGTTGGTGACGGCACGTGGGCAGCTAAGATTCCGGGTGCAGAGGCTAACCTGCTGCAAGGTATGATTTTTGCATTTGCAACGGCTATCGGCTTTGGTGTAGCCTTGATTCTGTTCGCAGGTATCCGTGAGCAACTGGCCATGGCCAAGGTGCCCAAGGCAATGGAAGGCACGCCTATTGCACTGTTGACCGCAGGTCTGCTGGCAATGGCGTTTATGGGCTTCTCAGGAGTCGTATAAACGATTATGATTTGATGAAGTATTTCTCGTAGTTATCGAGGAATAACCTTACTGCTTCCGGCAGCGTTCCGTAGTGTTCGCCGCCGGATGCGTTTTTATGTCCGCCGCCGTTGAATACTTCGTGGCAGAAGACGTTGACGGGCCTGTCGCCCTGACTGCGCATAGAGATTTTTATCTTGTCCTTGTCTTCGCGCATGAAGACGGAGTAATAAACGTCCTTGATCTGCAGCGGCATATTGACGATGCCCTCTGAGTCGCCTGACTTGAAATGGAACTTATACAGTTCCTTGCCGCTGATGTATATGAGTGCGGTGTGATGGTCGGGATATAGGCGCATCTTGTTATTGAGGCAGAATCCTACGAGCTTCATACGGTCTGCCGTCCAGGCATTGAATACGCGGTTGTAGATATCGTCTTTGTCAACACCGAGTGCAACCAGGTGACCTACAATCTCGTACATCTCGGGATAGTTGCTGTTGAATGAGAAATTGCCTGTATCGGTCATCATGCCCGTGTAGATACAGATGGCAGCATCGAGGTTGATTTGTCCGTCCAGACGGCGTATAAGGCGATATACGAGTTCACTTGCGCTGGGTGAGTCGGGATAGCTCATCAGCACGGCTGCATAATCGACGGGAGCCGTGTCTGTGATAAGATGATGGTCAATAACGACCTTGGTGGCGTTAGCGCTGAGGATTAGTTCTCCCAGAGCGCCGATACGTTTCGGTTCGTTGAAGTCGGTACAGATGATCAGGTCGGCGGTGTTGAGCCATGCGGCAGCCTCGTCGGGTTGCTTATCGTAGAGGATGGTTGTTTCCACTCCTGGCAGCCACATTAGGAAGTCGGGAGCGGCGTTGGGCAGGATAACCTGTGCCGTTTTGCCGATACTGCGCAGCCAATGCATAAGTCCGTGACTGGAGCCCATAGCGTCGCCGTCGGGCGATATATGACTGATGACTGCAATCCGTTGTGCGTTATTGATGAGCGTGCCCACCCTCTGAACCTGAATTCTATCTATCTTTTCCGTAATCATGCTGCAAAATTACTACAAAAAAATGGAATGTACAAGATTTTTAGTAGAAAAAGTATTTTTATGCCTGCAAAAACGCTTCATCCTTAATGCGACATTTACTATGTTTTTATTAGGTTATTATTAGGTTATTATTAGGTTATTGATATGTGGTTACTATGTGCATCCGAATACGTCATCGGACTATTGCTGGTCCTACAGGTGCTTCGCACCGGTCCAACAACGGAGTGGTCCTACAGCAAGCCCCGCTTGCGGTCATAAAAAAACGTCCCCTCAGGCGTTTTTTTGTATTTTATTTGCACGTTTGTAAAAAAAGCACTACCTTTGCACCCGTACTCAACAAATACATAATATCCTTGACAAAACAATCTCCCGAAATAGTAACTCTTCGTGCAGATATCGAGCACCTTATGGGGCGGCAAATGCGCACGCCCACTGACTTCGATTGGCTTAATCTGCGAATTTGGGATACTTGCCACGAGTATCTATCACCTACAACTCTCAAACGACTTTGGGGGTACATTGATGGAGCACAAATGCCGCGTCACACCACCCTTTCCATCCTTTGCCGCCTATTAGGATACACCTCATGGGAAGAGTACTTAGATTCGCTTTCCACCAGACATGAAGAAGAAAGCGAAACATTTGCAGGTGAAGGTATCCGCACAGACGAATTGCATCCTGGGGATTGTGTTGAGGTTGCTTGGCGACCAAACCGACGCGCAGTGTTGCGTTTTGAAGGAGACAATAACTTTACAATCATAGAAACTGAGAATAGCAAACTTCATATCGGCGACACATGTAACACAGTTTGTTTCTTAGTTAATCGCCCAATGTATCTCGACAACCTGGTTCAAGAACATCAATCCCCTAAAACCTACGTGGCTGGCAAACGCCACGGCCTTACTTATGTCCGCAAAGTTTGATTATTCCAGTTCCTCCGGCTTCATTACTTCTGACACATGGAATAATGAATGGTCTGACCTTACGCTCATTCAAGAGCGGAAGAATTGTCTTATCTATAGTGGAATACGATACGACCGGCGCTTCCTAATCAAAGCCATCCGTCCCGAGCATCGTGCACTCACGGAATACCGTCAGATGCAGCAACGCGAGTTTCGATTTGGTATTGTGTTATCTCATCCCAATATAGCAACCACCTACTCCATCGAACCCGTTGAGAACTTAGGAGAGTGTATTGTACAGGAGTATATTGAAGGTCAAACACTTACTCATTGGCTTCAAACAAAGCCTTCCCTAAAAAACAGAGAACGCGTCGCCAAACAACTGCGAGAAGCCTTGGAATACCTCCATGCCCACCAACTGACCCATCGTGATCTGAAAGGCGATAATATTCTTATCACGCGTAACGGCAACAATGTCAAACTCATTGATTTCGGACTAAGCGAAACAGATGACAGCATCTACGCATCTATTGATGACATCAATAAGGAAAACGCGCGCGCGAAGGAACTGATGCAGCAGATTTACCCGCGTAGTTATGCTATAGTCCGCAAAACGCTCCATTTTTTACCAATCGTATTATCAATCTGTTTGTTAGCACTTGCAGCAACTCTTTTCTATGCTGCTCATATTGAACGACATGCTGCCGAACAAGAGGATCAACAAATGCTTGAGCGAGTGAATACGGCTTTTGAGCAACACTATGCTGCAATCCGTCAGGCGGCTGTGGCTGCAGAGCAAATGCCGATGGATTCATTCTGCGTTTTGTATAATCTTCCGGCATATTATGCAGAGGTAGAACTGCCGCCCGGTTCGCGTATTTGGATGATTATTACTCCGGTGATTCAATCAGGATGGGTGATTCGTGATTCGCTGATGAACTTATACCATGATAATGAACTACGCCGTTCACAGATTTTCGATATCTGGACGCAAAAAACAAGTCTTTTAATGAATGAGCTCCGGCAAAAGGAGTAAAATTTGCGAATAATTTAAAAATTATTTGCATATATCAGATTTTTTTCGTACCTTTGCACCCGCAAAGGTTGATACCCGCGCACGACATATTGATTAATAGCGTTTGCTATTTGTTCGACACGCTCTGAAACCTAGGAAATTTCAACCCGTGTAAATACTAGAGAACAAATAAAGCAAGCGTCCCTGCACAGCACGGGCGTTTCTTGTTGGTATTTACAGGTTATCCTAGGACCTCAGAGCATGAACAAGAACCGTTCGTGCTTTTTGTGCATGTACGCTTGCCAAAAGCGCTGCAAAAGTACTATATAAAGCGGACACATGCAAACGCAAAACAAAAAAGGACCAAAAAGGACTTTGTGCAAATGAACAAAACGAACTACCTTTGCACCCGAATTGATAAGTCACACGATAAGGAGATAGGTCATGACGACTATAAATGGAGAAGCCGAAAACCATCTAGAGTAGGCAATTAGACTTTATGAACCTTGCAGTGTATAGGTAACGGCAGACAATTATGGGATTCTTTTTTGGAACAAGAACAAAATCAGACATTGATCGTGAAATCGCAAGTTTCCAAGGGCAACTTGAACGTGAGAAAGCTAGTCTTGCTAGCGCTAAAGAGTCAAATAGACTATTTAAAAGTAGAGGTGATAAATCTTATCATGCAGACACCTCAAATCCAACAAGAAGAATAGCTTCTATTAAATCACAAATTGCGACTCTTAAAGCAGAGCGAAAAAACGCTCCAAAATAAGTTGTATGCAAGGGGGCATAAACGCTCCCTGCTTACTAATAATATTGATATTATCTCCTATGATTAACCTAATTATACACGACGCTATCTGCAAGTTAGAAGAATTGCAAGGAAACGAAAATATAGGAAACGAATTTCGTGACATACCTCCTGTACTTTGGTTTGGGAACATAGACTCTGACACCCCAAAAATGCTCGTTGTAAGTGCAAATCCAAATAGACCAGATTTGCCGGAAGACGACCCTCGTATCCCCTATTGTAAAGAATGGGTAAAAAAAGAAAGAGATATTGAGGCATTAGCAAAAGATTATAATAATTATTTCTTTAACAATCCATCGACGAATTGGTTTGGTAAGGACCCTAAAAATGAGAAAGAAGAAGTTCAACAAGGCCGTATTGAAGATTTCCTGAATGGTTTAGATGCAAGTTTTTACGGTGAGGCCAACTATCAGGCAATCCATATTGATTTGCTGCCTTTCTCTACCAAAACCACATTTACGAAAATTGATACTAAAATAATGGCTATCAAAGGCCTGTCACAGTGGATAAACAAACATCTGCAGGAAATGATAGATATTATCAAACCAGAAGCCATTATAGTCAATGGAAGTACAAACTTTGACTACTTTAATCTTTGTATTAATCTTGGCGCACAACCTTATCAAGCATATAAATTCAACAAGTCCACTATTTGGATATCTACCCGTCAACCCAATATGCCACCTATCATTGGTATTAGCACAAATATGGGAAGTTACTGCTTGTATAAAAGACACGAATTGTTAGAAATGGGACGACAAGTTAAGGAATTCATACAATTATAACATACACTTATTTTTTCAGAAATCGTTTTATTTGCAAATAACTAATAAAGATAACAATAAAGCAGATTTGTATTTAACAATCAAATAATAAACTATAAAAATATGGGACTTTTTAGTAAGAAACAAGAGCCGACTTTTGAACTTCCGGCAAAATTAGAAGTACTTTTGCAGGTTGCCCTGAAAGATGGTCAGGTTTCTGAAAAAGAATTATCTGTTTTGCGTGCTGAAGCAGCAAAACATGATATCAGTGAGGATGAACTGGATATGATTATCGAAAGCCGACTCCCTCAAACTCCACAACAAACGCAGAAAGAGGAGGGGAAGCCATCATCTAAAAATAAAAACATAAGTTCGGAAGAAGTAAATGAGGTCATCCATTCCAATTTATATTCGGCAAGTGATTCTGTAACGCAAACATTCCAAAAATACGAAATACTATGCGACTACTCGAGTAAGAAATTGGAAAGCGGCGATAGAGATAAACTCCACCGAGCTCAACTGACATATATTAGCAGCATTTCTTCTCCTTCTGACAAGGAAACAATGCTTAATCTGATTGCACATTCGCTTCCTTACACGAGAAAAGACCTTTCTTCTAAAGCATTAAAAACGGCCGCAAACATTGGAAAGGTAGTGATAAAAACTATTTCTATGACAGCTAAAGTGGCTACATTAGGAATGGCTGGGAAAGTGGTTGATAATCTGGATGAGCTGACTCAGAAAGCAATAGTAACAAATTCGGAAGAATTGGCTAATGCTTGGCAAAGCAAGGTTAATAGCCTATTTGCTGATGCAAAAGAGCTCGCCGGAGGATTTCTTAATGGCGATCGCCAGTTCAAGACTAAACTATCCGAATTATCCGAACAATACAAACAGTATAAATAGCATATTTATGGGATTTCTTGATTCGATTAAACAAACGGCTTCTGTTGCGTCTCAAAAAGTATCTGATGGCACAAATAAAATTAAGGCCTCAATTCCAGAGGTGAAGTTGGAAGATATTACTGCCAACCTTAATTTGTACGAGAAATATTTTTCGGAAAGTGAATTGTGGCAGAAAATAGGTAAGTTCGGAAAATCAATAGGAGCAACCGTTCTTTATCCTGTTTTTTTGTTATTTTATCTGCTGAAATCAGGAGAGGTCAATTTAAAAGAAAAAGCAATGATTATTGGCACTCTTGGTTATTTTATTCTACCATTAGATTTGCTACCTGATACACTTCCTTTCGGACTCACAGATGATGAATTATCCCTTATGGCAGCTATTTCTGCTTTAGCATCTTGCATAACAATAGATATTCAAAATGAGGCAAAGGAGCAATTACGCAAAATATTTGGCGAGTTTGATGAAAAAGCATTGGATACTGTAACGGGAATCATACAAGGAGCAAATAATTTTATTAACAAAAGACAATAAACTATGACATACAAATTTTCTTCCTCCGAAGCCTCATTGCTGGCTAATGGACATGCGGCGGATATTCTAACGCCGTGGAATATAGAAATCGATACCGACGAACAAACCATCACGGTTAGTAAGCGTAATAAGTACCTCATCGGTGTGGACGAGGACTCTTTGGCTTTCCGGTTTATCCGTAGGGTAGTGATTGACCAACATCTCATCGGTGCGGACATCACTATCCAAGCAGTAGGAGGCAAACTAACCGCAAAGTGCCTCGACAAGAGTGCATGCAAACGCATCAAACAAATCCTAATGGAGTACAATGAACACTCCAAAACAAACCACAATATCTTCAGTTAATCAGGGTGGGGACTACCTCGCCCTTTTTTGATGCCGACCTCTTCTTTGATTACATCCCGTTCATTGAAAAAAATGC
>JAGCSQ010000006.1 GCA_017964045.1 Paludibacteraceae bacterium
AATCGACAGAACGCAGTGTAGGAGAAAATTGCACGGCAATAATCGTGCGAGGCTTTGCCGAGCTAAGAACTCCCGTTCGTGGGGCTGAGAAGGCCCTGTCCTTCTCCAAAAGAATAAGGTTGCCAAAATGCTTTTGTTTTGTTTATGAGGGATTCGAAGATTGCCATAGGCAATAATCGACAGAACGCAGTGTCGGAGAAAATTGCACGGCAATAATCGTGCGAGGCTTTGCCGAGCTAAGAACTCCCGTTCGTTGGGCTGAGAAGGCCCTGTCCTTCTCCAAAAATATAAGGGGGCCTAAAATGACCCCCGTATGTTGTTGCGGAGAGAGAGGGAGTCGAACCCCCGAACCCTGTCAGGTCAACGGTTTTCAAGACCGCCGCGATCGACCACTCCGCCATCTCTCCTTGCTCTCGTTTTCACGAAAGCGGCTGCAAAAGTACTGCTTTTTTCTTAATCCACCAAAAAAAAGTGCAAATAATTGGAAAAAACTCGTCTTTTTCGCTATTTGCTCAGTTCTATCAGCGCCAACATCAGCGGACCAATACCCTTGGGGTCGTCGTGGCGAATACGCTCGTTGACGTAGTAACTGTATGTTCCGTCGCGATAAGGATTACCGCCTAAGCCGGCTACAGCGCAGCAGTCGATGAGCGACAGCGTACCGTCGTCGTTCTTGATAATCTTGTGCTCTTTCAGTCCGTCCATAACGCGCTCAGCCTCTGCCTTATAGCTCTTTGGTAGCACACCCAATCGTGCGCCCTTAGCCATTGCAAAGCAGTACATAGCCGAGCAGGTGCTCTCCAGGTAATTGCCCTCTTCTCCTCCGCGGTCAGGCACCTGATACCATAGTTTGGTTGCAGGGTCTTGCACCGTCAGCAGAGCAGCCATAACGCGATTCAGTATCTCCGACAACTTATCTCTGCCCTCAACATCTTTAGGCATCAACTCCAGCACATCGCATAGTGCCATCACGTACCAGCCTTCTGCTCGTCCCCAGGTCTCAGGGCTGCAACCTGTTTCAGGATTGCTCCATCCCATCTGACGACTCTCGTCCCAGCCGTGGTAGTTCAGTCCGTTAGCCTTAACCGTATGCTTGTCCACGGTAATGAACTGATTTGCCACATCTGCCCAATCCTCCGGTTCGGGCTTCCATGCTGCATAACGGGCATAGAATGTTGTGCCGGTGAATAGGCCGTCCAGCCACATTTGATTAGGATAAACCTGCTTGTGCCAGAATCCGCCTTCGCTGGTGCGGGGTTGCTCACTCAGCTGCTCACGTAGTGTCTCAATAGCCGTCACATACTGCGGCTTTGGACTAATCTCATTGAGCAGTATCAGGAAGTTTCCGCCTTGTATGCGGTCCATATTATATAGGCTCTTCTTGTAGGTCAGGATGCTGCCGTCCTCACCGATGAACAGGTCCGCAAAGCGCTGAACATGCCCCAGATAAGCGGTGTCCTTGGTGGCATCGTACATCTCTAAGAACGCCCGTGCTATCAGCGTTGGCGTATATTCCCACTTAGGGCTGGTCGCTCCGTCGCAGGTCCAGAGTGCCGGGTTATGACTCATTTCGCTGTGAGCAATCTCCTGACCCAACTGCAGATACTTATTCTCCTTTGCCGGCAGTACACGTCCTGCCTCACTGTTGCAGCTAATCAGCATCGCCGCCACCGAAAACAATAGAATAAAACGTTTCATACTCATTTGTTTTTAAATTCCGCCTGCAAAGGTACATATAATTTTTGACATACGCAAAATTAATAGAATTTCACTACCTTTGCAGTCTCTTTTCAGAGCCACCTTTCCCAAAGGTGCCCCAAAGGTCGCCCAAAGGTCGCCCAAAGGTCAACCAAAGGTGACGCAAAGATAACCCAAATGTAAATCAAAGGTCACCGATGCTATGAAGGGACTACAAGAATAACCAATATAAACCTAATAAATACTATCATTATGGCAGACGTAACAACAGCTAATCACTGAGTCTTATCTTGCTCAGCAACGCGCTCCGCAACGTATCCCTTACATACCCAAACAGAAACTCCCTAAACCACCCACAACTCTCTACGGCTTTATCCTATCATCCCTGTCGAAAGAATAATCTCCCAGACAAGTCTGACCCGTCTGCCTCGTCTGACTCGTCTTCTTGGTTCGCCTCGTCTGCCTCGTCTGATTGGTCCGACTCGTCCGATTTCCTCAAAAAAATCATCAAATATTTGTGCAATCCGATTTTTTACAGTACCTTTGCAGCGAAAAAGTTGTGACGAAAAAGTTGTGACGAAATTTTCGTTACAAATAAAATGCTCAAAATCAATATTTTATGAAAACGAATACTGCTATTTTGAATCCATTTTCAGTGAGCGCTTATATGGGACCGGAGTACTTCTGCGACCGCTCTGTTGAAACAAAACAATTGGGAGACGCCTTATCTAATGGGCGTAATGTGACGCTTATTAGTCCGCGTCGTGTCGGTAAGACCGGCTTAATCAAGCACCTGTTTCAATCGTTGAACCACACAGATGTGCAGTGTTTCTACATTGACCTTTTCAGTACCTCTAATCTGCAGGAATTCACAAGACTCTTTGTACAGGAAGTGCTTACGCAACGTGTTACTCCGTTTTCGGAGCGCGTGTGGTCGGAGATTACACATTTCTTTGGCACTCTGCGACCCGTGTTTGGAGTTGATCCGATTAGCGGCATGCCGCAATGTATGATAGATATTCAACCGCAGCGTGAGGAATGGACCTTACAGCAGATCTTTACATACCTGGAGAATTCCGAAAAGCCCTGTTATGTGGCACTTGACGAGTTCCAAACAATCACGGAATACAAAGATGTAAAAATGGAAGCGCTCTTGCGTACATACATCCAGCAATTACATAATGTGCATTTTATTTTTGCCGGCAGTAAGAGACATATCATGACGGAAATGTTCGCATCTGCCAAGCGACCTTTCTATCGTAGTACGCAGATGATGCATATTGATGTCATTGACGAAGGCAAATACTATGCCTTTGCTGCTAAACATCTTTCTGCAAATGGACAACGTATTAGCGAGGAAACCTTCCATGAGCTATATACGCTTGTTGACGGCTATACATGGAATATACAAAGTTTACTCAACCGTCTTTATCAAAGCGGTGTAGAACAAATAGATTATAACACGATATTGCAGACGCTGAATCAGATTTTGCAGGAAGAGATGTCGTCTTATCAGATGATATGTCGTCTAATCACTGACCGTCAATTGCAAGTGCTACGGGCAATAGCTAAGGAAGGCCGCGTCAAAGAACCCGGCAGTAATGTATTTTTGCAAAAATACCAGTTGGGTGCGTATAGTACAGTTCGAAGTGCATTGCTTAATCTGGCGGATAAAGAATTGGTTTATCTACAAGATGATGGTAGTTATCTGGTATATGAAAAATTCTTTGGTATTTGGCTTAAACAATATTGATATATGAGAAAACTCCTTTCTCTAATTTTTGCGGCAATGCTATGCTTGTCCGCAATGGCCATTAAGGTCCACACTATCGGTGACAGCACCATGGCAGAATACACTCCAGGCACCACTGACAAACGTGGTTGGGGTATGTTCCTCGGTTCATTCTTTGATGCTAACTTTGTTACCGTCAATAATAAAGCCAAATCCGGTGCTGACTCACGCGGATTCTATACCGGTGCAGGCTACTGGCCTTCCGTCAAGAGTCAGATGCAAGCAGGTGACTATCTGCTCATCCAGTTTGCTCATAACGACGAGGGTACCATCACTTATGGTTTGGACAATCTCGAATATGCACAGTACTGCTCCGACAACAGCCTGCCTGCTCCTACGGATGCCCGTGGCACTAATCCGCAGACGACCTTCCGTGATTACCTGCGACTCTTCATTGATGAAGCTCGTGCTCTGGGCGTTACTCCTGTGCTGGTAGGACCTATCTGCCGTGCTTATTTCAGCGGCAACAGCATCAAACGTAATGGTCAGCACGACCTTGGCGATAAGTTCTCCAAACTGGAAGGCGGCGTGCTATACGAGAACCAAAGCCTGCCGACAAACGATTCCACAATGAGTTATGTCAAGGCCATGAAGGTGGTGGCTGCAGAGAAGAATGTTCCCTTCATCGACCTGACCGACTCCACCCGAGTGCTCTACTTGCAATATGGCGAAACGCAATGTCTGAACCTCCTGTTCTGTGCCGGCGACAAAACCCATACCAATGCCATGGGAGGTAACCTCATCGCCCGCAAGGCTGCACAAGCATTGAAGAATGCAGGTATCTTGGATGAGTACATCACCATCCCGACTTCTGTTTCCGCTAATCCGGACAGACTGGAGATAGGCGAGACCTATACCGGCGTGGCGCAGAACCGCGAGATATTGCTCACCGGCTACGGCCTTGATCCGGAGGACGGTACACTGGCTATCACTGCCAGCGAGAACCTGCAGATTAGTCTTGACAAAGAGACTTATGCTGCCGCAGCGTCTGTGGCATACTCAGGCGGTAGCCTGTTCCAAAAACTGCATATCCGTGCTAACTACACCACGGCAGGTGATGCTGAGGACTCGGTGGTAGTCACCTCAGGCGATATCCGCCTTGTCGTACCTGTTACTGCATCAGTCATATCGCTTGATGGCGGAGCCGCTGTCAGCGCTACATGGACGTTGGGTGCTATTCCCGTAACTGATGCAGTTGTTGAAGGTCCTGTCAGCGCTGCTTTCGTGATGAACAACATGATGGCAAATAACTACCAATCGGGTTTCACTATTGGTGATGATACTAACGCTTCAATGATTCGTTTCCACAATGCAAATGAAAATGGCGCAAAGATAGCGTGGCCCGCAAACGAGATAGATGAGAATGCGAGCCGCTATCTGGACTTTGCCATCACTGCTCCCGGCACGATGGACGTGCGTATCACAGGTATATCTATGGACATTGCAGCACACAGTACAGGAACCATGTGCTATCATATCAACACAGGCTTCGGAGATGGCTTCATCAATGTTACGACAATTGCAGAAAAAGTACACATGGCTAATTTCACTGCCGAGTCCCTCTCGCTAACGCCGACATTGACTATACCTGCCGGGCAGACCTTGCATGTACGCATTCTGCCGTGGCATGACTTGGCCGAAGCTAAGACCGGCAAGTACATCTGAGTGAAGAATGTAGTTATCAATGGTATGGCTTTTGACCCGACAGCACTTGACGACGTCAGTGCCAACGCCAAAGCAATCAAGATTCTCCGTGACGGTCAGCTGCTCATCCTCCGTGATGGCAAGTCATATAACGCCCTTGGGCTGCAAAAGTGATTTTTATTCAAAATTATTTGCATACATGCAAATTTAGCAGTATCTTTGCAGCGTGAATTGGTAAAAACATAAACAACCAAAATAAAAACCATTAAAAACAATCAATCACATGAAGAAATTATTTTTATTCGTAACTGCTCTTAGCCTGAGCACATGCCTTTGGGCAGGAGAGAACGACCTTTTGTGGGATTATACCAACAAAAAGATTCCTACAACCACTCCGTATGAAGATAACGGATTCTTCTATAGCGGATACGTTAATGATGCACCAAGTGCCAACAACGGCCTGAATGGTGTTAAACTCAATTCATCCGGTTGGGCTTATTTTGAGAAAGCTGCTGTTGCCGGCAAACTGCGTATGGTTATTGGCGATAGAAAAACCCAAAATACTTATGCCGTTACCGTGTATCGCGGAACAAAGGCTTCCGGTGCTAATCCTGTTAAGGGCGATAAGATTGCCGATACGGATGCTGTTGAACCCGGTGGTACAGTAAGCGTTAATCTGCCTGCCGACGCGACAGGTATCTATATTGAGCGCTTGACTGGTACAGAAGGTGTGCTCTGCAAGGTTCAGTTCATCGAGGATGTTCCACGTACATTTGTGGACTTCGAGATGGTTATGGAGAGTATGCCTACCGGCGAGTATGAAGGTACTGTTCCTGATGGCGTAACCTACAGCGGAACAGCTGACACCGACCAACACGGCTATCGTGGTTTCACAATCACCGTTCCTGTTGACGGAACAGTTAAGTTCACTCTCGGTGACTGCGCTTATGGCGATCAAGTTATTCCTGTTAAGGATAAGACAGGTGCTATAATCAAAAGTCTCGTCTATCCTCAGGCAGGTTGCTATGGCGCAAGCACACCCCAAAATGTGTTTACCTATATTTACGTAGGTGGACCTGACACATTGACATTTGGCCCGTGCCAGTACATGAACTACTTCAAGGCAGAGGCTACTGAGGTTCAGGAAGCTGTCATCACTTACAGAGACCAAAACGGAAACGAACTCGGTAAAGTTAATTTGTACGAGGGCGACCCGATTGGTGAGGTTCCATATACCGTTGCCGACCTCACTATCCCTGACGGACAAGTATTCCGTGGCTGGGTATATAACAATGGTGTTAAGGTAGTTGCTACAGATGCCGTTACAGGCAATACTACCGTTAAAGCTCTGGTAACTCCTGTTGAGACGGTTACTGTTGGTTCAATTCAAACTTATGACTTCCGTAAAAAATCATTCTATCCGGAAGACCATGAGACAATCAGTGCCTTTAACGGCGCTTTCCATGACACCAAACATGGCTGGTCATTCGCTTGGAACGGAGGAATCCATGTGGACGTTGCCGGTAAAGCGGTTATTGTTATTGAGCTCTGCACAGAATCCAGTAGTGGAACTGTTGTAGTTTATAATCCTGATGAAACACAGTTGGACTCCAAGTCAATTACATATCATTCTACTCCTGACGGAGAACAATTTGTTTGCCAATATCCGGGTGAAGCAGGTACTCTGAAGATAGAGTGGACTGCAGGACCACAGTACATACACAAAATAATTGTTTATAACGTACTTGACTTCGTGGAGAAAGATGCTACTACCGGTTACTATATGGTTCCGGCTAATGATGCTGCTTCGTTGATTATGGCTATTGTTAGCGCTAATGCCGAGGGTAATACTAAGATCTTCGTTCCGGATGGAACATACGACCTTGGAGAAACAACTCTCACAACTATCAGTGCAAGCAATATATCGCTTATCGGTCAGTCGATGGAAGGCGTTATCATCAAGAACAAGTCTGTTGAGCCGGGCATCGGTTCTACAGCAACCTTGCTCATCACTGCTGACAATACTTATCTTCAGGACCTGACACTCCAGAACGATTTTGACTACTATAAGAATGACGATGGCGTTGCTGTAGCTCTGCAAGACAGAGCCGGCAATACCGTTTGCAAGAACGTTCGCCTGTTAAGTCACCAAGATACATACTATAGCAATATGAGCGGCAAATATCGTTACTTTGAAGACTGCGAGATTCACGGTACAGTGGACTATATCTGTGGTCATGGTAATGTTTATTTCAAGAACAATCTGCTCTACTGCGAAAAGCGTAAAAAAGCCGGTGGTGGAGAAGTTGCCGTAACAGCCAGCAACGCAGAGACAACAGACAAGGGTTATGTATTCGAGGGTTGTACGCTCATGAGTGAATGTCCTACGGTCAGCCTCGGTCGTGCATGGAATAACAAGCCGCAATGCGTATTCCTTAACACACTGGTTGACTACAGCGCAGGCAACTTCGGTTTCACGAAATCAGGTCAGATTGAACGTTGGACCAAAGAGTTGATGAGCAAGGGCGCTTGGCCTGTATTCGGCGAGTATAACACTCACCTCGCAGACGGTACTATTCTTACTCCGTCAACCAACGTGGTAACCTTTATTGACAAGAAGGACAATAATGTTACTCAGGATCTGGAGACCGTTCTGGACGCAACAGAAACTGCTCAATATAGCTATGCTAACTTCTTCGGTTCATGGGATCCGGCTGCTATTGCTACACAGGCCGAGTGCGACCTTGACAATATCGATGCCGATGGTATTTACCTGGTTGAAAACGATGGTCAATGCGAGATGCTGAAGGGTAGCAACCTGAATGTAAATGATCTTGCTGCTACTGCTACCGTTCGTAAGGCCAATGCACGTGGTGGTTTCGGCGTTAAGGCAGGTCCGGGTGCTCCTGCAGCTATTGAAGAGGTGCTCGACAAAGCTGCCGAAAAGGACGTACACAAACTCATCCATAACGGCCAACTCATTATCATCCGCGACGGTAAGGCATACAATGCACTGGGACAACTTTCAAATGGTCGCTAAGACCTTTAAGGGTCTTGAATCTATATTGGCTCAAGAGCTAACAGCGATAGGCGCAACGGACATACGCCCGGAGCGCCGCGCTGTTTCCTTTAAGGGCGATTTGGCTACTCTCTACCGCGCTAACATGTGGCTCCGCACAGCATCGCGTGTGCTCGTGCCGATAGCGTCGTTTACTGCCAATGATGCCGACGAAGTCTATCGTAAGGCCAAGAGCCTGGACTGGCGGCAGTTTATGTCTGTGGATACAGGTTTTGCCATTGATACTACTGTCTATTCCGAGACCTTCCGCCACTCTAAGTACGTGGCCTATCGCGTCAAGGACGCTATTGCTGACTACTGGACAGAACGTGAGGGTAGGCGACCTAATGTCAAACTGACTAATCCCGACCTGCAACTGAACGTACATATCGCCGAGCGGCAAGTGACGATATCCCTTGACTCGTCAGGCGAGTCGCTGCATAAGCGCGGCTATCGTGTAGCAACGACCGAAGCACCTATCAACGAGGCTCTGGCAGCAGGCATGCTGCTGATGGCAGGGTGGGATGGACAGTCCGACTTCTACGACCCTATGTGCGGTTCGGGAACCTTCCTCATCGAGGCTGCGCTCATAGCGCAGAACATAGCGCCCGGCGTGTTCCGTCAGGGCTTTGGCTTTGAAAAGTGGAATAACTTTGATGCTGACTTGTTTGAAGAAATATATAACGACGACTCGCTTGAGCGACCGTTTACGCATCATATCTACGGCTCAGATGCTTCGTTCTACGCTATCCGTGCCGCAGAGCAGAATGTCAAGGCTGCCGGTCAGCAGCGTTTTATCTCGTTGCACCAGATACGTATCCAAGAAATCTCAAATATCCAATCTCAATCACCTTTGGTGATGTTCAATCCGCCTTACGGTGAGCGTCTCGCTCAAAACAAAGATGTGCTGCAGCTCTATCGTGAGATAGGCACTGCCCTCAAGCATTCGTTCACCGGTGCTACGGCTTGGATACTATCCTCCAACGAGGATGCCCTCAAGTGCATAGGCCTTAAGCCGTCTAAACGGCTGCGGCTGCTGAATGGTGAACTGGATTGCCACTTCAACTGCTACGAACTATTTGCCGGTAAACGAAATGCTCAGTATCTCTGATTATAACTACCCTCTGCCGGACGAGCGTATTGCCAAGTACCCGTTGCCGGAGCGTGACCACTCTAAACTGCTGGTCTATCGTGACGGCAAGGTTAGTGAGGACAGGTTCTATAATGTAGGCGACTATATTATACCCGGAGCACTACTTATATATAATAATACGCGCGTAATACAGGCCCGCCTTGTTTTTCATAAGCCGTCAGGTGCTCGTATAGAGGTTTTTTGCTTGGAGCCTATTGAGCCGCACGACTATCAGCTGAGCCTTTCCTCCACCACCGGTTGCACGTGGAAGTGCATGATCGGCAACCTTAAGAAGTGGAAGGATGGCATCTTGCAGGTGGGGCCGCTCAAGGCTGAACGACTGGCAACGACGGGTAATACACATACGGTGCGCTTTATGTGGGACGACGCATCGCTATCCTTTGCAGAGATACTTGATGAGCTTGGTGAACTGCCTATTCCGCCATACCTCAACCGCAAGACTGAGGAGTCGGACAAGACAACCTATCAAACCGTCTATTCCCGTATCAAGGGTTCTGTGGCAGCACCTACGGCCGGACTGCACTTCACAGACGCTGTGCTGGATAACCTGCGTAGCAGGGGCATTAAAACGGCAGAACTGACGTTGCATGTCGGTGCCGGCACATTCCAACCTGTCAAGACTGAGGATGCCAACGAGCACGTTATGCACACCGAGATTATCTCTGTGCCGCGTCAGACGATAGCGGATATAAAGGCTAACCTCGGTCATATCGTTGCCGTGGGTACCACCAGTATGCGCACGCTGGAGTCGCTCTATTTCATTGGCGCTTTGGGCGTTCAGCACGTGCCGCAGTTCGCGCCTTACGAGAAATCGTACACGCTCAGCGCTGCTGAGTCGTTGCAGAATATCCTTGACTGGCTCGACCGAACCGGTCAGGACACACTGCATGCTGAGACGCAGATTATGATTAAGCCGGGATATACGTTCCGCATAGTTAATCAGCTGATAACCAATTTCCACCAGCCTAAGTCAACATTGCTGCTACTGGTCAGCGCGTTCGTTGGTGGCGACTGGCGAACTATATATGATTATGCCTTAGCTCACGACTTCCGCTTCCTAAGCTACGGCGACAGTTCAATCCTCAATCTTCAATACTAAATGATTGACACCCACGCCCATATTGATGACCCGCAATACGCTGAGCACTTTGATGATTTCATAGCTGCGCAGAAAGCAGCCGGAGTTACGGCTATTCTGGTTCCGGGAACGGAACTGGATTCATTGACGGCAGTGCCTAAGGTCTGTGAGCGCTATCCTGATTATCTTTTTCCGGCTATTGGTTTGCATCCTGAGAATGTGGGTGCTGACTATAAGGATGTGCTTGACCGTATGGAAGCGGCGCTGGATAAGCATCCATGGATAGCTATCGGTGAGATAGGGCTTGACTACCATTTTGACACCACTTACAAGGCAGAGCAGCAAGATGCTTTTCGTCGTCAACTGCGTTGGGCTGTGGAGCGCAACCTGCCGGTGATGATTCACTCGCGTGATGCCACAGAGGACTGCCTTGATATTCTCCGAGAAACAAATGTGAGGGGTGTAATGCACTGCTACAGTGGCAGTTACGAGACGGCGCGACAGATTATAGA
>JAGCSQ010000087.1 GCA_017964045.1 Paludibacteraceae bacterium
AAGTGCTCTATCTTTCCTTTTTGTTGAGGCGGACAACCTTCTTCATTCGGGCATCGCCATGCAGCTTCGCCTTCAACGCGTACCAGCGGAGTTCCACATTCCGGACAAACATCCGGAAACGAAAAGTCCTTTGTACTTTGTACTTCGTCACTTTGTTCCTTACCCGTGATTTTCGGAATTATCTCTCCGCCTTTTTCAACCCAAACCATATCTCCTTCTCTCAGGTCGAGCGAACGGATAAAGTCTTCGTTATGCAGTGTGGCTCTTTGCACCATTGTTCCGCTCAGTTGCACTGGCTCCAGATTAGCCACAGGCGTAACTACTCCGGTTCTGCCAACCTGATAAGTTATCTGCTTGAGCTTGGTCAATTGCTTCTCTGCAGGAAACTTATATGCTATAGCCCAACGTGGTGTTTTTGCTGTATATCCCAACTCTGATTGCTGTGCCAAGTTGTTGACTTTCAACACTATGCCATCTGTCGCTACAGGCAGGTTCTTACGCTCTGTATCCCAGTAGGCAATGAATTCCATCACTTCGTCCAGAGACTTACATACTTTGATGGCATCTGATATCGGGAATCCCCATTTGCGTGCTATATCCAATCGCTCTGAGTGAGTTGCACCCGGCAAGTTCTCGCCAAGCATATAGTATAAGTAGCAGGTCAGTCCGCGACGTGCCACTTCTTTAGGGTCTTGCAGTTTAAGTGTTCCTGATGCCGCATTACGCGGATTGGCAAAGAGCGCTTCTTCATTGGCTTCGCGTTCACGGTTCAGGCGTTCAAAACTCTCCCACGGTAACAATACCTCACCTCGCATCTCCATATATGCAGGCGCGTTATCCTGATTCAGCCGTTGCGGAATAGCCCTGATAGTACGGATATTGTCTATCACGTTATCACCTTTGGTGCCGTCGCCACGGGTAAGCGCTTTAGTCAGTATCCCTTTTTCGTACCAGAGAGATATACTTAGTCCGTCATACTTTAGTTCGCACACAATCTCCACTCCTGCCGGCAGCTTACGCACCCAATCTTCAATCTCTTCTCTGGAATATGAATTTGCCAACGATAGCATCGGGTAGCGATGGTTCACTTGTTCAAAGCCTTTCTTGCCAAGGTCAGAACCCACGTGTTGAGTAGGCGAGTTCTTGTCTGCCCATTCAGGATGAGCAGCTTCCAGGTCTTGCAGACGATGCATCTTCTCGTCGAAGTCGCGGTCGGAGATGGTAGGCTCATTCAGGACGTAGTAACGATAGTTAGCTTCCTCAAGCTCTTTGCGGAGCGAGAGCACTTCGTCCTTTTCTACTCGATCTATTTCGTCAAACAAGTCCATCGCAGATGATTAATAAACAATGATTTTATGACGTGAAACGGCACCTTTGTCGCTATTGTTATGCATTACCCAAAGGAAGTAAACACCCGGAGTTCTGGGCATACCGATGCTATGACTGTTGGTTAGTATCTCGCCTTCCTGAATCTTGGTGCCGTTGGTATCGTATATTTTGTAGAATGCCGGCAGATTAGTCAGTTTGGCATTATGTATCGTAATCAGGTTGCCATCCACGGATACATTATCGCTGTTGACGATATTAGAAACGGATAGCGTCGGTGTGGCTGCAGAGCTGTTGAGCTTAAGTCCTACAACAATCGGATCGTGGTCAGAGCAGCGGAAGATGCTGTTGTCGCCACTATAACTGTCTCTTTCGTCAGAGTTGATGTGATATGCCAGCATACCTGTAACCTGCGGCAATAACGACTTGCTGCACAGAGCATGGTCTAAGTAACCAAACTGACTACCACCTCTGGTGGTGTAGCTGTAGCTCGAATCTGCATGGAATTGACGGTGCAGGTCTATCATACCGCTCTTATGTAGGAAGGTCAGCGGATCTTCCTTGGCATAAGCATTCAGGTCACCCATAATCAATATATCAGGGTCGCTGACCTGACTGCGCTCGTAGCTATATGTTGACATGATAGCACGTGCTTCGTTGACGCGGTCTGGATTATATGCTCCTTGTCCGTCACCTTGGTCCATATTGATACCTGTAGCTCCTGTGCTTACCTTGGCTTTGAAGTGGTTGATGGAATAGATGAATATCTCATCTGTGCGATTATCACGGAAGGCAATCATCTTCTTACGACCTGTAACGCCGACATTGGTCTCTTGAACCACACCTACAAGCGAAACCTTATTCTTGTCAAAGATGAATCCTACCTTTTGTCCTGTGGAAGAGTAGGTAGAACCATCACCGATAAAAGTATATTCTTTATGCAGGTTATTCTTCAGATAATCAGTGATTTCCTTTATTGCTTCCTCTCCCGGACGAAGCTCTGCCAATCCATATATATCGGCATTTATCTTAGCCAATGCCTTGCGTGCTTTCATGCGCTTATTGTCCGTCGATGATGTTCTGGCATCATAGTTCTCTACGTTCATGCCGCAGATGATAAGCATGGAGTCTTTATTGGCCTCTGTCTTGCCAACGGCAGCATGAATATCCATGTTCATAAGGTCTGTGCGTGAGTTCCCACGCCACTCGCCGCTGGTGAACCTAATCGATGTTCCGCCTGAGTAACTGGCCCTGAGATTATGAATGCGCATACCGGTTCTGATTGGCGCCTCATAACCCGAGTAATCCGTCAGAATCATGTTGCCCGATACATTCACTTTTGAGAAGTCGTTATAACCGGATGTTCTCGGAAACTCCTGATTTGTAGGCACGTAGTTTCTGCGTGGAGAGACAATCAGTCCTTCTGAACTATAGCCGCACACATACAGCGGCACGTCAAAGATAATGTCTCCGCTATAGCCTTTAAGACTGGATGCTGACCAGGTCGCGGGATTGTCGATTACGACATGTGTTTGCGCTCCAATGTATCCCAAACAGAGCGTCATGGCATACAATAATATCGCCTTTTTGATTACACGATTTTGCATATATATATTAAGGTGTATAGTTTTTCGCGGCAAAGTTACTATATTTTTTGCACATGTGCAAATAAAAATGCATAAGTTGCTAAAATAAATTTGTGAGATTGAAAAAAAAGCACTACTTTTGCAGTGTGAAGCGATGGAATAAAGACGATATTATTGATTTTCTGAAACAGTATGTGCTCAATAAGTACGTGCTCACCTTGATTGCTTTTGGTTTGATTATGCTCTTTGCCGGTGACCAGGGTATCATCCGTCGCATTCATCGAGCACGGCAGATACGTGTGCTGGAGCGTCAGCGCGACCAGTATGATGCTGATATCCAGGCGGCTAAGCATGAGATCGAGGCGCTGCATAATCGTGACAGCTTGGAGCGTTACGCCCGTGAGAAATGCCTGATGCATGAGGCAAACGAGGATGTTTATCTGATAGAGGAAGAGTAAGATGATAGATAAGTTGGTAGAGAAACATCGTATTCTTGGTATCGACCCCGGTACATTGCTGATGGGCTGGGCTCTATTGGATACAGCCGGAGCTAAGGCTGAAATAGTTGACTTTGGAGCATTAGATGTGCGTAAATTCGACGGCCAGTATGCTCGTCTGCAACAGGAGTTTTTCTTCCTGCAGAAGATGATTGATGAATATCATCCCACCGAGTTGGCGATTGAAACTCAGTTCGTTGATAAGAACCCGCAGACGATGATT
>JAGCSQ010000088.1 GCA_017964045.1 Paludibacteraceae bacterium
AGCGTCAGTAAGAAAACAATCAAGACCGAGCCACAACCGCGGTCAACAACCGCCAATGGCGGAAAGATAATTGCTAATAATACTCGCAGTAAACTCATATCGTTATTGGGTTAGTTAATATATTTATATCATCGTATCGGTACTCTCAAAAAAATTTTGCGCCGCAAAATTAGCGTTTTTTTTGCATACATGCAAATCTTTTTGTAATTTTGCGGCCGATTATTGGAAAAGTTATGGAACATATAAGCAAAGCACAGATTAAGATGGTGCGGGGATTGAAGCTCAAGAAGAACCGCGACGAGGCAGGATTATTCGTTGCCGAAGGACATAAGTGCATAGAGGAGCTGGAGAGGTACTTTGAGCCGGTGCTCAAAGTATTTAAGAATGAAGATTTAAGATTGAAGATTGAAGATTTAAGATTCTTTGCTTCAGAGAAGCACGATCTGAAGGTATGGAAGAGTGAAGAGGGGAAGTGCGTGTGGGCGAGTGATACGGAGATAGAACAGATGAGTGGGATGAAGACGCCGCAGGGAGAGATAGGAGTGTTTAAAAAACACTCCGTTGAAGATTTAAGATTGAAGATTGAAGATTTAAGATTGAAGAATGAAGATTTAAGATGGAAGAATGATGATTTGGTGTTGGTGCTGGATGGAGTGCAGGATCCGGGGAATTTGGGAACGATAATAAGGACCTGCGATTGGTTTGGCGTGAAACATATAGTGTGCTCGCCAGATACAGCAGATTGCTATAACCCGAAGGTGGTACAAGCTACAATGGGTAGTCTGGGAAGAGTGGAAGTGCACTACACCAATCTGGTAGATTGGATTGAAGATTTAAGATTCTTAGCTTCAGAGAAGCACGATCTGAAGGTATGGAAGAATGAAGATTTAAGAATTATCGGCACGGTGCTGGATGGGGATGAGTTAAGAGTTAAGAGTGAAGAGTTGAGAGTGAAGAGTGGTGAGACATGTTTGGTGGTGATGGGGAGTGAGGGGAATGGAATATCACCGGAAGTGAGAGCACTACTAACAGATGCCGTTCGGATACCAACCTACCCTGCAAACAAAAAGGCCTCCGACGTAGTCGAAAGCCTTAATGTAAGTATAGCCACGGGAATTATTCTTTCACATCTGCGGCAGGTATAGCAGGTACTTCTCCGTAGTCGTTAGCAGCCTCGTCGCCGGGTTGGATAGCCCAGATAAGGAGTATAATCCATCCGATAACAGGAATGATGCAGAGCAGCAGCCACCAACCTGAACGGTTGATGTCGTGGAGACGACGTACGTCCAAACCAAGTTGCGGGAGCAACAGCACAAGGCTGAGGATACCACTGAGAACACCGGGCAGACCGCAGATAGCGTCGCAGATACTGCTGATGCAGTTGAGGATGAGAACGATAACAAAGAACCACCAGAACTCATAGCGTGAAGCACGACCATTGAGGTTGCAGAAATTGTCTTTTACCACGTGCAAGAACACGGCTTTCAAATCTTCGAGACTCATAATTTAAGTATTTAATAGGTTAAACATTAAAATGCATTCATTTGCTCGTCCACAGTACGTTTGACGAAGTCAGCGAACTCCTGGATAGTCATCGTACTCTTCTCGTCTGAACCTTGGCGTCGAACAGAGATAATACCCTGCTCTGCCTCTTTCTCACCGACGATGAGCAGATATGGGATACGCTTGAGTTCGTTGTCACGAATCTTACGTCCGAGCTTTTCGTTACGGTCGTCAACGAGGACACGTACATCCTGGGCTTCAAGAATAGACTTAATCTTCCAAGCATAGTCGTTAGACTTCTCAGAGATAGGCAGCACGACAGCCTGGTCGGGCGTGAGCCAGAGCGGGAACTTACCGGCAGTATGCTCGATGAGCACAGCCACGAAGCGTTCCATAGAACCAAACGGAGCACGGTGGATCATGACGGGACGGTGCTTTTGGTTATCCTCGCCGACATACTCAAGCTCAAAGCGCTCAGGTAGGTTATAGTCAACCTGGATAGTACCGAGTTGCCAACGACGGCCGAGAGCATCCTTGACCATAAAGTCGAGCTTAGGACCATAGAAAGCGGCCTCGCCCTCAACCTCAGTAGCGGGCAGGTTCATCTCACGGCAAGCCTCACGGATAGCATTCTCAGCATGCTCCCAGACTTCGTCTGAGCCGACATATTTGGTTGTATTCTTGGGGTCACGAAGTGATATCTGAGCCTCGTAGTTCTCGAAGTTAAGCGCACGGAAGATGATATTGATAATCTCCATGACGCGAATAAACTCCTGCTTAACCTGGTCCTGACGGCAGAAGATATGTGCATCGTCCTGAGTGAAGGAGCGTACACGTGTCAGTCCGTGCAATTCGCCTGACTGCTCGTAGCGATAGACAGTACCAAACTCAGCACAACGGAACGGCAGGTCCTTATAACTGCGCGGACTATTCTTGAAAATAGCGCAGTGGTGCGGGCAGTTCATAGGCTTGAGCAGATAAACCTCGCCCTCCTCAGGAGTGGTGATGGGTTGGAAAGAGTCCTTACCGTAGTGATCCCAGTGACCTGAGGTGACATAGAGATTCTTGGAGCCTATATGCGGAGTGATGACCTGCTGGTAGCCATAGCGTTTTTGAATCTTCTTGAGGAAATCCTCGAGACGCAGACGGAGAGCTGTTCCCTTGGGCAACCAGATAGGCAGACCCTTACCGACCATGTCAGAGAACATAAAGAGGTCGAGGTCCTTGCCAATCTTACGGTGGTCGCGCTTCTTAGCCTCCTCGAGGAGCATAAGGTACTCGTCGAGCATAGAGCGTTTTGGGAAGGATATACCGTAGATACGGGTCATCATAGGACGCTTCTCGTCGCCACGCCAGTAAGCGGCAGCGCAAGAGGTTATTTTGACAGCCTTAATATCGCTTGTGCTCAGCAGGTGCGGACCCTTGCAGAGATCGGTGAAGTTACCCTGAGTGTAAGTAGTGATGGTTCCGTCCTCGAGTTCAGAGATAAGTTCGCACTTATATGTTTGTCCCTTGTCGCCGAAAGTCTTGAGGGCATCAGCCTTAGAGATTTCGCTGCGGACGATAGACTCCTTACGCTTCTGGATCTCCATAATCTTAGCCTCAATAGCCTCAAAGTCAGACTCCTTGATAACTTGACCCTCAGCGGGCATGACGTCGTAGTAGAAGCCATTCTCTATAGCGGGACCTATACCGAACTGGATGCCGGGATAGAGTTCCTGCAGAGCCTCAGCCATAAGGTGAGAACTGGAGTGCCAGAAAGCATGCTTAGCCTCGGCATCTTCCCACTCAAAAGACTGCACACTGCCGTCTTGATATTGTACTTTAATCATGATTGTTAGTTGTTATTTCAAAAATTTGGCGCAAAGTTACTGCTTTTTTCTTAATCGTGCAAATAAAATTGCTTAGACGAGTTGATTGATAGTCCATGAGAAGGCTTTGACACCTATCTCGGGATTACGCAGGTCGAGTTTCTGTACAGCCTCAAGCAAAGGCTCAACCTGTTCGTCAGGAACAACGGTTATGACAGCCGAGTTCATCTCAGGCCAAGCGTGCGTGCCACGACGTGGTTCGCCGCCATTAGTGCCACGTCCCTGCACCTGTTCAAAGAAAGTGAAGCCTTTGATGCCCAACACGTCGAGCATGTACTCGACACGCCCGGTGTTGGATTGATTGAATATGATCATTACTGATTGCATAGTTATTTCTCCTTTTCGTTTTTGAGTTTAAGATCCATGAAGATGAATTTCTTACGGAGCGCCTCTTGTTTGTCGCGGTCTCCATGACGGGACATGAGTCCGTAGAGGACAGGAACGACAAAGAGAGTAAGGAATGTAGAAACAGTCAGACCACCGATCACGACGATACCGAGCGGCTGCCACATTTCTGCACCTTCACCGGCACTAACTGCCATAGGAATCATACCGAGGACAGTAGTAAACGCCGTCATAAGGACAGGCCGTATACGGCTTCGTCCGGACATGGTGATAGCCTTATTGAGTTCGTATCCACGTTCACGCATAAGATTAATGTAGTCAACGAGCACGATACCGTTCTTAACAACAATACCGACAAGCAGTACAACTCCGAGTGCTCCGACCATATCAAGTGAGCGTCCGCCAATCAACAGGGCAATTATGACACCTGAAAGGGCAAACGGCACGGAGAACATGATGATAGCCGGCATTCGCAGAGACTCAAACTGAGAAGCCATAACGATATAAACGAGTATGATGATAAGCAGTCCGAGCAGGACAAGGTCGTTGAAGGTATCCTGTTGATCCTCGTAGCTACCGCCGAGGTTCACAGAGTAGCCCACAGGCAGGTCGAGTTGCGGCAAGACCTTAGCCTCTACCTGCTTAGCCAGTTCACCAAGAGAAGTCTTATATGGCGTTACGCTAACGGTTACGATACGTTGGCGAGCTTTACGCTCGATGGTAGGTGGAGCCCAATATTCACCGATAGAAGCAACCTCGCTGAGTTTGATTTTCTTGCCGGCAGGTGTCGGGATAGTGAAGTCAAGGATGTCAGAGATAGAATTACGGTCTTTCTCCTGGAGACGAACAAGGATATCGTACTCAGAACCATCGTCCTTGAGGTAACCGCAAGACATACCCGTCACGCGGTTACGGAGGTAAGTGGATATGGTAGCAGAAGAGAGTCCGAGTCGCGAAGCTTTCTCTTTGTCAACTGTAATCTTGATATCGGGACGGTCGTCGTCGCGAGAAATTTTGACGTCACGAGCTCCGGGCAAAACAGCAGCCAATTGACGACATTGGTCAGCCAACTTAGATGTAGTATCGAAGTCATAGCCATAGATTTCGATATCCACGGAGTTATTACCCATACCACCGAAACCGGAAGTGGAACATTGGTACTCGATGATTTCGGGATGACGCGCCATCTCCTTACGGAGGATCTCGGCAATTTCCCAAACAGAGAGATCGCGTTGCCACTTTTTAGGCAGACGTATGGTCATCTGAATCTTGTTGTTCATCGTAGATGAGAACATGGCCGCTATAGTAGCTTCGTCATTAGAACCGGCAGATGTATTGATAAGTTCAATACAGGGGACGAGTTCCAGGAATCGTTGCTCGAGCTTGCGGGCAGTTTTGAGTGTTTCCTCGATACGCGTACCACGCTGGGTTTTGATAACAACAGTAAGACGAGCATTATCCTGCTCCTGCATAAAGTCGGTACCAATCTTACCCATAAAGACAGGTGTAAGCGATAGGACGAAGAACAGTAGGAGAGTTATGAGAGTAATAGCCTTATGGTTAAGGCACCATCCGAGAGCTCGTGCGTATTGGTCGTCCACGATGTCAAGGAAATGAACGACATAACGGTCGTACCAGGTCTGTTTATCAGCCTCGTCTTCCACGAGTTTGCCCTCTTCGTTAACATGCACCTTCTTTGCCTTAAGGAGCTTAGAGCAGAGCATTGGAGTAAGAGAGATAGCGACGAGAGTGGACGTACAGCAAACGATAGTGACAATCCATCCCAGTTCCTTAAACATAATACCTGCCATACCGGGCAACATAGTCATCGGCACGAACACAGCAACAAGAACGAGCGTAGTAGCGATGACGCTGACCCAAACCTCGTTGGTGGCATAGATAGCAGCTTCACGCGGATCTTCACCACGCTCAACGTGACGGGTGATATTTTCCAAAACCACGATAGCATCGTCCACAACCATACCAATAGCGATGGTGAGAGAGCATAGCGAGATGATATTGAGAGACGAATCCGCCATTTTAAGGTAAACAAAGGCAACGATAAGAGCAATCGGGATAGTGATACCGATGATGATAGTTGCACGCCATTTGCCAAGGAAGAAGAGAACGACCAAGACGACAAAGAGCAGAGCGTATCCGATAGACGACTCAAGAGAGTTGACTGAGTTCTGGATATTCTCGGAACCATCGTAGATTTTCTCGATTTTAACATCCGATGGAAGTTGCTTTTGAATCTTAGCCAATTCCTCACGAATTTCGCGGCAGACCTTCACGGTGTTAGCACCTGTTTGCTTGCTGACGACAAGACGTACGGACTCACGTCCATTAGTTTTCTCGTCCAACGTCAGGTCCTTGATAGTATCCTTAACGGTGGCAATATCACGAATGAAGACCTGTTGTCCCTGAGGTGTGATGGTAACCATAAGGTCCGCTATTTCGCTGGACTCAAGGAACTCAGAGCGTACCTGCATCTGATATTGCTCCTGCGGCATCTTGATAGTACCGGATGAGAGGTTGAGGTTATTAGCCTGCACAACCTGTCCGACCTGCTCAAGCGTCAGTCCATAAGCATCAAGTTTCTGCTGGTCGATGTTGACATAGACATAACGGTCAGGAGCACCAGAAAGGGATATATTACCGATACCATCCACCTGGTTTAGTTGCGGGATAACCTCGTCGTTAAGGATTTTATCCAAGCCGGGATATGTCTCGTCGGCCGTTATAGAATACTGGCAAACGGGCATAGCTGACGTAGATAGTTTGAAGATCATCGGGGTACCGCAGTTGTCAGGCAGATTGTTCTTGGTCATATCCACGAACGAACGCACATCATTGACGGCTTCGTCCATGTTACTACCCCACTCGAGCTGGAGGGTAACCATAGAAAGGTTATCCTTAGACTGCGAGGTGATGTGCTTAAGGTGGTCAACCGAAGTAAGGGCATTCTCCATGTACTTGGTGACATTTGTTTCGATCTCGCTGGCTGATGCTCCCGGATAGGTGGTCATCACCGTGATATACGGCGGGTCCATCTCGGGGAACTGATCGATAGGCAGCTTGATGAAACTGTATATACCGATAATAATCACCGCAATAAAGATGAGTACGGTGGTTACCGGTTTTTCAATCGCAGTTTTATAGATTGCCATAGTTTAATCCTCCACTACATTGAGTTTAACACTATCAACCAATCTGTGTTGTCCCTGAACAACCATCTCAACGCCGTCATGTATTTCCGGGGCGATGATTTCGATATCCTGGTCAAAACGTTGTCCGAGTTCGACAGCCACACGTTTTGCACGTCCTTGATCGTTAATAAAGACATAACGATCGTTTGCTCCGACGAGTTTCTCTACTGTTTGGTAAGGAACGACAATAGCATTGGCTTTGCCGAGTCCGATAGTTGTTATCACGTACATACCCGGTCGGAGTTGACGTTTAGCGTTAGGAATGACAATTTTAACTTGGAAAGTATGGGTTGAAGCATCTATTGTCGGGTAGATAATCTCTACTGTAGCCGGGAAGACCTGACCTGGATAAATTTCACAGGTCAACGAAAGTTTCATACCTTCCTTGAGCAGCGGGAAATAGGTCTCCGGCACTGCGATTAGGGCTTTGAGTTTGTCAATCTGTGTGAGAACGAGAATCGGCTGACCTGAATAGAGTTCGCCGTCCTCGTAGTTCTTAGCAGAGATGACACCTGCAAAAGGAGCTTTGACGTAGGTATTAACCTGCAGGAAGTCGAGTTGCTCTTTGGTCTGGTTGTACTGCGTTGTCAGTTGGTCGAGTTGCTGCTGCGTAGCAGAACCGGATTTGAGGAGTTGCTCAACGCGGTTTTTCTCGACGCCGAGATTACCGAGAGAGAGTTTAGTGGTCTTGTATTGCGTCTGGTCCATACGAACAAGGTCTGTACCGGCTTGTACACGGTCACCTACTTCGCAGTATATATGCTCTATCTTGCCGGTGAGCGATGGAGCTACGTTCTGAGTGAGGTAGCCTTGCAGGTTAGTTGACAAGATGATTTCACGTTCAATCTGACGCGGATGGAGCACAATAGTACGCACCTGCTCAACGCGTTCTTCTTCGACGGCAGAACCCGTCTTTTTGCCACAGCCGACGAGTGTCAAGGCTGCGAGAGTGTAAATAACTAATCGTTTCATATTATTTGTTGTTTAAGAATTTCTGAAGTTCGACTTGCGCATTTATGAGTGTAAGCATCGCTTGCACGTAGGTTGATTGCGCTGAGATAAGGTCGTTGCTGGCGTTAGTGAGTTCCAGATTACTGTTAGTACCATAGCGGAACTTCTCCGTAGCCGAATTGAATACACGTTTAGTAACGGCAATATTCTCACGTTCGGTCATATAAGTTTCGTAAGCGTTGGTGAGATTATATCGTAGTTGCTTGTATAGGATATTCAGGTTGTCGCCTGTTTCGCTGAGAGTGTTCTTAGCCTGTTCGAGTGCAATCTTCTTCTCCACCACTCCTGCAGCACGTTTACCGCTGGACCATAGAGGCATACTAACACCTACTTGCACCAGGTTGGGCGGAGTCATACGAAAACCTCCGTCGCCATAATATCTCTGGTCGGTATAGTTGTAAGCCAGACTGAGTGTTGGTCCGTATGCCCATCCCGCCATATGAACATTACGTTTGGCGAGTTGCACATTCTTTTCAAGCATTTGATAGTCGAGGTTATTGTGTATATCGAAGTCCTCGCCGAGCAGGCTGAGTACCATTTCACCAGAGAGGAGGTCGTCGATGCCATCGGTCAGGTTTAACTCTGTTTCTGCAGGAACATCCAGCAGCACCTTGAGAGAGTTCATAGCCAATTCGATGTTACGGAGTTGCGTGTTGATATTGTTACGCAGAGCATTCTGTCTCACGATAATCTGGTCGGCAGCGGTTTGCTCAGCAGCACCGGCATCTACGGCACTCTGGGTCATAACAGCCAGATGCTCGATATTAAGCAATGTAGAGTCAAGCAGGTCGCTGATGCTCTGGAGAGCAAGAACGCTGACATAACTGCTCATGACATTACCGCGCAGTTCGACTTCGGATTGCTCAAGCGAGATTTTCTTCATATCGATGGCGATATTATTGAGGAGTGCACCCACAACAGCCTGTCCGTTAATACCGACGGCAGCAGTAAGCGAGAAGGCCAGAACATTAGGATTGGAGATAGTCATATCGCGTCCTGCCATGCTCATAGTAGCCTGGTAATTAAAGTAATCGGTGTACGTTCCCTTGGCATCCAATTGCGGGAGCATAGCGGCAATAGTCTGCCAACGTTGAGCGTAAGCTTCTTGTACTGCCAGAGATGCATTCTTGAGAGTGCGGTTCTGCTTAACGGCAAAATCCTGTGCCTGAGCGAGCGAGACGCTTAGCGTCTCCGGCACTTGTCGATTGTCTTGGTTACTTGATTTAGTTGCAGCCATTACATGGTCCTCCGCCTGAATGAAGAGCGGTAGCATAGCAACCAAAATCATTAAAAATGTTTTTTTCATACCTTATATATAATATTATTATTTGCGTTTTTTCTTCATTGCCTCTTCTATGCGTTTGCGGCCTTCGTCGGAGATGATACCACGCATGAAGATGTCGGTAGCGTAGCGCACGTGGGTGATAACCTGGTTATAGTAGTTATCGGTTATCTGCGGCGAGAGATTAAGCATCTCGTGGTGCAGATAAGCAAAGATAGAAGCCGTCTTCTTGACGTCCAAATCGGCACGGAACGTTCCTTCATCAACGCCCCGTTGAATATAATCTTTGAGGAAACGTTTTGTCATGGTGTGAACGTTCTCGATATGCTCGTCAAAGAGCTGTGGATAGTACTTACGCAGGTCATAGGAAAGCGGCGGATTGCGACGTACGTCTTGAGTGTTCATCGCTATAGACATAAAGCTGAGTAGCAGATCAATAACCGATTTACCTTCAGTCTTTTGTATAAGCCATTTTTCGATATCTGACTCGTGTTGACGGAGCAGTTGACGGATAAGTTCGTCTTTGTTCTCGAAGTAAACGTAAAAGGTCTTTTTAGACATGCCGAGTTCGCGGCAAATATCATCCACGGAAATGGATTTAATGCCGAATCGCTTCATTTTGTCTGCGGCCACATTAATTATATTTTCACGCATATTATCAGCCATTAATGTATATCAAACACGAAATTGGCGGCAAAGGTACAACAAGATTTTGACATGTGCAAGAAACTTGGAAACTTTTTTCACTTTTTAAGTTTCCTAACGTGTTTTTGCAAATTTGTTTGCATATATGAAAAAAAAGCAGTACCTTTGCGCGCAAATTGTTATTTGAGGACAAGAAGGACGATAATATCTATACTCTAAACCGAAGGGGCGATGGGATATAACCGCCGACACAAAAGATGAGAAAACTATTGTATTTTGTAGCAGTTATTATGGCAACTCTGGCTTTTGCGGGGTGTAAAGACGGTGATGAAAACGCTTTTAGCGGCGAACTCGAGGGGAAATGGAGAGTAATCTCTGTCTCTGGTTATGAAATCATTGGTTCAACACGAACGGAGACTGTGACCACAAACATTGAAGACAAATCTAATTATTGGGTATTCTCTGCAGATGGCAACTTTGAATTGTTCTATGAAAAGGAAGATGGGGATAAGAAGACAGAATGTGATGGAACATGGAAAAGAAACGATGCTAAACTTGACATGAAAGCTAACAACGATGGCAATGTTAAAGTGGAAGGTACTATTATGCAATTAACGGCGTCCAAACTGGTATTCGAAATGAAGCAGTTTGGTGAAGTTTGCATAGTTCAAGTTTATAACTGTAAACGAGAATAAAAAGAACACAATATATAACAACAAAACAATTAAAAACAACAAAACATTAAACAAAATTAATCATTATGAAGAAGGTTTTATTTTTCGTGCTATGTGCACTGAGTGTATCGGCTTGCGCTGATGACAGACCAATTACATTTGATCAATTGCCGAAGAAAGCACAGGCTATTCTGACACAGAATGCCAACGTGGCTGACGTGATGTTCGTTACGGCAGACGGTTATGGTCCATTTGCAGACTATGATGTTACGATGAACAACATGGACAAATGGGAATTTGACGGAAGTGGTGACATCGACAACGTAGAGATGATGAGCGGTAATCCTGTTCCGGCAGCTATTATTCCTGCTCCGATTGCACAGGTTGTAGCACAGAGGTATCCGAATCTGAGTATTGTTAAGTACTCGGTTGACCGCGACGATTATGAAGTTCGTCTGAACAACAGAGTGGAACTTAAGTTCACCAAGTCGTTCCAACTGATTGGAATGGACTACGACGATTAAGATGAAGATAGCACTTATCGGTTACGGTCGTATGGGTCACATGATAGAAGCTTGCGCCATCAAGCGCGGGCATGAGATTGTGGCTCGTATAGATGCAGGCGACAAATTTGACGTCAAAGATGCCGATGTAGCTATTGAGTTTACAACGCCTTCCACTGCCGAAGCCAACATTCGTAAGGCTTGGGCAGCGGGAGTGCCTGTTGTGAGTGGTACGACCGGCATAGACGGTCAGGCTCTTATGGCAGAAGAAGGTCATCCGGGTTTGGACTGGCGGAGTAATTTCTCGGAAGGAATGAACCTGGTATTTGACTTTATGAACGAGATAGGTATGGCCGTCCGCAAGAAAGGGCTGGGTTACAAGGCATCAATCACGGAGACGCATCATATTCATAAGTTGGACAAACCGTCAGGAACGGCTAAGACGATTGCGCAAGAATTGGCATTATTCGGTGTCAAGGGCAACGGACCGGACGGACAGATAGAGATTGAGAGTATTCGTGAAGGCGAAGTGCCGGGAATACATACAGTAACTCTGGACAGCGATGAAGATACGATTATCGTGACTCATATAGCCAAAGGGCGAGAGGGGTTTGCGTTGGGCGCAGTCATTGCCGCAGAGGAGATGGCTGGAAAAAGATAGAAAGAATTTAGGAACATCGCAGTAGAAACAAAGGAGTAACAAACGGGCAACGTTAAGGCGGCGCGATGTTATGTTAATGTTATGTTTAAGGCGGCTCTGAAGGGAGACCGCTGAGACATAGAAAAGAGACTGAAAGAAAAGCCGGAAAAAGGGTTTATGGAAAAGTTAAAGGAAAAGGTTAAAAACGTAAAAAAGAGCGGCTGGATAAAAGCCGGGATTTGGTGTGCTATATACATTGCATTCGTGGTTTGGGTTGCATGGGGAGATTGGGCCAGTTTAGGATGGCTGGTACTGCTGCCGCTGATAGCAGATATGTTCACGACGAAGTACATCAACTACGGTTGGTGGAAAAAGTATAAAGATACGAATCCAACCTTATATACCATTTTTTCTTGGATTGATGCCATAGTGTTTGCGTTGGTGGCGGTGTATTTTATAAACCTATACCTATTCCAGAACTATCAGATTCCCAGTTCGAGTTTGGAGAAGAGCTTGAGAGTGGGAGATTTTCTGTTTGTTAGCAAGATGAGTTACGGAGCCAGAGTGCCGAATACTCCGTTGAGTATGCCGCTGGTTCAGCATACTATGCCGAAGTGGCTTGGTGGCGGGAAGTCGTATATAGAGAAACCGCAATGGGGTTACAAGCGTTTGGCCGGATGGGATACGCCAAAGAGAGGAAATATAGTGGTGTTCAACTTCCCGGCAGGAGATACCGTTTGCCTGAATATGCAAAATCCGGATTACTACACGCTGCGCTATTACTACGGAGAGGATGTGGTAAAAAATCGCAAAGATATATTCGGCGAGATTGTTGTTCGTCCGGTGGATAGACGAGAGAACTACGTTAAGCGTTGCGTTGGTGAGCCGGGAGATAGTTTGAAGATAATCGACAACGTGGTTTGGATTAAATCGGACGAGTCTGACGAGTCGGACTGGTCGGAAGAACCCAAACGAGAAGGAGTGCAGCTCAATTATATTGTTCGGACAAACGGGCATATCTTGACGCAGAAATATCTGGATAAGATAGGAATCAGTCATGATGACCAGCGTGTGTTGGAGCCGGGGATTTATCACTTCCCACTGACACAAGCGATGAAGGCAGAGCTGGAGAAGAATCCGCATATTGTAGGCATTGAAGTTGAGCCGGAGACTAATGGCGGAGCCGTTTATCCGTTAGGACATAACGACTGGACGAGAGATAACTACGGACCGATTTATATTCCGCGTAAAGGCGACAGGCTGATGATTACAGAGCAGAACTACTGGATCTATAAGCGTATTGCAGATGCCTATGAGCACAAGCCGATTAAGATTGGTGAGGAATATGAGTTTGAGATGGATTACTACTGGATGCAAGGCGACAACAGACATAACAGCGCAGACAGCCGTTATTGGGGATTTGTGCCGGAAGATCATATAGTAGGCAGGCCGGTATTTATCTGGCTAAGCATAGAAAAAGACAGACCTTGGTTCAAGGGACATATCCGCTGGAACCGCTTGGGAAGAGGAGCAGAGAGATGATAGTGTTGCCGACGGCATACTTAGGACCGAAATCGTATTACCATGCATTAATGCACGGTGCGACGATTGAGCAGATGGAGAGCTTTGAAAAGCAGACCTTTCGCAATCGCTGTTTGATACGCGACCCGAAAGGAGAAATAATCAGACTGACGGTGCCGGTTGGCAAAGCCGAACATAAACAACTGACAAAGGACATTGAGATAAGTTATCAGACACGTTGGCAACATCAACACTGGATAGCCTTAGAGAGTGCGTACAGGAATACGCCGTATTTTGACTACTACGCCGACTACCTGAAGCCACATTATGAAAAGCAATATAAATGGCTCTTGGACCTGAATGAAGGACTGGCTGAAACGGTATTGTGGCTGATGAACAACGGACAAAAAGGAGACTGGAAAATAAGTCGTTCTGCCGACTGGAGCGGACAGACATGGACCGACAAGCATCCGTGGCAGAATGAATTGAGCATATTAGACGATCTATTTGAACTTGGACCGGAAACGATGGTTAAAGACAAATGAGAAAATGGTAAATAACATTGATTGGAGCACATTAGGATTTCATTATACGGAAACGGATTGTATTGTTCGTGCGGCATGTCATGACGGTGTGTGGGAAGAACCATATGCCACAAAGAATAAATACCTCCACCTGCACGTTAGCGCTACTGCTCTTCAATATGGACAAGAAGCATTTGAGGGACTGAAGGCCTTTAGAGGTGTGGATGGCAAGGTGAGAATCTTCCGCTGGCAGGAAAATGCCAAGCGCATGGCTGAAAGTGCCAAGGGACTATATATGACTCCGGTACCGGTAGAACTATTCGGAAAGGCTATACGATTGGCGTTGGAGAAGAATATCAAGTATTTACCCCCATACGGAACGGGTGCGACGCTATACTTCAGGCCGCTGCTGATAGGAACGACTCCGCGACTGGGTGTAGGTCCGGGAACAGACTTCGAGTTTATAGTAATCCCCTCGCCTATCGGTCCGTATTATCCGGGACGATTCCATTGCACGACGTTCATCGTCAACAGGCATGTGGATAGAGCTGCTCCGTTCGGAACAGGACAGTTTAAGGTTGGTGGCAATTACGCTTCGTCGTTCCGTGCAACCGAACCGGCACATGCGATGGGAATGGATTGCTTGTTCTTGGACGCAAAGCAGCATAAGTATATTGACGAGTGCTCGGCTGCCAACTTCATAGGTATAAAGGGCGATGAGTACCTGACTCCGCGAAGTAGTGCCATATTACCAAGCATCACAAATAAGAGCCTGATGACACTGGCAAAGGACATGGGACTGAAAGTGACAAGGCGTAAGATATTACTGAGTGAGCTGAGCGAAATGCAAGAAGCCGCAGCATGCGGAACGGCTTGCGTAATCTCGCCGATAGATAAAGTGGTTGATCCGGATAATGGCATAACGTACAATATAAGCAGTGAACCCGGACCGGTACTGACCGAACTGTACAACGCCCTGCAAGACATACAATACGGGCGGACAAAAGATAAACATCACTGGTGTGAAATAATATAAAACGATATAAACTATGTTCAAGAATCATCCAAAGGGATTACTTCCCGCTGCCCTCGCTAATATGGGGGAACGCTTTGGCTATTACATCATGAACGCCGTGTTGCTGCTATTTTTGGTCAGCAAGTTTGGACTGAGTGATGCCACCGCCGGAATTATCTATTCTGTTTTTTACTTCGGCATCTATGTGCTTAGCCTTGTTGGCGGTATTATTGCCGACAAGACTCAAGACTACAACAAGACCATCCAGTGGGGACTGATTATTATGGCAGTGGGTTATGTAGCGTTGGCTATACCTGTGTTCAGCGAAGTGGATATGAGTGCTGAATGGTGGAGCATACTTGTTTTCACATGCGTGGCACTACTGATGATAGCCTTTGGTAACGGACTTTTCAAGGGCAATCTGCAAGCGATAGTAGGTAAGATGTATGACGAGCTTGAAGCTGATGCGGCTAAGGTTAGTCCGGAAGCACTGGCAGAAGCAAAAGATAAACGTGACTCAGGTTTCCAGATATTCTATGTGTTCATCAATATCGGTGGTTTGGTTGCTCCATTTATTGCTCCGCTACTACGTCAATGGTGGCTGACCAAGCACCATCTGCTGTATAACTCAGATATGGCATCGCTATGCCACCAGTATCTGGCAGACGGACAATTAACACAGAAGTTCAGCGAGACGATGCAGAAAGTGATTACTGACGGTTATCCCTTTGCGGACAACCTGACAGCGTTCTGCCACGATTATATAACTGTTTTCAATCAGGGCATTCACTACTCGTTTATTGCATCGGTTGTGGCAATGCTGATATCGCTGGTTATCTTCTTTGCGACCAAGCGTCTCTTCCCGCAACCGGCTAAGAAAGAAGCGGCTAAGGTTGTTGACTATACTCCGGAAGAGCGTCAGGCTATGGCACTGGAGATTAAGCAACGTATGTATGCTTTGTTTGCTGTGCTGGGAATAGCAATCTTCTTCTGGTTCAGTTTCCACCAGAACGGTCAGTCGCTGAGTGTGTTTGCCCGTGACTTTGTGATTACAGACTCTATCGCTCCTGAGATATGGCAAGCACTTAATCCGCTGTTTGTGATACTGCTGACACCGGTTATTATGTGGCTGTTTGGCGCATTGGCCAGTCGCGGCAAGGTTATATCAACACCTCGCAAGATTGCCATCGGTATGGCCGTTGCAGGTTGTGCGTACTTGTTCCTTATGATTTACTCAGCCGCAGCCGGTTATCCTTCTGGAACAGAGTTCAGGGCTTTGGATGATGCTGATATGGCAGCAGCAGGATTGGCTAAAGCCGGTCCGTGGGTGCTGGTAGTAACATACTTCTTCCTGACGGTAGCAGAACTATTTATCAGTCCGTTAGGATTGAGTTTTGTGAGCAAGGTAGCTCCGCGTCATCTTGTTGGATTGTGCCAGGGTTTATGGCTTGGTGCAACGGCATTAGGAAACCTGATGATATGGCTTGGTCCGGTTATGTACAACGCTTGGGCAATACAATATTGCTGGGCAGTATTCTTTGGTGTATGCCTCATCTCGATGACAGTGATGCTGGCAATGGTTAAGTGGTTAGAAAAAGTAGCTTATTAATAGAATATGGAAGAATTAGTAAAATATTTCGAAGCATTGGAGGCTCGCATAGCAGCCTTGGAAGCAAAGCAGCAAGACCTTCAGGACAAACTGATAGCAGTTGGTGAACATGTGGCTGCTATGGTTAAAACCATTGAAGAGGTAAAGCAAGTGCAACCGGCTGCTCCGTCATCGGATAAAGAAGCGCTTTTGGCTCAACGTCTGACTATTTTAGCCGAGCGTGTTGAGGCATTAGAGAACGGATTGGCTGCAGAGCCGATGGTTATGCCGGAGCCGGAACCGATAGCAGCAGAACCGGAACCGATGATAGAACCGGAACCTCTGCCTATCGTTGAAGCAGAGCCTGAACCAGAAGAGGTTGTTAAGCCGGAGCCAGAGCCGGAACCGATAGTTGAGCCCGAAAAGAAAGAGGAACCGGTGGTTGCTGAACCGGCACAGCCGCAGCAAACGAGTTTGTTTGGTCAGGCAGTAAGCAATATTCGTCAGGCGATATCGCTAGGCGATAGATTCCTGTTCCAACGCGAACTGTTTGCACAGAACGGCGAGAAGATGCAAAAGGCACTGGATGATATAGATAAGTTGGCATCCTTTGATGAGGCTGTGGCATATATAGACAAGCACTTCCAGTGGGATAAGGAGTCGTCAACATATGAGTTGTTCATCAACATTTTGCACCGTCGTTTCAATTAAACTATGTTATACGTTGTTCCTACACCGGTAGGCAATCTGGAGGATATCACTCTCCGTGCGCTTCGTGTTCTCAAGGAGGCAGATCTGATTCTGGCCGAGGACACCCGCACATCGTCGGTACTGCTCAAACACTATGATATACATACTCCACTCAAGAGTCATCATAAGTTCAACGAGCATCAAACATCAGACGATATGGCAGAGCGAATACGTGGCGGACTGAATGTAGCTCTCATCAGCGATGCCGGTACTCCGGGAATTAGTGACCCAGGATTCATGCTTGTCAGGGCTTGCGTTGAACGTGGCGTTGAGGTTCAGTGTCTGCCGGGAGCAACAGCTTTTGTTCCGGCTTTGATTGACTCAGGACTGCCGTGCGATAGATTCTTCTTTGAAGGATTCCTGCCACAGAAGAAAGGACGACAGACGCGATTGCAACAGTTGGCAGAGTTGGATCACACCTTTATTCTCTACGAGTCGCCATTCCGTTTGCAGAAAACCTTGGAGCAACTGGCTCAGGTATGTGGCGGCGAACGACGGGCAAGCGTAAGCAGAGAGATTAGCAAGAAGTTTGAAGATACGCAGCGCGGCACATTGGCAGAACTAATTGAACACTACAAGGCCAATCCAGCAAAGGGCGAGATAGTTATTATTGTGGAAGGAAAAGAAGATGAATAACGCAACACAAATGAAGATTCTGGCAAAGGAGACTGCCATATACGGTCTTTCGTCCATCATAGGCAAGTTCCTCAACTGGTTGCTTGTGCCGTTATATACCTACGTACTGGCTCAGCAAGCGGACTATGGTATCGTGACGAACCTGTATGCATGGACGGCACTACTGCTTGTGATATTGACCTATGGTATGGAGACGGGATTCTTCCGCTTTGCCAATAAAGATGGCGAAAATGATGCCACAGTCTATACGACTGCGATGACAAGTATCTTTGCCACCTCGTTTATCTTTGCCGTGCTTTGCTGTTTATTTAGCGGACCTATTGCCGTTGCGCTCGGTTATCCGGAACATAGCGAGTTTATCTCGATGATGGCGATAGTGGTAGCAATGGATGCGTTTGCTTGTATTCCGTTTGCTTATCTGAGATACAAACGCAAGCCTATTCAGTTTGCTGCGCTCAAATTGCTATTTGTTTTTCTAAACATAGCGTTGAATATATTGTTTCTGGTTGTGCTCGGCAAGCGTGATGTGTATTATGTTTTCCTGAGTAACATTATTGCTACGGGTATTCAAACACTATGTTTGTTGCCAGCAATTTTGGCAGAGAAGTATCACTTTGACGGAGCACTGTTAAAGCAGATGCTGCGTTATTCGTTGCCTTTGCTTGTTTTGGGTGTATGCGGCATTATGAACCAAACGCTTGACCGAATACTATTCCCGTTCTTCTATTCCGGCGACGATGCACAAACACAACTCGGCATCTATGGTGCATGCTTTAAGGTGGCGATGGTTATGATGATGTTCACTCAAGCATTCCGCTATGCCTATGAGCCGTTTGTCTTTGCCAAACATAAAGACCGTAAATCGGTGGAGGCATATGCAGATGCGATGAAGTACTATATACTATTCTCGTACCTTATATTATTAGGTATGGTTGTTTACCTTGATTTGCTGAAGTTCATCATCGCGCCGAGTTATTGGGAAGGACTGATTATCGTGCCGATTGTACTATGGACTTATATCTTCCAGGGCATATACTTCAACCTCTCGTTCTGGTATAAATTGACAGACAGGACTCAATGGGGTGCTTGGTTCTCGCTTATAGGTGTTGTGATCACCTTTGCCTTGCAGGCTATCTTTGTGCCGAAAATAGGATATATTGCTTCTGCGGCATCATCAACGGTGTGCTACTTTGTCATCATGACGCTCAGTTATGTGATTGGGCATCGTTATTTGGAGATTCCATACGACATGAAACGCATCGGGCTGTACACACTTCTCATCGTGGCTTTGCTGGCAATATATTATGCCCTACCAATGTTTATGCCGATGAGCACATGGATTAAGATGGCGTTTGGAACACTACTGCTAATAATTTATTGTATCATATTTATAAAATTCGACTTTAATGTTTTCAGGTATCGTAGAATCAATGGCTAAAGTGGTTCGTGTAGAGCACGACCGTACCAACATACATTTCACTTTCACTTGTCCGTTTGCGGATGAGTTGCACCTTGACCAATCGGTTGCTCATAATGGCGTGTGTCTGACGGTTGTTCATCTGGATCAGACAAAGAAAGAGTACACGGTTACTGTGATGGAAGAATCGCTCCGCCGCAGCAATCTTGGACTATTGAAAGAAGGCGACATGGTCAATGTAGAACGCAGTATGCGGACAGACGGACGACTGGATGGGCACATCGTACAAGGTCATGTAGATCAGACTGCACGTTGCATTGAGGCTCGTGAGACAGATGGCAGTTGGTACTACCGCTTTGAATATGAAGCAAGCAAGGAGATGTTGGAACGCGGATATTTCTGCGTGGACAAAGGTTCGGTGTGCATCAACGGCGTCAGTCTAACCGTCTGTGAGCCGGATATTAAGGGAGACAAGGGATATGTGAGTGTTTGCATCATACCTTACACTCATGAGATGACCAATTTCAAGTTCATTAAAGAAGGAACAATAGTTAACCTGGAATTTGATATTTTAGGTAAATACATCGCCAATTACGCAAAATACTTAAAACAAATATAATGAATAACAGTTTATCTTTTCAATTAGGAACATCCGTAGCACAATACTTGATGCAGTACGGACAAAAGGAACTCAACTATGACGAGTTCAAGCAAGGCATTGATTTTGTAATGAATGCAAGTAAAAAAGCCAAAGAAGAAGGAGAACTATTCCTTGCCAATAACGCTAAACGCCCTGAAGTTAAGACTACGGCCAGCGGACTGCAGTACGAAGTACTGGAGCAGACGCTGGGACAGAAGCCAAAGGCCACGGACAAAGTGCGTGTTCACTATGAAGGCACACTGATTGATGGCACGGTTTTTGATAGCAGCTATAAGCGCGGAGAGAGCATAACCTTTGGTCTCAACCAAGTAATCAAAGGATGGACAGAAGGTCTGCAACTAATGTCAGTAGGTAGCAAGTACAAGTTGTATATTCCTTATGAGCTGGCTTACGGAGCACAAGGTGCAGGTGGAAGTATTCCTCCATATGCAGCGCTCATCTTCACGGTTGAACTATTAGGCATTGAATAAAAACAATTAAAAATACAGATTAAGATGAAAAAGATTAGTTTTCTATTTATTGCCGCAATGGCAATGATTTCGTGCGGTAACACGTACAAAGCTCATGATGTTGAGCTGTTTACAATGAATGACTCGGTTAACTACGCACTCGGTTTGGTTAACGGCGTTCAGATTAAAGCCATGTACATGCAGTCGGACAGCAGTGATGCTGTTATTGCTGAGTTCGTTGATGCTCTTCAGGCCGGTTATGACGGTGAGAAGGAGAAGTTAAGTGAGATCGCAGAGATTGGTAAGAACATTGGTGAAGCCATCAAAGGCAGTGAGACCAAAGGTCTGGCAGATAATTCAGCTTGGTCGTTGGATGAAGTTCTTTTCTTCCAGGGTCTTGTTAATGGAATCTACTCAGACACTGTCGTTTTGAAAGTAGATGAAGCTCGCAGTTATTTCCAAGAGGCTTATCGTGCTTCTCAGACGGAAGAAGTAAAGGCGGACAAAGTGCTTGCCAAGAAAGGTAAATGCCCGAAATCTGTTAAGGCAGTTAAGTTAACGAATGCACAGGATTCACTCAACTACGCATTTGGGTTATTGAACGGAAATGAGATTAAGATGTATGTATTGGCAAACGACTCTGACGGAGCTATGGCTAAGGAGTTCATCAAGTATGTCAATATCGGTTTGAAGTCTGATATTATCAATCCTCAGCTCCACAATATGGGTAAGCAGATTGGTAAGAATATCAAGGAGCAAGAGGCATTAGGATTGCTTGGCGAGAGCAAGTTGGCAACAGACTTTGAGCTTATCAAACAAGGTTTTGTAAACGGCCTGAATGGTTATGAAAAACAGATGACAGGTGAGGAAGCCGGTCAGTACATCCAGAACACACTGAGCAATTTGAAGTACGGCAACGTTAAGGAGCAAGGTGAGCAGTTCCTGGCAGAGAACAAACTGAAAGACGGTGTTATTGAGACAGAGAGCGGCCTGCAATATGAAGTGATTAAGATGGGTAAGGGTGCGAAGCCGTCTGCTACCGATCGCGTTAAGGTTCATTACCACGGAACATTGATTGACGGCACTGTTTTCGACAGCAGCGTAGAACGTGGAGAACCGATAGTATTTGGACTTAATCAGGTTATAGCAGGTTGGACAGAAGGTGTACAGCTGATGCCTGTCGGCAGCAAGTTCCGTTTCTTTATTCCTCAGGAGTTAGCATACGGAGCACGTGAAGCAGGAAGTATTCCTCCCTACTCGACTCTTATCTTTGAAGTTGAACTGCTTGGTATAGAGAAGTAGTGGGTATAATCGTTAAACAAGGCATACGAGGCACCATCGTGACGTACATAGGCGTTGCGGTGGGCTTCGTTACAACCTTCTTCGTCATCACACGTTTTTTGACGACGGAGGAGATTGGTCTTGCACGCGTACTGATTGATGCTGCGACGCTCTTTGTGGGATTGGCTCAACTGGGAACGTCCACAAGCATCATTCGTTTTTTTCCGTATTTCAAGGACGATAAATATAACCACGGATTTTTCTTCTGGACAGTAATAGTACCGCTGATAGGTTTTGCGGTACTATGCTTGATATATTGGCTCTGCGCAACTCCGCTACAGCATTGGTTTGGTGACAAGTCACCGCTATTTGTGGACTATTACTATATGGTTTTGCCAATCGCCTTTTTCATGTTGTACCAAACTGTATTTGAGACGAACTCGAATGTGCTAATGCACATTGTAGTGCCTCGTGCCGTAAGGGAAATCGGTGTTAGGGTTGTGTTGTTGGCACTATACCTAATGTATGCTTTCCGCATATTATCGCTTGACGGCTTTGTGATAGGTTTATGCCTGGACTATGCCATTGCTGCATTTATCAACCTATGCTATCTATTCTCCTTGGGACGCATTTCTCTCAAGCCGGACTTAACATTTATTCGCCAGAATATAGATATCGTTAAGTCTTATGGTTTATATACCGGTTTCCTGATAGTAGCAGCGTTAACGTCCGTACTTGCACCTACACTTTCGTCGTTCTTTATCACAGCTCAGATGGGATTGAGTTTTACCGGTATCTTTGCCATTGCAACCTATATAGCAGTGATGGTTAGTATTCCATCGCGTTCCATTTGTGCAATAGCACAACCGGAGTTGTCAGCAGCGATTAAGAATAGTGACAAGGATTCCATCAATCGTCTTGTGGCTCAGGCAAGCAATAACCTGTTGCTGGTAGGTGGTTTGATACTACTGGTGATATGGATTAATATTGACTTAATATTCCACATACTGCCTAATGGAGAGACTTATGCCGTAGCCAAGCACACGGTTTTGCTTCTTGGTATCGGACAGCTGATGGTAAGCACATTCAGCATCTTTATTCCACTACTGAACTACTCACGCTACTATGCCTTCTCGCTGTTGAACTCGGCAGTATTAACCACTTCGGCGATCTTCTTTAACAACATGCTTATTCCTCAGTTTGGTATGAATGGAGCGGCATTTGCCACGGTTATCGCTGATATTATATACTACATTCTGGTTGTCGGTATCAGTTGCACCGCCATGAGAGTAATGCCATTCTCGCGTCGTCAACTAGTTACGCTTACATTGATTGTCAGTCTTTTCGTTGTTAATAAATTATGGCAGGTATATATGCCTATAGACAATATATGGTTTGACTCAATTGCTCGTACTATTGTGCTTGGTGCTGTGGCATTGTGGATTATTGTGAAAGCGGATTTATCCCCTGAATTCCATGCGTTACTTTCTTCGCTTCGCGTATATAGGAACTGATTTTCATGGTTCACAGACTCAGCCTAATGGAGTGACTGTGCAGGAGACCATGGAACAAGCGTTGGCGACAATATTGCGTCAGCCTGTTTCTCTTACGTTTGCCGGACGTACGGATGCCGGTGTGCATGCAAAAAAGATGTACGCTCACATGGACATTGATGTATTGCCGGACAACCTGATCGGTCGGCTTAACAGCTTACTACCAGATAGCATTGCTGTTTATGAGATTCTTCAAGTGAGCAATGATATGCATGCACGTTTCTCTGCTCTATCACGCACTTACGAGTACCATATAACAGAACAGAAAAACCCATTTTCCACATTGATGGCAACGCGCGTAGCACCAGGACTGGATTTCGAGGCAATGAACGATGCAGCTCAGTTGTTGCTCGGACGCCATGATTTTGCTTCCTTCTGCCGTGTACATACAGATGTCAAGACCACATTCTGTACCGTTACTGAAGCATATTGGAAGGACGGAGTATTCACCATAACGGCGGATCGTTTCCTGCGTAATATGGTACGTGCTATTGTAGGCACACTATTTGATGTTGGACGAGGTAAGTTAAGCATTGAAGGTTTTCAAAGTATAATTGATGCCAAATCACGTGCTGCTGCCGGTCAGTCAGCACCTCCACAAGGATTATTCTTGACACATATAAAATACGACATATGAAATACCTTATTTCCGGTGGCGGGACCGGTGGACATATCTTTCCCGCAGTGAGTATAGCTAATGCACTATGCGAATTAGACCCTTCAGCAGATATCTTATTCGTCGGTGCGCTCGGTCGCATGGAGATGACTCGTGTTCCTGAAGCAGGCTATAAGATTATCGGTCTACCCGTGCGTGGATTCAACCGTTCACAACCATGGAAAAACATATCCGTACTCATAGACCTTGCCCGTTCGATGTGGCAAGCACGGCGTATTGTTCGCGACTTTCAGCCTAATGCGGCCGTAGGTGTCGGAGGCTATGCCAGCGGAGCGGCCATGAAGGTGGCAGCAAGAATGGGTATCCCCGTAATATTACAGGAGCAAAACGGCTTTGCCGGAGTAACCAACAAACTACTCAAGGACGATGCTGTTAAAATATGTGTTGCCTACGAAGGTATGGAGCGTTTCTTCCCTAAGGACAAGATTATCTTGACAGGTAATCCTGTTCGTCAGAACCTGACTCAAGGAGATGCCAAACGTGCAGCCAAGGAATTTGGTCTGGACCCAAAGAAACCCACTCTGCTCATCATCGGTGGCAGTTTGGGAGCACGCACCATCAACGAAGCTGTTATTGCCGGACTACCAGCATTGGAGGAGTCAGGTCTGCAAGTTATCTGGCAAACTGGCAAAACATACTATGATAAGTGTAAGGCAGCAGCAGACCAATATGGCAAATGGCTGGTGTGCCGAGATTTTCTGAGCAACATGCCGGATGTATATGCTTTGGCAAGCCTTGTTATATCACGAGCCGGAGCATCCTCGATTAGTGAACTGTGTTTACTCGGCAAGGCGGCAATACTTGTGCCGTCACCCAATGTAGCAGAGGACCATCAGACACATAATGCTATGGCGCTCGTGAATAAGGAAGCCGCGGTGCTCGTCAAGGATGCTGATGCCGTAAAATCCCTCATTCCTACGGCATTGAAAATGCTCTCTGACACCAAGCAGTTGCAGTCGTTGAGCAAGAACATTTTAACCCTTGCGCAAACAGATTCGGCACGTCGCATAGCTGAGGAAGTAATCAAAGTGGCAAAATAAATATTTCAATTTTTAATTTTTATTTGCATATATGCAAAAATTGTTGTAACTTTGCGGCGTTATAGTAAAAAAGAGTCATGGCAGCAAGCGAATATACAAGCAAAATAACTACGGCAGCGATGCCTGCCGCTGAGATATATTCAGCATTGAGCAACTTGAGCAATTTAGAGCGCGTACGCGATCTTATCCCGCAAGATAAAGTGCAGGAACTGGAGATTGCACCTGATTATGTTCGCATGAAAGTAGACGGTTTGGGACAGAAGTTCTGCATCCGTATCGTGGATAAGATAGAGAATGACACCATCAAGTTCGGCGTGGATAACCTGCCATTAGAAGCTAACTTCTGGATACAGCTCAAGCAGACTGCGCCTGACGAAACAAAGATACGCCTTACACTCAAAGCCGACATTCCCTTTATGTTCAAGATGATGCTTGACAAGAAAATACAAAAGGGTCTTGATGACGCTGCAGATATGTTAACCCAATTTCCTTATAGACAATGGCAATGAAAACACCTCGAATCCACCGCGAAGGACGCAATAGCATAATTGGTCTTAGCCTGCTAATCTTCGCTATTAACATCCCTATCTTCCTTTGCTTCCCGCATTGGATATTCGCTATTACGCTTATATTGACAGCCCTGCTGTTGGTATTCGTAACATATTTCTTCCGCAATCCTGTACGTATATTGGATATTGATGACCCAAATTTCATCATCGCTCCTGCAGATGGACGAGTAGTGGTTATTGAGCCGGTGATGGAAAATGAGTATTTCCACAAGGATTGTCTGCAAGTCAGCATCTTTATGTCACCATTTAATGTTCACGCGAATTGGTATCCGGTAGAGGGAACAATCCTTGTGAGTGAGCATCAAAAAGGACGTCATAAAGGCGCTTGGCTACCAAAGTCGAGCACTGAAAACGAACGCTCACTCGTTGTTATAGAAACCACATCTAAACTGCAGATTGCCGTTCGTCAAGTGGCAGGAGCTATGGCTAGGCGCATCGTTACATATGCTAAACCTGGACATAAGGCTCTAAGAAACCACCACCTCGGATTCATCAAATTGGGATCACGTGTAGATATGTACTTGCCTTTAGACACAGAGATGGATGTCACTGTAGGCGAATCTGTTCGCGGCAACGAGACTATATTGGGTCGTCTGCCGGAACCCGATGACAAAGACTAACAACAATTATTAACCCTATAAATAATTAAACGCCATGGACAAATTTCAAGAATTATTTGCGCAGTATCCCTGCCCATTTACAGACGAGCAAGTAAAGTCTCAAGTAGCTGACATTGAAGCAAAGCATTTTGCAGAGAACAACAATGTAGAGGTATGGAAAGAGTGCCTCCATCAGATTGACTATACAACGCTTAGCGCAGACGACACCATTGAACGTGTTGAGAAGATGGCTAATGCCGTTAACACATTTGAAGAGAAATTCCCCGGAGTTCCTAACGTAGCAGCTATCTGCGTTTATCCGGCTATGGCTGAATATGTACGCAAGGCCCTCAAGGATCCGAAGTTTAATATCGCATGCTGCTGCGCAGGTTTCCCTGCTGCACAGACATTCCCCGAGATTAAGGTTGCTGAGACAGCTCTGGCTCTCAAGAAGGGTGCTACCGAAGTGGACATCGTTCTTTCTGTAGGTAAATTCCTTGAGGGACGTTACCAAGAGTGCTTCGACGAGATTAAGGAGATTAAGGATGTATGCAAAGAGCATCACCTGAAAGTTATCCTTGAGACAGGTCTGCTGAAGAGCGCTGAGAATATCTGGAAGGCTTCTATCCTGTCTATGGCAGCAGGTTGCGACTTCATCAAAACCTCAACAGGTAAGATTGCCGTTAACGCTACTCCCGAGGCTACATTTATCATGTGCCACGCTATCAAGGCATGGAAAGAGAAAGCAGGCATCAAGATGGGTTACAAACCTGCAGGTGGTGTCAGCACAACAGAAGAGGCTGTTCAGCACTTCACACTCGTTAAAGAAATCCTGGGCGAAGATTGGCTCAACAACGAGTGGTTCCGCTTCGGCGCAAGTCGTCTGGCAAACAACCTCCTTTCCTCAATCGTAGGTAAAGAAACAAAACATTTCTAATTGAATGAATAAGATTCTTTCAAAACAATTCTTTTCGGACAATGTAGCGGAGCTCATCATTGAGGCTCCGCTCATTGCTCGTTCTCGTCGTGCCGGACACTTTGTTATTGTCCGCGTGGACGAAAAATCAGAGCGCATGCCGCTCACTATTGCCGACGCTGATGTAGAGCGTGGCACAATAACCTTAGTTGTTCAACGAATAGGTGTATCCAGTTTTAAGCTGGCAGCACTCAATGCCGGAGATACAGTCTATGACCTTGTTGGCCCTCTCGGTAAGGCTACTGACATCCGTAAGTTTGGTACTGTTGTATGTGCTTGCGGTGGTGTCGGTGCAGCTCCGATGCTTCCTATAGCTCAGGCTCTTAAGGCTGCAGGCAACCGCGTGATAACGGTACTGGCTGCACGTAATAAGGACCTTATCATCCTAAAGGATCAATTGGCTGCCTGCTCCGACGAAGTAATCGTCATGACAGATGACGGCTCAGCAGGCGAAAAAGGTTTAGTGACTGCAGGTGTAGAGAAAATCATCAACCGTGAGAAGGTAGATAAATGCATCACCATCGGTCC
>JAGCSQ010000089.1 GCA_017964045.1 Paludibacteraceae bacterium
ATCGCTCTTGACAGACGTGTAGAGATTATACCTGTCTTCGAAGAGGATAGAATTGATAAATAAGTAGAACCATTAAAATATTGACGATTATGAAAAACTTCAGAATTTATACCGTAATACTGCTTGGATTAATGGTTTCACTTGTATCCAATGCTCGAGTAGTAACATTGAACGACACGCACGAAACAAACTATAATGCTGACCCGTATACTTGTCAAAGGGAAATTACCATCGAAGCCTATATGCCCAATGCAAAATATATTGCCTACTATGAATATTATAGCGATGGAACAGGCGCAGAATATGAGGAGTTCAGAAATAAAAAGAAAGCAACCTTTACAATGAACATCAGTAGGCGCAAAATACTCGTGCTCTCAGGAGACCAATTGGAACCAATCAATGCTCCTGCACGACGTTCGCCGGGTAGTGCCGAAAATGCGATGGATGAGATCAACACCTATTACTTGGTACCAAGGACATCATTTATACCGACAAGAGCTGATCTGTTTGAGATCTTGGTCGCAGATCCGGTGATTGAACACTCAGTCGTATTGGATGCTGACCTCGTAACAAATAAGGCTAAATATAAACTCTTCTCAAGCGCAGGAAAAACAGACGAGAATGGAAAAGCATATTGTTGTTGGGATCAACCGTATAAACTCGTATACAAGAAAGACTCGTACAGTGGAAAGTTGTACCTGCAATATGCAAAAACCAACGCAGAGTTTGAAAAGGAACTATTGGAACTTGACCCTTCGGTCAACAACTATGAGTACTTCGTTTACAATGCTCAAAAAAGAATTAATGCCCCCGCTGTTCGTACATTTTATCCCTATCCGGATGAGGATGGCTATTATACCGACTTGGCTGACCACTTTGTTATTACAGTTAACTACCCTGACTGCCAAAACGACTTGGTTTATACCAAATGGGACGACGTTATGTTCGTTAATAACGGATGGGATGGCGGTAGCGGCGAGTTCGTCGCTTATCAGTGGCATTGTGACGGAGAAGTTATCGAAGGAGCTACTGAACAATGGATTCGTACAGAAGGACGCCCCGGTTCTAAGAAGTGGTATGTAAAGATTACTAAAAAGGACGGTAGCGTTATATATACTTGCCCCGAGAGATTTGGTCTTCTGCCCGCAAGTGCTCATGTCAATTATCACGATGTTCCCACGAGTGCTCCCGAAGTACGCAAATTGCTGCAAAACGGTAACCTTGTTATCGAATGCGACGGAAAAACTTATAACTCTATGGGCATTCAAATAGAATAACATAATATCAACACTGTTGCATCTTAAAAGCGTCCTTTCGGGCGCTTTTTTGATGCTTGCTTTCGACTTTTTTTACAAAAAAGTATAAAATATTTGCATATATCATTTTTTTGTAGTAATTTTGCCGTCGCTTAATTTGAAGTATTGCGCATTTATGCGCCACTATATAAGAATAGGGTATCCGAACAAAGTAGACAACTCGTTTGCGCTTTGTGAGGATAGAGGAGGAAATGCGAGCCGTCTCCATTTGCAGGGCAAATGTATTTAGGCGAGCCATTTCCGACGAAGGAGAGATGCTCGAGTGGTTTAAGAGGCACGCCTGGAAAGCGTGTAAACTTCAAAAGGGTTTCCGGGGTTCGAATCCCCGTCTCTCCGCAAGACTTTCAAAGCAAGAGCGAGTCCAAGTTTACTTGAGCGAGCGAATGGGTGAAAGGATTGCAATGGATGCCTGTGGCAGACATTGGGTATTCGGGGGAATTGCGAAGCAGGCGGAGTCCGAATCCCCGTCTCTCCGCAAGCAAAGGATTGCACAGGATGCCCTCGGCAGACTGTGGGGATTACGAAGAAGTAATCGTTCGAGCAGAGCGAGATAAGAAATCCCCGTGAAGTGAAACCAATAAACAAAAACAAAATAAACAAACAACAAAACAAACAATCATCTCATGAAAAAAGTATTTGCTACCCTTACGGTAATTGCGATGCTCGGATTTGGAAGCGTTGCAGTAATGGCGCAAGAGGCTGAGGCTGCTGCTGAGGCTGCGCAAGAAGAACAAGTTGTTGAAGAAGCTGCTCCTGCAGTAGAGGCAGTGGCTGTAGAGGCTCCGGCAGAAGAGGCTGGTGGACTCGTTGCTCTTCACAAAACACTTAAGACAAAGTTTATTGAAGGTGGTGCAGGCTTCATGGCTGCAACTCTTCTGTGCTTGGTATTTGGTTTGGCACTCTGCATTGAGCGTATCATCTATCTGAGCCTGAGCAAGACTAACACCAAGGCTCTGCTCGCTAACATCGAGGATGCACTGGCTAAGGGTGGTATCGACGCTGCTCTTGAGGTATGCCGCAATACACGTGGTCCTGTTGCAAGCATCTTCTATCAGGGCTTGAGCCGTTACGACGAAGGTATCGACGTTGTTGAGAAAACAGTTGCCAGCTACGGTGGCGTTCAACTCGGTCTGCTCGAGAAGAACCTGAGCTGGATCTCGCTCTTCATCTCAATCGCTCCGTCTCTGGGATTCTTGGGAACCATCATCGGTATGATCGCTGCATTCGATAAGATTCAGCAAGTAGGTGATATCTCGGCTACAGTCGTTGCCGGTGGTATCAAGGTGGCTCTGTTGACAACCCTCCTCGGTTTGATCATCGCTATCATCCTGCAATTGTTCTACAACTATATCCTCTCTATCATCGAGGGTCTGGTTAACGAAATGGAAGACAGCTCAATCAGCCTGCTCGACATCGTTGTTAAATACGCTGAGGAGCACAAGAAGAAATAAGAGTTAACAGTTAATAGTTAAAACGAAGAGTTAACAGTTATGCAAGACTATAAGAAAATATCCAAATACATCCTGTGGGGCTTGATGGCGTTGGGCGTTATCTTCTCGATACTGTTCTACGTTGGCGGCAGCGCAGGTTCGTTGGAGGTTGCGGGTGACTATCTGAATATCCCGCGCTTTAGCAACCTGTTCCTCATTTGGAACTATATTCTCGTCTGCGCAGTATGTCTCCTCACCTTGGCAATGGTATGCTGGGAGTTCTCCAAGACCTTCAAGGCAGACCGCAAGAAAGCAATCAATCAACTGTGTGTCGTATGCGGTTTCATCGTATTGGTTGTTATCTGCTGGGTACTGGGAAGCAGTGCAGAAGTTAAGATTATCGGTTACGAGGGTTCAGACAACGTAGGTGGTATGGCTAAGCTCAGCGACGCTTGCCTGTACCTCACTTACATCCTGACCATCGGAACACTGGGTGCCATGTGCTGGGGTCTGTGGTACACAAAACATGTTAAATAATCATGGCTAAGAAAATCCCACAAATAAATGCCAGTTCAATGGCGGATATCTCGTTCCTGCTGTTGATATTCTTCTTGGTGACAACCAGTATGGACGTTAACCAGGGTCTGGCTCGTCGTCTGCCGGCGCCAATACCGCCTGATCAGAAGATTGAGGATACGGATATCAACAAGCGCAATCTGTTGGTGGTTAAGATCAACTCGGCTAACCAACTGATGGTGCAGGGACAAGAGATAGACATCAAGCAGCTGCGCACCAAAGCCAAAGAGTTCATATCTAACGTGGATGACAACCCCTACCTCCCCAAACTCTTTGAAGACGATTTCGGCGCTCCGATAGGTACAGTTAAGTACACCAAGGAGCACGTTATCTCGGTGCAGAACGACGTGGATACACAATATCAGGCATACCTGAACGTGCAGAACGAGCTGGTAGCAGCTTACAACGAACTGCGCGACGAGTGTGCTCATAAGTATTTCCACAAGAGCTACAACGAACTGGAAGAGGATCAGCAAAAACAAATCCAAAAGATTTATCCTCAGAAGATATCTGAGGCTGAACCTAAAAACTACGGTAACTGATTATGGCTAAGATACGTCGAAACGAAAAACGCGAGATGCCGGCGCTTAACACCTCATCTCTGCCGGATATCATCTTTATGCTTCTGTTCTTCTTTATGTCTGTGACATCAATGAAGGAGGTTACATATAAGGTGCAATTCCAGAACCCGCAAGCAACCGAGCTCACTAAGCTCGAGAAAAAGTCGCTTGTACGTTATATCTACGTTGGTACGCCTACAGCTGAGTTCCGTAAACAATATGGACACGAAACACGTATCCAACTGGATGACGCATTTGCTGATAAGTCAGAAATTGGTGATTATATCGTTAACGAGCGTTCTGCTATGAAGGAGCAAGACCAAGGTCTTATGACCGTCTCCATCAAGGCTGACAAAGAAACTCGTATGGGTGTGATAGCAGATATCAAGCAGGAACTTCGCCGTGCTTACGCACTGAAGATCAGCTATGCTGCTACACAACGCACCAGTTATTGATACATCTTTTAATCTATTAGGATATGCGCGATAAGTATCGTTCTTTCCTGAGATTCTGTATAGTGGGCGGCTGCGCTGCAGCTGTCCACTATGGTATTTATTACCTGCTGCTACTGGTCAGCGCACCGGTCAATGCAGCATATATAGCAGGTTACCTGATAAGTTTTATCGGTAACTTCTTTGCGACAAGCTATTTCACCTTCTCATCCCGTCCGACCTGGGGACGCTTTGTAGGCTTCGCCGGCAGTCATGCCCTCAACTTTGTGCTGCACATAGTGTTGCTCAACTTCTTCCTGTGGCTGGGTATTCACCGCCTCATCGCGCCTATACTGGTTATGGCGGTAGCGATGATGGTTCAGTATGCAGTACTATATTTTGTCTATCATTTCCCGGCACGCGAGATTAAGGGACGTGTGCTGCTGTCGTTTGATACCGAAGAGTATGACGTGCCTCGTGAGCACGGCGTTGACTGGGACCCAATCGCTCAGGGTATGGAGGTGTCGCGCTATGGTACAACCCGGATTCTGGACTGCCTGAAGGAATGCGGCATTCGTGCAACATTCTTCTGCACAACCAACTTCGCCACTAATGCTCCTGACATCATAGAGCGTATCATTGCTGAGGGACATGAACTGGCTTCGCACGGTTGCGATCACTGGCAACCTAAACCGGAGCATGTCATCGAGTCGAAACGAATGCTGGAAGCGCAGACAGGCATTAAGATATACGGTTATCGTCAGCCGCGCATGTTCCCAGTGGACCTGCAGGAGCTGAAGCGTCAAGGTTATGAGTACAACGCCTCACTCAATCCGGCATTCATACCTGGCCGTTATATGCACCTGGACATGCCGCGTACATGGTTCTACGAGGATGGCCTGCTGCAGATACCTGCATCAGTAAGCCCCTGGTTCAGGATTCCTCTCTTCTGGTTGGCACTGCATAACTTCCCGCTGTGGATGTACAAAGCGCTGGTGCGTCGCACACTGCGTCATGACGGCTACTTCAATACCTATTTCCACCCATGGGAGTTCTATCCGCTGGGTGAACATCCGGAACTGAAGATGCCCTTCATAATCCGCAATCATGCCGGCGCACCTATGTGCGAACGACTGAAAGCAGTAATCACAGACCTTAAAGCCCGCGGGGCAGAATTTATTACTTATCATGAATTGGCTCAAACAACTATATAAATATTTTCTATATCCGGTTAGCACCAACAGGATATTTTATCTGTATCTTTATCTTGGCAGTCTGGCTCTGGCAGTGGTTGGCAACATCAACGGTCAGCACAACGATGTGTTCCTGGCCATTCTGATTCCTATCTGGGGCACCTACCTCTATTGTTTGTTGGCAACGGCGCTGAAACCCATACGCCTGCATTGGCTGGCCTGGTTGCTGTCGTCGGTATTGCTGCTGGGTGAGATATTCTGCGGACTATTCAACAACTCGATGTTCTCGGTTAATCTGGTGCGTATCGTTCTTGAGACGACAGATCGTGAGTCGTTGGAGTTCCTGTCGGGTCTGTGGGCATTGCCGTCGCAATGGATAACCATTGCCCGCGGTGTGGGCTCACTGCTGCTGGCATGGGGAATAACTAAGTGGTATAACTACCTGCCGCGGTTAGTTCGAAAGATAATAG
>JAGCSQ010000090.1 GCA_017964045.1 Paludibacteraceae bacterium
CTCGCCGCAAGGATAAACCGTCGGGTGGGAGAGCGATTGCATTGTCTTCGGGTCACGCACAATCCGTACGGGACTGCTGCTGCGACTCTCAACGCCCACAACCACTGCATCATTGGTCAGGTAACCCGGATACTTCTTATCAAAATCACGGAAGCCCTGTCTTAGGTACGTACCAATATCTTCTGGTAACCACTTGTCCAATCGGCTTGGTACTATTCCCGGCAAATACGAGCATACCGGCAAATCCTTGCTATCGCGTCCTTCCACAAAATCGCGTAAGCGCTGTGCAGGCGCTGCAATACTGCCTTTGGCAGTAGGACCGCTGCCGCTGTAAGACCGCTGACGCTGTAGGATCGCTGCGCTGTAAGCTAAATGTTCTAGATTCTCTTGTTGCTCCAAGGCTTCTATGGCTGTTCCTTGTGGATGCAGCTCAACCACTATACCGCTATTGGCAAAAGGTGAATTTCTGTGCGAGGCAGACATGCCGTTAACTACGCAACCCTTGTCATCGCTGCCTGCAGGCACTATATGCCCGCCGGGACACATGCAGAACGAATATACACCGCGTCCACAGACTTGCGTCACCAGCGAATAACTGGCATTACCAACGATGTCAATCACCGACTGCGGCTGATTGTGATACACAATCTTGTTTATCAACTCTTGCGGGTGCTCCACTCGTACGCCCATGGCAAAACCCTTAGCCTCCATCTGCACACCTTCTGCCTCCAACATACGATATGTGTCGTGGGCGCTATGCCCGATAGCCAATATAATAGGCTTGCCGCTAAGGATGAGTTGGTGCCACATCTCAGCATCCACTTTCTTGCCGAAATGTATTTCTCCGCCATGCTCGATAATGCAATTGCGGATATTCTCTATAATCCTTGGCAGTTTGTCGCTGCCTATATGTGCATGCGCTTCGTAGAGAACCGTATCCGGTGCACCAAAGTGGTGGAATAGTTCCATCACACGCTGCATATCGCCGCGTTTCTTGCTGCGAGAGAATAGCTTGCCGTCAGAGAATGTGCCGGCTCCGCCTTCGCCAAAGCAGTAGTTCGACTCCGGATTAAATGCCTCATTGCGGTTGAGCAATGCTATATCTTTTTTGCGTTCATGTACATCCTTGCCGCGTTCATAGATGATGGGTTTGATGCCATGCTCTATCAGCGTCAAGGCAGCAAACAAACCTGCCGGACCTGAACCGATGATATAGCATTCAGGAGCAGTACGGACATCCTTCAGTGACGTTAAGGATGCTACGGTAATGCTACTGCTCTTGGTAAGATAGTTACCATCGTCGTCTGTCAGCACGGTCAAATTTACCTTGAGTTGACGCTGACGGGCATCAACAGAACGGCGCACCACACGGTACGCCGCCTCTATTCGTTTTGCCTCTTCAGGGGATAATATGAGTTGCTTTGTAAGCATTGTTGAACTCACCGCTGTCAGGCGTTGTTGACTTACTTCTTCAAAGCTGCCATTATCTGAGCTTCAATCTCATCAGCCAGATCAGGATTATCTTTCAACACGTTCTTGACTGCATCGCGTCCCTGAGCCAGCTTGCTGTCGTTGTAGTTGTAGAAACTACCTGATTTCTTAATGATACCCAGCTCTACACCCAGGTCAACCAATTCACCAACTTTGCTGATACCCTCGTTGAACATGAGGTCAAACTCAGCTTTCTTGAACGGAGGAGCAACTTTGTTCTTAACAATCTTAACGCGTACTTGGTTACCGATTATCTCATCGCCATCCTTGATTTGACCAACCTTGCGGATGTCAATACGTACGGAAGCGTAGAACTTAAGTGCGTTACCTCCGGTTGTTGTTTCAGGATTGCCGAACATAACGCCAATCTTCTCACGCAGCTGGTTGATGAAGATGCAGGTTGTTTGGGTCTTGTTGATGGTAGCAGTCAGTTTGCGCAGTGCCTGTGACATAAGGCGTGCCTGCAAGCCTACTTTATTATCGCCCATATCGCCTTCAATCTCAGCCTTAGGTGTCAATGCAGCCACTGAGTCGATTACCACGAGGTCCACTGCACTTGAGCGAATCAGTTCGTCAGCAATCTCCAGCGCTTGCTCACCGCTATCGGGTTGAGCTATCAGCAGGTTGTCGATGTCCACACCCAGCTTCTCTGCATAGAAGCGATCAAAGGCGTGCTCAGCATCAATGATAGCGGCAATACCGCCTTGGCGCTGAACCTCTGCCATAGCGTGAATAGCCAATGTGGTCTTACCTGACGATTCAGGACCATATATCTCAATCACCCTGCCACGCGGATAACCGCCTACACCAAGTGCCAGGTTCATACCTACGCTACCGGTGCTGATAACAGGTACATCTTCCACTTTCTCTTCACCAAGACGCATGATAGCACCCTTGCCGAAGTCTTTGTCAATCTTTGCCATCGCCATTTGCAGGGCTTTCAGTTTCTCTGCCGATGGAGCTTTTCTTTCTTCTGCCATAGTTGTTTGTGTTTATTTATTCGATTTGGGTGCAAAGGTACAAAATAATTTGCATTAATGCAAATTTATTTATAAAAAATAGCAGTTTTCTATATTCAAGTCCTATCGAAGTCCTATTCAAGTCCTATAAACTCCGGCATAGTGACGGCAGTATTTTTTCAGTCCGCACTCCTCACATTTGGGCTTGCGAGCCTGGCACACATAGCGTCCATGGAGCAGCAGCCAATGGTGGGCTTGGGGGATAATCGCCTCTGGAATGTACTTGACGAGTTGTCTTTCAGTCTGCAGCGGGTTCTTGCTATTGGTTGTCAGTCCCAGTCGTTCCGAGACGCGGAAGATATGTGTATCCACAGCCATCGTCGGCTGCTGCCATATCACGGCACACACGACATTGGCCGTCTTGCGTCCCACACCGGGTAGGGTCTGCAGATCTTCGATATTATCCGGCACCTCACCGCCATATGCCTCCGTCAGCCTCTGAGCCATACCCACGAGGTGCTCGGCTTTGCGGTTAGGGTAGGATACGGACGAGATGTATTTGAGAAC
>JAGCSQ010000007.1 GCA_017964045.1 Paludibacteraceae bacterium
CCGTAGATTGGCCTGAGGGATTTGAACTCTACGACCCGAAGGTTAATAACAACTTCCGCACTACCGTTAATGGCGTTAGCGGAACAAAGTCTATAGATTACCTGGCTATTCCTAGTGCCGCAGGTGAATACACAATACCTTCCGTCACATTCTCTTATTTTGATACGCACGACGATGCATACAAAACACTCCGTACTCCGGAGTACACACTGCACGTGGCTCGTGGAGCCAACGACACCGGTTCTGACGCTTCGCAGCCGCAACAGTATGCCGGAACTCAGAAAGAGGATATCAAGCAACTTGGCTCAGATATACGTTATATCCATACAGAGCCTATCAGCATCAAGAAGAGCACTAAGCCCGCTTTCCTTAGCAATGCCTCATCGCTCACGATTGCATCGGCTTACTTGCTGCCGCTATTTATTGCAATATGCTTGTTCATTGGTTTCCGCAAACGTATCCGCGAGAACGCCGACATACGTCTTGTTCGCTACAAGAAAGCCAACAAGGTGGCACAACGCCGACTCAAAGCAGCACAAAAACTGCTTAAGCAAAACAACCAGTCTGCATTCTACGAAGAGATTGAACGTGCTGCCCTATCCTATCTCAGCGACAGACTATCTATCCCGACAGCCGAGTTGAGCAAAGATACTATAGCAGATATACTCAGACAAAAGGGTATTGACGATGCTCTCATCGCAGAAGCACAAGACGTTATTGCTACGGCACAGTTTGCACGCTATGCTCCGGCTGCGTCTGACCATGCACAGGAAGACCTATATAATCGCACTGCTGAACTGATTAACAAATTGGAGGACCAGAAATTATGAAACTATTTATAATATGCCTTATTGCCTTATTTAATCAGGCAAACGAACAATATGCCGCAGGCGAGTATGCTGAAGCCGCTGCTACTTATGAACAGATATTGGTAGCCGACAGCAGCCTTACCGACAATAGCAAAGCCGTTGTGTACTATAACCTCGGCAACGCTTATTTCCGTACTGGCGAACTAAGTCAATCCATACTTGCTTATGAACGCTGCCTAAGATTGCGTCCCACTTTCCGTGATGCACGCTACAACCTGCGCTTTGCTCAGTCACGTATTGTGGATAATATAGAGGACAACCAAGCTTTCTTCCTCAGCAATGCTCTTAAGTTCGTCCGCAACCTGCTGACTTATAGCACTTGGCTCGGACTAAGTATCAGCCTGTTTGTTCTGACACTTGTCGGACTGCTGCTATTCGCCTTAATGCGAGAGCCGTGGCTAAGAAAGACTGCATTCTTTACTGCCATTATTGCCTTTATCATATCCATCTGTGCCGCAGTTAATGCTGCCTCGCTGCATAGCCGTGACACCAATCGTGCGGAAGCAATCATTACACAAGGCATTGTCAATGCCAAGGCTTCACCTGATCGCTCAGGAACAGATCTTTTCACACTGCATGAAGGAACTAAGGTTACCATCCACGAAGTGATTGGCGACTGGTGTAACATACATGTAGGCAATAACATTGGATGGATTAAGCTCAGCAACTTAGAACGAATATAAACCATAAAAACACTATTTATTTATGAAACTCAAATCAACTCTGGTCACACTCATGGCCGTAATAAGCCTTTATGCCTTTGCGGATTGTACGCCGATAGATGTGACATGGCTGCAACTGAACAGCTCAATGGACATGAACAGCACCACGATGTCCGGCAGTGCCAATTGGTTCTACAGCATATACTATGGCGCCGTATGCCAGAACAACAAAGGTGAAGCCAGGCTCTATACTCCGGCACGCAATATGACGGGTGCTCAGAACGTGACACTCAGCTTCAACCACGCCATCAAGAACGCCAACATCAGCGACATGAAAACACAGCATAAGTTGCTGGTGACGCCTAACTTTACAACAATGGGCGGTTCGCAATGGACAGAGGTGGAGATTCCCTTCTACCCCAAAGGCACATCATGGGCCTTCACACAAGTGTCGATGCAGATTCCGAGCAGTCTGATGGGTCCGAATACCGTGTTCTGCTTTTTATATAACGTGCCCGATGCGGCAGAGTTGACTCCGGCATGGGAGATAAACAGCCTGCGTCTGCAAGCCTACTGCGACAACGATGTACACGTCGACCTGGCCCTGCCCGATGTAGGCGGAAACCTGAAGGTTTGCGCCCAGAACCTGCGCAACTACTACTACAACTGGTCATCGGTCAGCGAGAGTTATGGCTTGGAGTATAACTCCGAGGCCGGTTTCCGCGAGAAGACACGCCTGATAGTAAACGGACTGCTATACATCAATGCCGACATATACGCCCTGTGCGAAGTGGAGGCTCGCGAAATAGTATTGCAGCAACTGGCCGACTCGATGAACGCCCGCGCAGGAGTAGCAAACCGCTATGCAGCCGTCAGCGATGACCTAAACTGGAACTCAGGAAAATCAGGCTTCATATACAGGACCGACAAGGTTGTTCCTGTCGGCGACAACACTACCCCATCCTCCACCAACAGCTACAAAGAGCGTCTGCGTATTCAGGCCTTCAAGGAACTGTCATCACAGGAGAAGTTTGTTATCAGCATGAACCACTTTAAGGCACAAGACAGTTCAGAGGACACAGGCGAGTCAATTCGTATGACCAACGCCAACGATGTAGTGAACGGCCTGAGCGGTGCATTGTCCGACCCGGATATACTTATCCTTGGCGACCTGAACTGCTCACCCGGTGCTAATCCGCTGACCGTTATTGAGAATGCCGGATATGAGGAGCAGATACTGAGATACAACACAACGGCATACTCGCACTGCTACAACGAAGGCGGCGACCTGATAGACCATGCATACGCCAACTCCACTATGGCAGAACAAGTCACCGGCGCACAGGTGTTCCATATATGCTCGCCGTGCAACGGAGTGAATAATGCAGCCTACTCATATTCCGACCACGACGCAGTGCTGGTAGGCATAACGCTGGAGAAGCCTGCTACCCCATGCACACCCGTATCAGCCAGCCTGATACAAACACCGACAACCAGCATGGGCGGAATGACCCGCGTAAAGATAAGCGGAACATACAACTGGAGCTACGGTACCTCAGAGCCCTATACCAGTTTCGGATTAACCTGCAAGAACAAAGGAGGCGAGAACTGGCTGCTGACGCCGGCATATGACTTCAGCGGAGCACAAAGCGTAACGATAGACTTCGAGCAAGCCATCAACAACGCCAATGATGTGGCCAGCGAAATGACCATCTGGGTAACGAGTGACTACTCAACCGTTTCCGGCTCAACATGGCAACAACTGACAGGTGTTACAATGCCGGCAGGCACTAACTGGAACTTCATCAGCACCAACATCAATATTCCGCTCAATTGGGTTGGAACGAACACCGTATTCGGATTCAAGTATAAAGTTGACGCAAGTGCTGAAAAGAATCCAACATGGGAGATAAGGAACCTGAATGTCACCTCAACCTGCGGCGGCGGAACAGATATAGACGACATAGCCGTTAAGCCGGCAGAGTGCGGCAAGGCACGCAAGGTTATTGATGGCGGACAACTGATTCTTATCATGCCTGATGGCAGCAGATACTCTGTAACAGGTGAGAGGCTTCAATAATAGAGGCCTTCTCAAAATAGATAGATAATATAAGGCGGCTTCCCGATTGGGGAGCCGCCTTATTTACTGTGCATTAATGCACAATGCTATTAATGGCGCTCAGGGCGCGGACCACGACGTTCGGGACGTGGACCACGGTCACCGCGAGGTGCGTGGTTGTCGCGACCTTCACGAGGAGCGCGAGCGGGACGCTCAGGTTCAACGTAGTCAGCCGGTTTCTCTTTGAGTGCACGAGCAGAAAGACGGAACTTGCCTGTCTTCTCATCGATCTCAAGGAGCTTAATCATCAGCTTATCGCCTTCCTTGATTCCGGTTTCTTCCATTGTCTCGTAGCGCTTCCAGTCAATCTCTGAGATATGGAGCAGACCTTCTTTGCCGGGCATGAACTCAACGAAGCAACCATAAGGCATGAGTGACTTAACTGTAGCCTCGTAGGTTTCGCCTACTTCGGGCAGAGCAACGATAGCCTTGATCTTAGCTACGGCTGCAGACATCTGCTCGCCGTTGTTGCTTGCTACTTCTACGCGGCCACCCTTCTCGTCTTCGTCGATAGAGATAACAGCACCTGTCTCGGCTTGAATACCTTGTATAATCTTACCGCCGGGGCCAATAACTGCACCAATCATATCCTTCGGGATATAGAAGGTGACGATACGCGGAGCGTGCGGCTTGAGGTCAGGACGCGGAGCAGGCATAGTCTCCAGAATCTTATCAAGGATATACATACGTGCTTGGTGAGCTTGTGCCAGAGCGTTCTCAAGAATCTCGTAGCTCAGACCGTCAACCTTGATATCCATCTGGCATGCAGTCAGACCATCGCGTGTACCAGTAGTCTTGAAGTCCATATCACCAAGGTGATCTTCGTCACCAAGGATATCGCTAAGGATAGCATAGTTAGTACCCTTGTTCTCTGAAATAAGACCCATAGCTATACCGCTGACGGGTTTCTTGATAGGCACACCTGCATCCATGAGAGCGAGTGTACCGGCACAAACGGTAGCCATAGAGCTTGAGCCGTTAGACTCAAGGATATCGCTGACAACGCGAACGCAATAAGGATAATCCTCAGGAATCATATTCTTGAGTGCACGGCAAGCAAGATTACCGTGACCTATCTCACGACGACCTACGCCACGAGCAGGCTTAGCTTCGCCTGTAGCAAATGGCGGGAAGTTATAGTGGAGAAGGAAACGGTCAGAGCCTTGAATGAGAGCCTCGTCAACAATCTTCTCGTCGCGGCTGGTGCCGAGAGTAACGGTTGAGAGCGATTGTGTCTCACCACGTGTGAAGATGCTTGAGCCGTGAGGACCGGGTAGCGGACTAACTTCGCACCAAATAGGACGAATGTCTGTCGTCTTACGGCCATCCAGACGCTTACCCTCATCAAGTACGGCGCGGCGCATAGCCTCTTTCTCTACATCGTGATAGTAACGGTCAACCATAGCGGCAACCTCATCTACTTCGATACCGAGAGCTTCAGCACGAGCTGCCATATAGTCAGCCTTCTCGGTCTTGAAGTCCTCACATATTTGTGAGAACATCTCCTCGCGGTGATGTTTGTCGGTATCAGCAGATGTAGCTTGTGCGTATGCACGAGCATATGAATAATCGTGAACGGCTTGACGCAGTTCATCGTCGTTTACCTCGTGGCAGTATTCACGTTTAACCTCTTTGCCATAAGCCTTCATCATCTCGAGCTGTGCTTGGCACTGCGGCTTAATAGCCTCGTGAGCGGCACGGATAGCGTCGAGCATAACGGACTCAGGAACTTCTTTCATCTCGCCCTCAACCATCATGATGTTGTCAAGCGTAGCAGCAACAACAAGTTCGAGATCAGCGTGTTCGCACTGCTCAAAGGTCGGGTTGATAACAAATTCGCCGTTAACGCGTGCAACGCGTACCTCAGAGATAGGTCCTTCAAAAGGAATATCTGAGCAAGCGAGAGCAGCAGAAGCAGCCAGACCGGCTATAGACTCCGGCATATCAATGCCGTCGGCACTATAGAGGGTTACGTTTACAAATGTGTCTGCGTGATAGTTGCTCGGGAAGAGAGGACGGAGAGCACGGTCAATGAGTCGTGCGATAAGGATTTCGTAGTCAGAAGCCTTACCTTCGCGGCGTGTGAATCCACCGGGGAAGCGTCCTGCCGAAGCAAATTTTTCTTTGTACTCCACGGTCAGCGGCATAAAGTCGGTACCGGGAACAGCGTCTTTAGCGCTGCAAACAGTGGCAAGCACCATAGTGTTGCCCAGGGTAGCCATCACTGCGCCGTCGGCTTGTTTAGCCAGTTTACCGGTCTCAAGTTTGATGACACGCCCATCGGGGAGTTTAATCTCCTTAGTTACAATGTTCATAATGTTATTATTCGTTTACGGAGTGCCCTATTGCGCTCCAAATTAGTTATAGACCCAAAATGTCGTGCAAAGGTACTGCAAATATTTGATATACGCAAATTTTTGTTGTTTAAAGTTTAAAGTTTAAAGTTTAGAGAGCAAAAAGAACGGCTCCGCGAGGGAGCCGTTCCATTGAAGTTCAATCTAATTATTAACATTAAAACCTAAAAGGTTCTTTCTTATCGAATGCGACGTCCGTCGATGCCGAATGCTTTACCATCGCGGATGATAACAACGCGACCGTTGTCAATCAGCTTACGCGGAGCAGCGCCATTGAGCAGCAACTCTTCAAGAGCAGTTTCCTCTTGACGGTTGATGGTAATGTTAACTTCATTACCCTTAGAGTTAACAGCTGCAATAACGATTTGTGTATCGGTTACGGTAGCAGTACCACTTTGGAGATACCATATCTCTTCGTATGCATAGGTATAGAAGTTAAGATTCTTAACAACAAATGCACCTGTAAAATCAGTGTACATTCCGTAGGTCTCATCATAGAAGAGCACAGAACCATGAGATGCACTAATGTGATTATAAGCAAGAACATCATCTATTGTGTATGTACCATTAGCAAGCGTAGCAGCATTTGTAAGGAATCTCGCGCTCAACGTGTATGTACCATCATAAGCAGAGAGCGTATCATACGGAGTAGTTGATGACAGCATGAATTGATCATGTGCAAACGTGAGGTTCAAAGCATTCTCTGAGTCGTCACCGAAGTTATCACGAACAGCGAAATCAAATGAGAAGTCGTAGATAACATCGTCACGTCCTTGAGCGTAAACTGTAGCGTGAGCAACAGTATCGTTAACAGATGAAATCTGAATGTCAGCTGTTAAGAACAAGACCTTAGTAGTATCTGTTCCATCAACATGAGCTATGCTATAATCTCCTTGATACAAGTCATTTGCTGTGAACGTACCATAGAGATCATTAATTCCAGAGAAATACAGTGATACAAGATAAATACTATCTGCCGGAGCAGATTTTTTAGCCTGTATGAATGCCTCACCGGAGCTATAAACGAAGTCTACGCTTTGACCCTTCTCAGCCACAAAACGTACTGTATCATTTGCTTCCGGAATAAAATATTTGAATGTAACACGATAGGTATCACCGGTCTCAAATGCCTGATAGTCAATCTTGAAGTATGTTGTATCTCCATTTGCTGACAAGTCGGCATTGAGAGTAACGTCACCTACATGGAACGTAGTTGTATCAATTGTTCCATTGAAATGAGTAAGCAATGTAAATGGTTTATAGAAACTACCAAGAGCGTAAGTAGTATCGTTCTCAATAGTATCAGCAATAACCATAGCGCTAATGCTATACTCGTCATCAGCATTGCTTACGATAAAGTATTTCTTGTAAGTATATCCAGTATAGTAGTCATTACCATAGAATATTGTCGGTATCTCGTCAATCTCGACAGGGATAATGGTACCTGTAGCCTCGTGAGCGATGTCAAAGTAAATAACGGCATCATATTCAACGAGGTTTTCGTCCAACAGGCTAATAGTTGCCTTAGCAACTGTCGGCTGGTCACGAATGATTTCAGCACTTGCGATATAGAACTTCTTAGCAAGAGTTGTATCCGAACCGTTGATGATAGTAACGGTAGTATAATAGTAGCCATAATAGTCTGCATCGTGGTCAATTTCTTCCTCTGTATATGAACCAAGAATCTGGTCGGAGTTGATGCTAACAGTTATCAGTTTTGTAGAATCGCTACTAGCTGCTGATATGATAAGATATGGATATTGGGCAGCAGTTTGATCGTAAACCTCACCATTAAACTCACCTAAATCAACAGTCCTTTGTGCTGACGGAGTGAAGTACTTGAGCATTATGTTAGCACGATCACCTTCTTTTGTGAGAGCCTCTTCAATATTGACATAGATAGTGTCTCCGTTGTCAGAAAAATCTACATCAGCACTAATGGCATCAAACAATATCTTAACGGGCTCCGCACCACGATAGTCTATCAAATATGTATCATCCAAATATAAATCCTCTTGCTGATACGTCGTCTTCTCTAAGTTAGCAGAAAGAATAGACAGAGAGATTTCGAATGTATCGTTCTTAGCTTTAAAGTCTGTAGATTGCCATGTTGAAGAATTATAGATTTCTCTTTCGTAGCAATCGAACTCGAGGTCGAGAGTTATACCAGACTCCTCAACTTCGATATCAATCATTGTGATGCCAGCATAAGACATGGCGGTCTCTTCATCGAGGCTATAACGATACTGATAATACTCAACCAAGAATTCATCATATGCAGCAACTTGCACCTCAGATTCAGTTTGCCATGGACGTGAATTTTCGTCAACTGCATCGATAGTAAATTTGTAAACAGGAATATCACCTTCCCAACGAAGTCCTTCAATCTTAAGAGAACCCGTGCAAGTAGCAGAGTCACCTGCGGCGAAAACAACTTTCTCAAAAGTAACACCAGCTTTGTCGCAAACGATTTTAGCGCTATCAACATTAATAGACACGAAACCAACAAAAGCGAATTGTGCATCATACAGATACAATTCCCAATCTCCTCTTGCGCCATATTGTGGCATGTCATAGAGATCTTCCCAAGAGCCATAATACCAAGCCTGAGCATAAGCAGGGGTACGGAATTCTTGAGCTGCTTTACGAATGGGAGCAGCGGCTTGCTTAGCCTTAGGAGCCTGGAAAGCAAGGTGTTGTTTCTTCTCAATCTGCAAACCAGCTAAGTCTGCTTTGTTGATGTTCCTCTTGACTAATTCTTTCTTAGAGGGAGCATGTTTCTTCTCCGGAGAAAAAGCCACAGGAGCGGCGGTGACACTTAATACCAGTGTGAGCGCCAGTAAAAGAGTAGAAATCTTTTTCATAATAAAACAATCTTTTAGTTAATAATTTTGTTTTCTATATATACCTTATTTATATATTTGTATTCAAACAGGTACAAA
>JAGCSQ010000008.1 GCA_017964045.1 Paludibacteraceae bacterium
CACGGAGTGGTGACTATGTGGTGACTATGTGGTGACTATGTGGTCAGTATTTTGGAAGCAGAAAAAAGAGTGCATAGTGAAGAGTGAAAAGTTAATATTGAGTTTGGTGGGGTTGGTAGTTATTAGTGTGATGGCTACTGCGGCACCAGCACGTCGTGAGGGACGCGTTGCCGTCATGGAGAACGGTGAGGCAACGACGGTGTATCTGCATGGCGATGAGTTCTTTCATTGGGAGACAAATGCTGAGGGCGATTGGGTTGAGCGTCAGGCAGACGGCAAATATACCAAAGTGCCGGCGCTGAGCAATGAGGAGATAAACAGGCAGCGTCGCTTGTCACCGATATACAGGGCACAGCAGGAGATGACGGCAAATGCTGCAGCCACGGCATCCAAACCAGCAAGAGGAGTGGTAATACTGGTTAACTTCAGCAATATAAGTTTCACAACCAACACCGACAATATCCGCGACGCGATAGGACTGGAAGGATACACCAATACGGCAGTTGGAGCTATCGGTTCGGCACATGATTACTTCAAGGCTGCAAGCAATGGCAAGTACGCTCCGGAATTTGATGTATGGGGGCCATATACGCTATCCAACACAAGCGGTTATTATGGTGGTAGCAGCGGAACGGACTTAGGTTACCTGATGGCTAATGAGGCATGCTCGCTGGCATACGCTGACGGCAAGAGTTTTGCGCCATACTCAACGGCAAACTACGAGGTGGACTACGTGTATATCATCTATGCAGGCTACGACGGAGCACAGAACGGAGCGAACACCGTTTGGGCACATGCATTTGATGTTAGTAACCGCGTGAACAGGCAGGGCCGCACTTATGGTGGTTACTCCATCGGTAAATACGCATGCTCGTCGGAGCTGATGGGAAATACTGGTAATAATCAAAACGGAATAGGTACATTCTGCCATGAATTTAGTCATATACTGGGGTTGCCGGATTACTACGTAACAGGAAACGGTGCCAAGTCGAATCCGAACTATGACTTGACCAACGGCTATTGGAGCCTGATGGACTACGGCTGCTATAATAACAACGGATGGACTCCGTGTCTGTACTCGGCATACGACAGGTACTTTATGGGCTGGGAGACACCGGTGCTACTGAATGCAGCATGCAATGATACGGTGCCAATCAACGGCAGCGGTGACGGCTCGACGAGGATGATAACGCCGACAGGAAAGATGGCGCTATACACATACGCTGATAGCGTGTGGTATATCGAGAATAGACAAAACCAGGGTTGGGACGCTTACCTGCCCGGGCACGGACTGATAATAACACGGGTGAGGTATAACTCATCGGCATGGAGCGAGGATGTAGTCAACAACAGCACCCCGATGCTGTATGACATAAAAGAGGCGGGAGGTAAGTTGTCGTACTTCGGTGATCCATCTGACCCCTACCCCGGAACGATGAACGTGACAACCTACACGCCGACAAGCAACTACACGATGAGCGAGATAAACGAACTGAGTGACGGACGCGTGGCGTTTAAGTTTATGGGAGGAATGGAGCCTACGGCGATTGAAGATTGCAGATTGAAGAATGAAGATTGTAGAATAAAGATTGTGGACGGGATGGTAGTGATTGAGAGAGAGGGGAGGAGGTACAACATTTTGGGCAAAATATTGTAATTGAAGATTGAAAATTGAAGGTTGAAGATTGAAGATTGAAGATTGAAGATATGCAGATAGTAAGTTATAATTTGAATGGGATACGCAGTGCGATGAGTAAGGGACTGCTGGAGTGGCTGCAAGGTCAGAACCCGGATGTATTCTGTATTCAGGAGAGTAAGGCTCAGCCGGAACAGATAGACACACTGGCAATGCAGGAGCTGGGGTATCGCAGTTATATCCACTCGGCAGAGAAGAAAGGTTACTCGGGCGTAGCCATATTCAGCAAGATAGAGCCGGACTTTGTTCAGGCAGGTATGGGCAAACCACGTTATGACAGCGAGGGACGAGTATTGAGAGCCGACTTTGGAGATATAACCGTCGTGTGCGTGTATGTGCCAAGCGGAACGACAGGAGATATAAGACAGGAGTTTAAGATGGACTTTCTGGAGGTGTTCCTCAAATGGGTTAAGGAACTGAGAAAAGAACGTCCAAACGTAGTCATCTGCGGTGACTATAATATATGTCATCACCCGATAGACATCAACCACCCCGAGAGGCAAGTGGGCGTGAGCGGCTTCCTGCCGGAAGAGCGTGAATGGATGGATAGGTGGGAAGAGAGCGGCCTCGTGGACTCGTTTAGGCTATTTGACCAGTCGGCAGAGAAATATAGTTGGTGGTCTTATCGCGCGGGCGCACGTGCTAACAACGCAGGTTGGCGTATTGACTACGAATGGGTGAGCGACACATTGAAAGACAGAATAGAAAACGCAAAGATATTAACAGAAGCAGTGCACAGCGATCACTGCCCGGTTGCATTATGGATACACTGAGAACAGAACATTTAGTAAAGAAATACGGTAAGCGCACCGTTGTTAATGATGTGAGTATTCACCTGGAGCAAGGTGAAATAGTGGGACTTCTGGGACCTAACGGCGCCGGTAAGACCACAACCTTCTACATGACGACGGGACTGGTGACAGCTAATCACGGAAAGATATTCCTCAACGACCAGGACATAACCGACTATCCAATGTACAAGCGTGCTCAACTTGGCATCGGTTACCTGCCGCAGGAGGCAAGTGTATTCCGCAAGATGAGCGTGGAGGACAATATACGTTCGGTACTGGAGTTGACTAATTTCAGTCCTGAATATCAGGCAGAGAAGCTGGAGCAGCTGATTGGAGAATTCAATCTCAACCACGTAAGGCATAACCTGGGTGACAGGTTGAGCGGTGGTGAGCGCAGACGTACGGAGATAGCACGCTGTCTGGCCATTGAGCCTAAGTTCGTGATGCTGGATGAGCCGTTTGCAGGTGTGGACCCGATAGCAGTGCAGGAGATACAGGATGTGGTGTGGAAACTGAAGGACAAGAACATAGGTATCCTCATTACCGACCATAATGTGGATGAGACGCTGATGATTACGGATAGAGCCTACCTGCTGTTTGAGGGTAAGATTCTGTTCCACGGAACACCAGAGGAGTTGGCGGCTAACCCGATAGTAAGGAAGAACTACCTTGGTAGAGACTTTGAGCTAAAGAAAAAGACGCGTGCGACTGAGTAAGTGGATAGTGATTGTGGTAGCCGCGGTGCTCGTAGGATGCGCCGACAAGAACGCCCCTGATACGGAACTGGTGGTTACGGAGTGCGCAGCGATGGCAGAAGGCAGAGCCAGCAGTGCAGCGTGCGCAGCAAACGGCAAAGCGTATGTCTTCGGCGGAAGAGACGCAAACAAAAAATACCTGAATGAACTATGGCAATACGATGCTGCAGCAGATGAATGGAGCAAGATAGGCGAAGTGCCGGATAAGGCGAGAGTGAATGCAGCGATAGTGGCAGACGAGGACTGTCTGTATATGGGATTAGGCTTCTCGGGCGAGAGTGCTTTTGCAGACAGTTGCTACCTGAGAGACTGGTGGAAGTACTCGCTGGCGACAGGCAGTTGGACGCGGCTGGCAGACTATCCGAACGAACACAGCAATGCGGCAGTGATGTATAAAGTGGGAAGAAGAATTTATGCGGTATATGGATTTGGATTGGGTTGGACATCGCAGGTGGTGTATTATGACATAGATAATGACCAGTGGCATAAGTATGGCGACAACAGCAACAGAGCCAGACCATCGTTTGGCGGCGTAGGCGGACAGAGCCATGGCAAGTGCTACTTTGGTACAGGATACAGAAATGCCAATATGCGGTATTGGTATGAAGTGGACCTTGAAAACGACGATTGGACCGAGAAAGCCAGCCTCCCCGGCAAGGGACGAGTGCTGTGTGCAGGTTGCGGAACGAGCGAATATGTATATGTATTCGGCGGCAGGTGCTTCAGTGGCGAATATACAGGTGGTGAAGTAATGAAGGAGATGCTGAGGTATATAGTGGCTGAGGACAAGTGGCAACGCTGCGGAACACTCAAGTGCGGCAGGGCAGAGAATATGATAGCCTTCACAATAGGTGATAAGGCCTACTACGGACTGGGGGAAGATGAGAACGGCAAAGTAATAAATAAGATTTACAGGGTTGAATAGAGTACGTAACATATTACTTGTCGGATTGCTCGCGATGACGATGAGTGCGGGAGCATGGGATTGGTGGCCACTGCCATATACGCCAAGTGAATCAACCTGGCATACAGATACGTCGCACGACTCGCTGTTCTACTACGGCGAAGTGAATGCTGTAGCCTCAACACGCCAAGCAGCACCGTACCTATTTGACTTTGACCAGTTAGGTGGCCGTTCGGCAGAAGCGTTCAGCGGTGAGTTGACATTGGGAATCATCAAACCGGCAACACGTCCGAACAGGTGGTTTGACTACGATGGAGCAGCTCTTCTGAGCGGAGTGCTGCAGAGCGGTGATGAACTGGGAAATGGATACTTTAAGGAACTGTACGGGCATGTGAGGCTGTTTTGTATAGACGTGACGGTAGGAATACACGAGATGCCCTGGGACCATGGCGACTTGGAGTTGACATCTGGTAACCTACTCTTCTCGAGGCACGCCCACCCGATACCGCGCGTGACGATAGGTATAGACCATTATACACCGTTCCCGGGGTTGTACGGATACTTTGAGATACGAGGCGGCCTGACACACGGATGGTTTGGAGACGATAACCAATATGTCAAGAACACGCTGCTGCACCATAAGTTTCTTGGCGGACGTATAGGTGGAAAGTTGCCGGTGAATATAACATATGAGTTTCATCACGCAGCTCAATGGGGTGGAACGAGTAAGGAGTATGGTAATTTAGGGAATGATTGGAGGAGCTTCTGCAATGTATTCAGAGGCACCAGCGGTGGCGGACTGAACAACGAGATATACAACGCTCAGGGTAATCACCTGATCAGTCAGCTGCTGAGTCTGACGGTTAAGGGCAAAGGATGGCATGTGGACATGTATTGGCAGAATCTGAACGAAGACAAGCCTATCAGTTTCATGGGTTGCACGCCAAATGCTGAAGACGGACTATGGGGCATACATGCGGAGCAAAATTATTGGCCGTTCATCAGCGGAATGACGCTGGAGTTTGTCAACACGACTGACCAATCAGGACCGTTCCACGACCGTGACGGACTGGTGTTTGGCGGTAATGACGGCTACTACACCAATTCCATATACAAGCAGGGTTGGACATACTTTGGCAGCACGATAGGTTCGCCGCTGTGTACACAAGATAACTCAAGAGTGATGGCATGGTTTATGGGACTGAAAGGAGATGTGTATGGCTTCAAGTACAGGTTCATCGCTCAGCACAGTCGTCACCACGGGACATATGCACATCCGCAGAAGAGCCATAACACGGCGTTGATGCTGGAAGTGACGAAGCATGTGCCTCAGGCATGGGGACTGGACTTTAGTGCAGCCATCGCCACAGACCTGGGTAATTACATAGGTAAACACGTCGGATTGATGGTGACAATCAGTAAACGTGGGTTTATAACACATTGGTAAATAATAAAAACAAAACATATATGACAACAATTGTAGAAAAGAGTAATCGTATTTTCGCTCAAGCGGTGGTTGACTATCACCGCACTGATAACGTAGATACACCTATTCAGAACCCTTATGCAGAGGGAACTATTGAGCACGACCTGTATCTCAAGAACTGGATTGACGTGGTTCAATGGCATCTGGAGGATATAATCCGTGACCCGCAGATAGACCCTGTGGCAGCGTTGGCACTGAAGCGCAGAATAGATAAGAGCAACCAAGACCGTACAGACCTGGTTGAGCGCATAGACAGCTACTTCAGGGACATGTTCCGCGACGTTAAGCCGCAGCCGGATGCACGTCTCAATACAGAGAGTCCCGCATGGGCAATCGACCGATTGAGCATTCTGCACGTTAAGATTTATCACATGCAGGAGCAGGTGGACAGGAAAGATGTCAGTGAGGCCCAGCACGCACAATGCGTTGGCAAACTGGAAGTGTTGCACGAGCAACTAAAGGACATGACTACGTCAATCAGCCAACTACTGGAGGACTACGCCAAGGGCGTTAAGGTGATGAAGGTATATCGCCAGATGAAGATGTACAACGACCCGTCGTTGAACCCGGTATTATACGGCAAGAAATAATTGTTCACAGACAAGAAGTGAAGAAACTGTTAGTCATACGTTTTTCGGCCTTGGGCGATGTAGCCATCATGGTTCCGGTGCTGAGGTTGGTAGCAGAGAAGTACCCTGACTGGGACTTCACGATGCTATCCCGCGGCATGTGCGAACCGCTATTCAAGGGTATGCCAAGCAATGTTCACTTTGTGGGGGCAGACCTGAAAGGACGTCATCACGGCAGGAAAGGTCTGGAGCAGTTGCTGAAGGACATCAACTACAAGAGCTTTGATGCCGTAGTGGATATGCACCTGGTGCTCAGATCGTTCTACCTGACGATGCGCATGCTGTTTGCCGGCAAACGTATAGCGTGGATACACAAAGCACACCTGAGCAAATGGCTGATAGTGCATGGGCTGATGAGCACACGTCTGGCGCTGGTGCCGACATATAAGCGCTATCAGCACGCCTTTAACCGACTTGGCTTTGACGTGCATATACCCAACTTTACCTTCTCAGGCAACACGGTTAAACGCGAAGGAATAGGTATCGCGCCGTTTGCAGCACATGCGGGTAAGATTTATCCGATAGAGAAGATGGAACAGGTGGTGAAGATACTGTCGGAACGACTGAAAGGTAAAGAACAGATTTACCTATTCGGTGCAGGCAGTAAGGAGAAAGAGATATTGGAGAGTTGGGAGCAGAAGTATAAGGGCGTGGTGTCGCTGGTAGGCAAGAGCGATATGGCAGAGGAGATAGAAC
>JAGCSQ010000009.1 GCA_017964045.1 Paludibacteraceae bacterium
ATCAGGGATGATAACAGTAGCGCTCCACCAACGGCTTGAACCTTCGCGCAACAGCGCGATATCCGTGGCTGCCGATTTGGTCCTGGGAGCCTTATTGCTGCTTCCGCTTGCTTGTGACCATGAGAAAATAACTGTGCCGTCTGTTGAGAACTTCGAATCTGTCGGAATCAACAAACGAACATTAACATTGGCTGCATTCAGCCCACACCAACATGCCGTAATGGCAAGTAATAAAAATAGTTTTTTCATTGGGTTAGTTATTTTTTTGTTACCTATAGAATCTTGCGGTTTCATCGAGTAATTGTCCGTCCCTGATGCAGTAGAAACGCTGATTGGTTGTGCGAGAACGCAGTCCGCCTAACTCTTCACGATAGGGACCAAGTTTCAGGTAGTCCCACAGCTCCACCGTCATACACGACGGCAATTCCGTTCTGCCTGAATACCATGCCGTCTTAACGCCTTCAGCGCGTGCCACGCGAGCCAGAGCAGCAACCGTTTCAGGATCTGCGTCGCCACCCATAAAGCATACGCACGTCACCTCGCCACGATAGAGGTCGATGAGCCGAATCAGTTCGGTTTCATCGAGAATTTCACCTGTATCTTCCCATAGGTGCGGACTATGGCAACCATGGCAGTGGAACGGACAATTAGTAATGTTAAGTGCCAGGGTTACTTCCCCCGGCACTTCTTGGAAAACGATATCGAAACTGCAATACCTCATGATGCCTCACGCAGGTTGCCGTAGTAACGACGAGCTGCCTCTTTCTGACGGGCAGCAGAGAAGTTACTGATACGTTTCATATAACCGATGACACGAGTCAGGTAGTCGAGGTTCTCGCCACCGCACTTAGGACAGTGCTTGAGGTAGCGCTTGTCTATATGACCGCAGTCGTTGCAAACGGTATTCGGAATGTTGAATGTGAAGTAGTTACATCCCTCCTTAGCCGCTACGCGCAGAATCTGACGATATTGCTCTTGACTCAGGTGCTCATCCAGGTTGCAGTGGAGTGCACTACCACCGGTCAGGTGCTCGATGTACTTGCGACCATGCAGACGGAACTTATCCAGAACAGTAGTTTTCTCGTCCTCAACGATATAGAAGTAGCTGTTGTAGCAGTCGCGTGGCACTTTATATCCATCCTCGCGGTCCCACTTAGCGTGCTTAACGCCCACGTTCTCTGCAGGAATCATCTCGCAGTTGAACATTACCTCCTTGGTGCGGTACTTCTTATTGAGTTTCTCAATAATACCAAGCACTTCCTGTACATAATTGGTGTAAGCCTCGTTGTCGCTGATCTCAATACCCAGGAACTCAGCAGCCTCTACCAGTCCGTTAACACCGATTGTCAAGTACTGACGACCAATATTGATATATCCGGCATCAAACAGCGGCAGCAGACCCTTGCTCTGCAGCTCCTTCAGGTTCTCGTTATAAGCGAGCTGAACCTTATGCATCAAGTCAACAACTTCCTCAATATACTTCTGATAAGGAATATTATTGCGTACAGCGTACTGGATAGCACGGTTGAGATTGATGGTCAATACTGACTTGGAGCCTGTACTTACACCACCTGCTCCCAATGTGTAGCTGAAGCCGTTATCGGTAATCTCGTTACGCAGACGGCAGCAACTTGACAGGCTGTCGGCATTGTCGCTCAGGTAGGTGAAGAACGAGTGACCTGCAGCGTACATTTCTGCGGTGAAATCGCCATATTCTGTATCTTTAACGTCTCCGTTCTCTGCCAGCAGAGCCATAGTCTCAACAGGGAAGGTGAGGACGGCACGTGTGCGCTCGTCGTTGAACCAACGCATGAAGCGCTTCTGCAACCAGTTGAGTGAATCCCAGTGAGGCTTCTCTCCGTTGGGGAAGTAGAAGTTGCCAAACAGCGACTCAAAATAATAGCGGTCGTAGTAACTGATATTCCAGAATACCGATTGGAAGTTACGTGCACCTGACGGCTGGTTGATGGAGTAAACAATCTGCTGGAAGCAGTCGGTGATGACGCGGTCCAGAGTGCGACGACGCAGCGACAGGTCAACAACCTCGTCTGCACGCTTGTAGTAATCCTCTCCGTACTCAAGCTCGATGAAGTAGTTCATATACATAAGGAATTCAGGCGTAGCGCACGCGCCCGAGAGCATGGAGCTCACGATGAACACCATATTAACGAATCCACCACAGAACGATTTGAGGTTGGTAGGAGGATTAGAGTTGCCACCTACAGCCTTAGTTCCACCTATAAGCCATGGGTACATGGTGATAGATGCACAGTAGTTGGCCAGGTTGGTCTCGTCGTTCTTGTAGATAAAGTGCTGATTGAGCAGCGACATGTATCTGTCTGAAAGCTCCTTACCATACATCTTCTTAATACGCTCGTTGAGCAAACGACGATTCAGGCGAATGAATCCTTGCTTGGGCAACTCACCAATCAGGGTGGCGATGTTCTTATTCTCCACGTTGGCATTAGCGTCAAACTTACTGCCCTCTGCTGCATTAGATGCATTGCAGTATGCCATGAGGAACTCAAGGCGTTGCTGTGTCTCACGATCCTCGCTATGACCATGACGATAGAGCATATAAGCCTTGGCTACCTGGTAATATCCCTCTGCCATAAGCGCTACCTCCACTTGATTCTGAATCTCCTCTACACTTGTTCCGTCCTGAATGCGCAAACGGCTCAGAATAGCCGTCAAGGTTTCTTGGGTTGCAAACGTACCAACAGCAAGAAAAGCCTTACTGATGGCATTACTGATCTTCTCAATGTTGAAAACTTCTTTCTTTCCGTCTCTCTTAATGATATATGTATCCATAATAGTATTAAATATATTTCAAAAAAAGGTGTTTTTCCACTGCTTGCGGAAAAACGGTGCAAAGGTAGGCAAAAAGTATGAGTCTTGCAAATAACTGAAAAAATAAAAAGTGTATTATTTATATCGAAAATGTGCAATAATTAGTAACTAATTGTTATTCAGCAAGAAAGAAAGACAATAGTGAGAAAAAAGCAGAATAAATTTGCAGAAGTCAAAAAAAAGCACTACCTTTGCGCGGTTTTTATTGTTAAAATAAAAAGAATGTCAAAAAAGGATTACTTGATAGAGGTCAGACACGTGAGCAAGCAGTTTGAGGACGGCAAGTACGCGTTGAATGACGTTAGCCTTCAGGTTAAGAAGGGCGAGTTTGTTACTATTTTGGGTCCGTCAGGATGCGGAAAAACTACGCTACTACGCTGTATAGCAGGCTTTCAGGTTGCTAGCGAGGGTGATATTTTACTCAACGGCGAGGATGTTACCAACATGCCGCCGCATAAGCGTCCCGTGAACACTGTATTCCAGAAATACGCCCTCTTCCCGCACCTTAATGTATTTGAGAATGTAGCGTTCGGTCTAAAGCTCAAGAAGATGGCCGATGACGTTATCCTCAAGAAGGTTAAGCAGGCGCTTAAGACCGTGGGTATGTCTGACTACGAGTTCCGTGATGTTGACTCGCTATCAGGTGGTCAGCAACAGCGTGTGGCTATAGCTCGTGCTATCGTTAATCAGCCTGAGGTGCTTCTTCTCGATGAGCCTTTGGCAGCTCTCGACCTCAAGATGCGCAAGGATATGCAACTTGAGCTTAAGGAAATGCACAAGAAACTGGGTATCACCTTTATATACGTTACGCACGATCAGGAGGAGGCGCTTACGCTCAGCGACCGGGTAGTCGTTATGTGTGAGGGTAAGATACAGCAGATAGGCACACCTACAGATATATATAACGAACCTCAGAACTGTTTTGTTGCCGACTTTATCGGTGAGAGCAATATCCTCAGCGCCGTAATGATCAAGGACCGCAAGGTTAAGTTCTGCGACCAAGAGTTCGATTGTATTGATGAGGGCTTCGGTGAGAATACCCCTGTTGATGTGGTTGTCCGTCCGGAGGATATATACATCTGGGATGCCGCTCTTGAGAAACGCGGTAAGGTGGAGGGCCAGGATGATGTTGACCCGGATGACCGTGTGCCTAAGGGTAAGTTCACCAAGTGGTACGGCACCGTTACCAGTTGCATATTCAAGGGTGTACACTACGAGATGACCGTTCAGACCGATAACGGATATGAGTTCATGGTGCAGGATTATCACGAGTTCTTGCCGGATACAAAGGTGGGTATGCTCGTTAAACCGGAGGATATTCAGGTAATGAAGAAGGAGCACTATATATACAACCACTTTGAAGGTGAGGTTCTCAAGAATAATAAAGTTCGTTTCCTGGATGCCGACTGGGATGTAGAGCCCAAACAATTAGAGGGCTTTAACGTTGGTGACGCCGTTGACGTGCTGGTTCCGTTCCGCTCTATTGACCTGCAAGATCATGAAGAGGAAGGCGTTATCTCCGGTGAGGTGCACTTTATCCTGTATAAGGGCAATCACTATCATCTGACTATCCGTACTGATGAAGGCTATGACCTATATGTCAACACTAACGATGTATGGGATGACGGTGACCGCTGCGGTATTCTTATTGAACCTAAGGCAATCAAACTGGCTAAAGCATGAAGACGCTGAGTTCTATATTTGATAGTCGTCGCACATGGGCATGGCCGTATGTGCTTTTCTTGGTACTGTTTGTGCTGCTGCCGCTGCTGCTCATCTTTGTTTATGCATTCACTGACCCGCAGGGACACTTCACACTTAAGAACTTCGTAACCTTTGCCACTAAGTCTGAGGCTGTCAATACTTTTATTTACTCCATAGCCGTGGCGCTGATAACTACCATCATATGCCTCGTTCTCGGTTATCCTGCGGCTTATATCATGGCTACGGCCGAACTGAAGACTCCCGCCGTCATGGCGATGCTGTTCATCCTGCCGATGTGGATTAACTTCCTGCTCAGGACAATAGCCACGGTGGAGCTATTTAATATGTTCGGTATTCCGCTTGGTGAGGGAGCACTCTTATACGGTATGTGCTACGACTTCCTGCCCTTTATGATTTATCCTATCTATAACACCCTTCAAAAAATGGACCGCTCACTCATAGAGGCGGCTCATGACTTGGGTGCCAATAGGATTGAGGTACTGACGAAGGTTATTCTGCCCTTGTCTGTGCCGGGTATATACAGTGGTATCATAATGGTATTCATGCCTACGGTCAGCACTTTTGCCATAGCCGAACTGCTGACGCGTAATAAGATAACCCTCTTCGGTTCGCTCATCCAGCGTGCCTTTGGTGAGGGAGGACTGCAGATGTGGAACTACGGAGCAGCTCTGTCGTTGATAATGTTGTTAATCATTGGTTTAACCAGTTTCTTCGGTAATAGCGAGGATAACGAAACACAAGCAGGATTGTTATGAAACAGGTAGAGATGACTAACACCCAACGAGAAGCTCAGAAGCGTCAACGCAATCTGCGTGTGCGTCAGATAGTGGCACATTCATATCTGTGGCTGCTACTGCTGCTGCTGTATGCACCGATAGTGCTCATTATCATTTTCTCGTTCACAAAGAGCAAGGTCTTCGGCAACTGGACAGGATTCACTTTTGCTTTGTACGAGAACCTATTCACCGGCTACGATCGAGTGGCACATGTGCATGTTGACCCCAACCTATATCACTCGCTATTCTACACGCTGATAATTGCCATCATAGCAGCTGCGGCTGCTACATTGCTTGGCACATTGGCTGCCATCGGAATACATAATATGCGGCAAAAGAGTAGGGCAGCTATTCAGTTTATGAATAGCATTCCTATGATTAACCCGGATATACTTACAGGTATCAGCCTGTTCCTGCTGTTTGTGTTCTTAGGTATTAGTCGTGGTTTGGCTACCGTCATCATTGCCCATGTGGTGTTCTGTACACCTTATGTGGTGCTGAGCGTGATGCCTCGACTGACAAAGATGAATCCTAATATATACGAGGCAGCACTTGACCTTGGCGCCACTCCTTTCCAAGCACTGCGTAAGGTCATGATGCCAGAACTCTGGCCGGGAATGCTAAGCGGATTCATCCTCTCCGTAACACTCAGTATAGATGACTTCGGCGTAACCTTCTTCACAAAAGGAAGCGGCGGCCTGGATACTCTCAGCACCTTTATTTACGCGGACGCGCGCAAGGGAGGATTGACACCTGAACTGCGACCGCTGTTCTCACTTATATTCATAACCATGTTGTTGCTGCTCATATACATCAACTGGCGAGCAGACAGGCAGGCAAAACAATTGGCTAACAAGAAATAATAACATAAAATAAACAACTAAACGATGAAGAAATTTTATTCACTCCTGTTTGCGGCATTATTCGCAATGGGTTCATTTGCGGCAGACCGCGCACACACACTTAAGGTTTACAACTGGGCAGACTACATCGATGAAGATGTACTCAAAGAGTTCCCCGCTTGGTATAAAGAGATGACCGGCGAGGATGTAGATGTCATCTATCAGACCTTTGACATCAACGAGTCTATGCTTACAGAAATCGAAGTGGGTCATGAAGACTACGACGTTATCTGTCCGTCGGAATATATCATTGAGCGCATGCTCAAGTCGGGGTTACTTCAGAAAATCGACAAGGAGCAGATTCCTGCCGACAAGCGCTACTTTGACAATGTGGCACCATTTGCCGTAGATAAGTTCCAGCAGATGTCCAAGACCGAGAACGTAAGCGACTACACCGTAGGTTACATGTGGGGAACAACAGGATTTATCTATAACACCAAGTTCGTAAACCGTGACGACCTGCGCTCATGGGGAGCCTTGCTTGACCCGAAGTTTGAGGGTAAGATATACATGAAGGATGCTTTCCGTGATGTTTATTCAGTTATCGTTCTGTACGCTTATCGTGATGAGATTGCTCGCGGTGAGGTTACTCGTGATGAACTGGTTGCCGAACTGACTCCGGAGCGCATCAAACGCGTTGAGGACGTGCTCATAGCTGCCAAAGACAATATCGCCGGATGGGAAGTTGACTTCGGTAAGGAAGAGATGACCAAGGGTAAGACCTGGATGAACCTCAGCTGGAGCGGTGATGCCCAGTGGGCTATTGACGAGGCAGCCGAGATGGGTGTTGAATTGGAGTATATCGTTCCTCAGGAGGGTTCAAACGTATGGTTTGACGGATGGTGTATTCCTAAGTATGCCGTTAATACCAAGGCTGCATCGTGGTTCATCAATTACATGTGTATCCCTGAGAACGCCATCAAGAATATGGAGTTCATCGGTTACGTATCTGTTATCGCTACTCCTGAGGTCCTGGAGTGGGCTGATGACGATGAGATAGAGGAGACAGCTGACCTTAGATATTTCTTTGGCGATGGTGCAGAGGCTGTTCATGCCAACCAGGTATTCTATCCTGACCAGAGCATAATCAACCGCTGCGCACTCATGCATGACTGCGGTGCTGAGACCAAGGAAATGCTTGACATGTGGTCACGCGTTAAGGGTGATAACCTGAGCAAGAGCATGGTGATGATAATCGTTCTCGTGGTACTTGCAATAGTTATATTTGCAGTCATCCAAACAATGAACAAACGCAAACAGATGGCGCAACAACGCAAACGTAAACAACGTCGTTAATAAGACAAACGAAAACATTATATAGCATGAAGAGAACGGGATGTATATTGTTCTGTCTGCTGATGGTAGGCACTTCGCTGACGGCTCAGGTGAGCAAGATGGAAGAAGACTACAATCAACTTGAGGAACGATACGAATTGCGTGAAAAGAATCTGGCTAAGGACCTCAAGCAATACCTTGTGTTGTATCCCTACACGACCTATGCCGATGAGATACACTTTATGCAAGGCGTGTTGCTAGTTGAGCGTGCTTACTATAAGCAGGCACTCAAGGAATTGGATCGTACCGACTACAAGACCTTGGCTCGTCCGCACCAGGTAGAGTATCAGTTCTATCGTGGCTATGCACACCTGATGCAGCAAGATTATGCCAAGGCACAGATATACTTCGGCAACCTGAAGAAAAAAGAATCTCAGTTCAGTCTGAAAGCTCGTTATTACTATGCTTTCTGCCAATACAAACTCGGCAGTTACGATAAGGCTCTACCTGCCTTGCTGGAACTGGAGAATACGGCTGAGTATGGTATGACCGTGCCGTATTATATTGTGCAGATATACTATTATCAGCACAACTATGACGAGGTTGAACAGCGTGCTGAGGCACTGCTGAGCAAAGAGCCTGAAGGTGAGAATGCCGGTGAGTTGCATCGTATTCTGGGTGAGATATATTACCAGAAGGGCGAATACGTACAGGCTATCAGTCACCTCAAGCAGTATGAGGCTATGTTCACGGCCCAAAAGAAAGAACTGATCCGTAATGATATCTACCTGCTCGGTATGGCTACATACAAGACGGCGGACTATGAATCTGCCGTCAAGTACCTTAAGCAGGTTAAGGCTGAGAACGACTCAATCTCCGAGAGCACCTGTTTGCAACTGGGACACGCTTATCGTCAACTGGGACAGACGGAACAGGCTAAACTATGGTATCAGGCTGCCATGCAGTACAACCTCAACAAAACAGCTCGTGAGGAGGCTATGTACAACTATGCTCTCAGTACCTACGAGTCATCAACGGCTTTGGGTGAGTCGGTGAATGCTTTCCTGGCTTTCCTCAAGGAGTATCCTGATAGCAAGTACGAGAATCAGGTGTTTGAACTCATGAGCGATGCCTTGCGTCGCAGCAAGAACTATCAGGCAGCTCTTTCTGCACTCGACTCGATTCCTAATCCCAATCGTAAGATGTGCGAGACAAAGCAATACCTGCGTTATCAACTGGGGACAGATGCTTTCATCCAAGGCAAGATGGCTCAGGCTGACGAGTGGCTGACGGCTGTTATTGATGATAAGCAATACGGTGAGCAATATCGTCAGGAAGCATATTACTGGAGGGCAGAGACTGCTTATCGCAGTAAGAACTACCAGGAGTGCCGTAACGACTTGAACCGCTTCTTCAACTGCGCCGGAGTTAAGAAATCGCCTAATTACGCTGCGGCTTTCTATCTGAATGCATATGCATGCTTTAATATGTCTGAGTACCCGCAGGCTAAGCGCGAGATGCAACAGTACTTGGGCATGATTCGTCCTACGGACAAGACTTATGCCGATGCACTTAATCGCCTTGGCGATTGCGAGTTTAATGCCCGTCAGTTTGAGGCTGCTATTCAATACTATGCTCGTGTGGCTCAGATGAATACTACCGGTAGCGACTACGCAATGTTCCAACGCGGTTATGCACAAGGTCTGCTGCGTCGCTATGGCGAAAAGATAAACAGCATGCAAGAACTGCTCAAGCGCTATCCGCGTTCGGATTATGCTGACGACGGCTTATACGAGATTGCCCGTGCTCAGATAGAAAAAGACGATGAGGCTGCGGCTATTGGTGCTTACGAGCGCTTGCTGGATCAGTATCCAAAGAGTCCGTTGGCACGCAAGGCCAGTGTGGAACGCGCTATGCTTTATCGTAATCTCCATCAGAACGAAAACGCTATAGCGGCATACAAGCAGACCATCGAGCGTTATCCCGGAACAGAAGAGGCATACACCGCTCTTGAGGGACTGGAAGCAGTCTCCATCGAAGAGAACAAGGTTAATGACTATCTGACTTATACCAAAAACCTTGGTAAACTGAATATGAGCGTGTCGCTCAAGGAGGATTCGCTTCGTTACACTGCTCATTACTACGCTGCTATTCATGCCTATGAGCAGAAAAACTACGACGCCGCGCTGGCTGAATATAAAGCACTGGTTGAGATAACCGGTAATCCGTATATGGAAGAGGCATGCATGCGTGCTGCTGAAATCAGTTACGACAAGAAGGATTATAAGACAGCACTCAATTACTTCCGTAAGATGCAGTCTGCCGCTTCGTCACACGAGCTGAGTAATGTGGCTAAACTGGGTGTGCTGCGTTGCTGCTATAACCTCAACCGTCAACAGGAAACAATAGAAATAGCCACGCAGATTCTTAACGACGAACTCATCGGTGATGCTGTTCGCGAAGAGGCTCTCTATAACCGTGCGAAAGCATATGTGGCAACAGGGCAATACGGAATGGCTGTGGTTGACTTGGATAAAATATCCAATGAGGTTCGTACCGCTGCTGGAGCAGAGGCTAAGTATCTGACGGCTGAATGCTATTATAATCTTGGCGCTCTTGATAAGGCAGAAGAA
>JAGCSQ010000010.1 GCA_017964045.1 Paludibacteraceae bacterium
CCGCTATGGTTGAGACTATCGTCGTTGACAGAGAGCGTGATACCGCTGTCTGCCAATAGCCTGATACGGCTGAAGTAGTTCTCGCTATAATGTTTGTCTGTTCTTGGACGCAGACGCATCTCGACAGACTCCGTTCCACTCAGTTCTGCCACCTGTCCCATTGGACCGTACATGCCGTCATCACGGCGCATTGAGCGTGGTCCATAAACGAGCGAACGACGTGGTCCGCCATTGACGGATTGAATGACTCCATCAATAAGTAGGCGCTGCTCCAGTGTTCTCGTCGGAATAGTTTGATGCAGCGGAATCAGTCCGTAGCCGTTACCTCCATATTCTGCCTGCAGACTGCGCCTCAGGCGATAACTGATACGGTCTTCTTCAATCTGGCTGTCGCCATAATGCACTACTCTTACAGATGTTCTATTTGCACTCTGCAAGGCAGTATAAAAAGAACTTAATAAGGTTTGTTGCGAATTGTCAGTTTGCCTGAGGTTAGCCTGAGGTTGACCTGATGTTAGGCTGTCCCTGATAACCGGCTGAACTGCTGTCTTTTCGGATATTGTATCCACAACTGAAGTGTCCGGCTCAAGAATCAATTCAGCGTATTCAGGCGTCTCCTTGTCATTAAGGTGCAAGGCCTGACTGAGCGTCTGAAACCTTAGTGGCATGTCACCTATATATATATTATTCTCCGGCCAAAGCCAGCAAACAAGGCCGAGCAAGCCTATGCTCAGCCAGATGAAAACGGCTATATGTGCGGGACGAAGCGGTTTCACGAGATGTTATTTTTTCCAGAGAGCCGGGGTGAAAAGCAGCAATACCGTGAATATCTCCAAACGACCGATAAGCATCACTACGGTCATCCACCACTTGGCAACAACCGGAAAATTGGCATAAGAACCACTTGGGCCGAATTGACCGATACTTACGCCTACATTACCTATCGCACTGACGGCTGTTCCGATGGATTCATCAAAGTCAACGCCGCACCCGCAGAAAATAAGAACTGTAATGATGACAATAACAAGATAGAGCATCATAAATGCCATAAGGTTGCCTATGGTGTTGTGCTGGACAGGTTTGCCGTTTAATTTTACGGGTACTACTGCATTAGGGTGAATACGGCGTTTGAACTCAGTTATTCCGGCTTTTGCAAATAGCAGGATGCGTACCCACTTGATACCTCCTGATGTACTGCCTGATGAGGCTCCTGTGAACATCATAAAGAATACCATTACCCATAGTAGGCTTGGCCATGTCATATAGTCTGAAGCTGCATAACCTGTTGAGGTCATGGCGCTTGTTACCATGAAGAAACCTTTGCGCAGAGCACGTTCGGCGTGGCTTAATCCCTCACTGAATGTATTAACGTGCCATTGACCGTCAATTAAGCCATAGTGCACAAACAAGCAGAGTGATAGGACAGCTGTGCAGATAGCTAAGGCGGATAAGTACCATCGGGTCTCTTCTTCTCTGAACAACTTCTCCGGTCTGCCTCGGAAACTAAATATTAGTAGGGCGAAGTTTAAACCGGACAACATCATGAAAATGGCTATTGTCCATTGAATGATAGCACTGTATTCGATGATGCTCAGATTCTTTGTTGAGAATCCACCGGTGGCAATTGTGCATAACGAGTGGCAGACACTGTCAAAGATAGGCATCCCCTCTATATTAAGCAATACCACTTCTATACCGGTTAAAAGAATGTAGGTTATCCATAGGTGTTTTGCCGTGTCTGCAATACGCGGACTTAGTTTTTCGTAACTCAATCCCGTTACTTCTGCTGCATATAACTGCATCCCTCCCAAGCCAAACATCGGCAAGATGGCAATACTTAGTACTATAATTCCCATACCACCAAGCCATTGCGTCATTGAACGCCAGAAAAGAGCACCGTGACTCAAACTCTCTATATCATTAAGAATAGTGGCTCCGGTAGTGGTGAATCCTGACATAGTTTCAAACCAAGCATCCGTGAGATTCGGAATCATTCCGCTCAGGTAATATGGCAGTAGTCCGAATACCGAGAACACTATCCACACAAATGCTACAATAACGTATCCCTCGCGTTCGCCTACATGCTTAGGGGCGTTGCTGCCGATGCTGAGTCCTATACATCCGGCCAGAAAGGTTATCAGCGTTGAGGTGATGAACGAACCTAAGTCCACATCATCATACCACCAGCTGACCGCCGTTGCCATAGCCATGAACACCGATTCTATCAGAAGCAGTGCACCCAACGTGCGGAATACTATCTTTGAATTAAATACTCGTGTCATAACTTAAAAGAACTTCTCCAACTTACGGATTGCATGGTTCTTGCAGAAGACAACAACTTTGTCACCAGGCAGAATCTCTGTCTCGCCATTAACCAATATACCTTCGCCTGCACGTACGATTCCGCCAATGTTAGAATCCTCCGGCAGACGGATATTACGAATCTTGTCCTTGATAATCTTACTGTCCTCAGTGGCCATAAATTCAACCATCTCGGCATCAGCGCTGGTCAGGTTCTTGACGTTCAGCACACTGGCATTGAGCAGCATCTGGTAGATGTAGCTGGCGGTGATTGTCTTCTTGTTGAGCACAGTGCCTATATCCAGACCTTCAGCCATCGGTATATAGTCTATGTTCTCTACCTCAGCGATGGTTTTTCTTACACCAAATCGCTTGGCCGCCAGGCAAGCAAAGATATTCGCCTCACTGCTGTCTGTAACCGCTACAAAGGCGTCTGCATCCTGTATGCCTTCTTCCTTAAGTATGTCCATGTCACTACCATCAGCATTGATAATCAATGCATTACTCAGCTTTTCGCTCAGATGAACACATAGGTCGCGATTTGGTTCGATAACCTTGATATTCATATCATCCGGCACCGATTGAACGGCCTTTTCCGTAACGCGTCCGCCACCGAAGAAAATGACGTTCTTAATCTCACGCTTAGGCTTACCCAATTGCTCTCGCATAAAGTCCATATTCTCCTTGGTGCAGACTACATACACCATATCACCAAGCAGTACGGCGTCCGTGCCCTTGGGGATAATAGTCTCGTTGCCACGCTTGATGGCTACGATGCGATAACGTCCGTGGTTGTAATAGCCGCTCAGGAACTGTTTGCCTATATTATCTGCCGTCTCACGTATCTTTACAACGCACAGTTCCAGTGCTCCGTCGCACATGGGTACGTGATATCGCATCCAGTTGGTGCGCAGTGCTTCTACGATTTCACGCGCAGCCAGCACTTCAGGATAGATGAGGTGGTTAAGACCCATTTCCTCAAAGAACTTCCTGTTCTCAGGCAGCAGATACTCGTAGTTATCTATACGAGCCAAGGTCTTCTTGGCCCCTAACTGGTTGGCTATCAGGCAGGCAGTCATGTTCTCCGTTTCATGCGGAGTAACTGCAATGAATAGGTCCACATCCTTGACACCTATATCACGTAGGTCATGAATACTGGTCGGACTGCCCACCTTGGTGAGCATATCGTAGTTGACGTCTAACTCGCCCAGTCGCTCCGGACTTTCGTCCAGCAGACTGATTTCCATGTTCTCGCGAGAGAGTAACTTAGCCAGGTGAGTGCCTACTTCTCCGGCACCTGCAATAATGATTCGCATATTCCTTCTTTATCTAATCGCAGCATGTGGTAAAGTTCCTTCGTGCTGCCGTGTTCTACAAATTGATCATTTATGCCCAGTCGTATCACGCGGGCTTTATATCCTTTGTCGGCAAAGTGTTCCGTGACTGCACTGCCCAGTCCGCCGTTGATGACACCATCTTCGATGGTGATAACGGTCTTATACGTACGTCCCACTTCGTCCAAGACATCCGTATCTATAGGCTTGAGCCACTGCATGTCATAGTGTGCAATACTTAAATCTGCATTCTTCAATCTCAAATCTTCAATGGCTTCCGCCACTGTATTTCCGATTGCTCCTATGCTCAGCACGGCTATATCCTTTCCGTCTCTTAACTTAACTGCCTTACCAATCTCAATCGGACTTGTCCGATCCGTTTGACTGGTTTGACTTGTTCGTCCACGCGGGTACCTAATAGCTATCGGCCCGTCCACGCTCTGTGCCAGCGTCAGCATATCCTGTAGGTCATTAGCCGTGCGCGGTGCGCCTATAATCATATTAGGTATGGGGCGCAGATACGCCAGGTCAAAGAGGCCGTGGTGCGTAGCACCATCATTACCCACAATGCCTGCTCTGTCAATACACAGCACTACGTGCAATTTAGGTAGTGCCACATCATGAATAATGTTGTCGTAGCCGCGCTGCAGGAACGAAGAATATATATTGCAATAGGGTATAAGTCCTTCTTTCGCCAGTCCGGCACTGAAGGTTACGGCATGTCCTTCGGCTATGCCTACGTCAAACACACGCTTTGGCAGTTCTTTCTGCATGATACTCATAGAGCATCCCGACGGCATAGCTGGCGTTATGCCTACTATCTTGTCGTTCTTTTTTGCCAATTCTAACAACGTTTCGCCAAATACATCTTGCCATAACTGCGGAACTTGTATCCCGTTCCCCGTAACATGTAACCGCTCACCGGAGGCAACACTAAACTCTCCAGGTGCATGCCATGTTGTTTGGTCGTGCTCCGCAGGAGCATATCCCTTGCCTTTCTTGGTAATCAGGTGTAAAACCTTTGGACCCTTGTGGTCCTTGATTTCGCTCAATATACGTACCAGTTCCAGCACGTTATGTCCGTCTGTCGGACCAAAATAGCGGAGGTTCAGTCCCTGGAATATATTATCCGGCTGCTTGGTTAGCATTGCCTTTAGCGAGTTGGTGAACCTGCGCATGCGGGCTGTCTTCTTATCGTTGATGATACCCAATTTCACCATCAGCAAGTACATCTTCCAACGCCACTTATTATACGTTCGGCTGGTGGTTAAATCCACCAGATACTGTGTAAATCCGCCACGTATTGGGTCTATGGCCATGTGGTTGTCGTTCAGTATTATCAGCAGGTTGTTCCTGTCCATCGAGGTATTGTTCAGTCCCTCAAAAGCCAGTCCGCCTGTCATGGCTCCGTCGCCGATAATAGCCACCACATTCCTTTCTATATGCTGCATGCTACCCGCAATCTCTATGCCTAATGCGGCACTGATGCTATTGCTGGCATGACCTGCCACAAAGGCGTCATACTCGCTCTCTGTGGGAGTGGGGAAGGGGGCCAGACCCTTGAATTGACGGTTTGTTGAGAACCTGTCGCGTCTGCCTGTCAATATCTTATGGGCATATGCCTGATGGCCTACGTCCCACACAAGCTTATCCTTGGGTGCATCAAATACGTAATGAAGCGCTACAGTAAGCTCTATCGTACCCAGCGACGAAGCTAAATGCCCGGGATTATGACTGAGCTCCTGAATAATAAAGTCCCTGAGTTCAGCGCACAGTTGCGGCAACTCTTCCTTGCGTAGTTTCTTCAAGTCCGCCGGACTGTCAATATGTGACAAATACTTATATTCCACAATTGCGCATTCTATTGCATTATAATTCAACCTGCAAAAGTACTGCTAATTTTGCATTTATGCAAATTTATTTGCTTTTCGGCATCGTTTTATTACGTCAGCATGCAATTTTTACACATTTCGGTATTCTTTTTTCCACAAAAATCCGCTACCCTTGCGCTACCCTTGCGCTACCCTTGGGCTATTTTTGGGCAGAGTTTATATCTCTTTGAAGATTTTTATGCTGTACAACATATAAATGTCATTTTTACCTAAAAATAGCCAAAAAACTAACTTTTTTCTATAAAAATGCATTTTTTTTGTACAAAATGTTGTGTATATGAAAAAAAAGCAGTACTTTTGCCGCAATTTTCGTGTATATGCGTACGCGAACATATATATAAATTGAATATTAAGGTACAAAAATATGAAGAATATCTACGCTGTTTTATTATCTCTTTTCGCCGGTGCATGCATCTCCGGCGCGGTTGCACAAACTGTGTCTCTGCCAAATCAAATGAGCTTTGAAGAGGCTGATTCAGTTGAACTGCGAAATAAATGGACTCTTAACCCTGGAGCTGATGCTCCGCTGTGCAAAGACCAATGGATTATTGGCCGTTCTGAGCATAGTGCCGGTCGTCAGGCTCTATATATATCCAATAATGGTTCAGACGCTTGGTTTGATACCGTTCCTTGTGTACAGTATGCATACATGGATATCCAACTGCCCGCAGGTACCAGGGTTGACTTGAGCTTTGATTGGAAGTGTATTGGTGCGTCCGGTAATACTCCAGCGTCGTTGTACGTCGGTTGGAACACTCCGCAAAACCTTCAGGTTGATGCTATCAATCGTTCTGCTGCTGTGCCCGGCACTATCCTTAATCGTTTGACATGGTTGAAAGCTGCTAATGGTCAGGAAGAGTGGACAAACTATATCAATACGTTTAATGCTCCGGCTGACGGACGTACTATGCGTCTTGTTTTTGCATGGGTAAATGCTAATACTGACCCCGATGCTCGTACTATAGGTGCTTGCATTGATAATCTTGTCATCACAAATAGTAACTGCAAGCGTCCGTACGATATCGCTGCAGAAGTTGTTACATGTGACAGCGTACTTGTATCTTGGTCTGGTACATCCGCCAGCTACGAACTGGCTTTCCGTGCCGCAGGTTCTGATGTGTGGAGTTCGTATCGTAACATAGAGCCGTCTATCACTGATGCCACCAAAGCCTCATTCCACCTGGTAAATATGTCAGAGGGTAGCTACGACTTCCGCGTTCGCGGTATCTGTACTCCTGATACCAGCGCTTGGTCATACTACAACGGCTTTGTTGTTTTCTGTCCGGAAACTCACTGCGTCAATTTTACTGACCTCTATGCTCCTACTGTAACATGTACTTACGGTACAACCACTTATGGCGGACAATGCTATAACGACCCTGCTAACCGTGCTCATGCTTATGATAATATAGGTGTGGTTGATTACGGATCTGATGCTAAGCTGTCGCGTCATACTGTCAACTGGGATAAGATGGCTACTGACCCGCGTACGGGTGGAGACCTGCCGCTGATACCTAAGAACGGCTATGCTTCCGTTCGTCTTGGTAACTGGGAGTGGGGTAATGGCGCAGAGTCCATCACGTACGACTACCTCGTTGACGAAACCAGCGGTGTGCTGCTCATGCAATATGCCGTTGTGCTTGAATATCCTTCCAGTCACGATGATGAGGAGATGCCTCGCTTCGTGCTTGAGATACTTGATGAGGATGGTAATCTGTTGGACCCCTCCTGCGGCGTACGTAACTTCTTTGCTAAACAGGCAGATGGTGTTAACTGGAAATCTTATGGTTCAGGTGGCTACTATGGCGAGCAGGTTGTATATAAACCTTGGACCACTATCGGTCTTAACCTCAAGGAGATGGGTATTGCTGACGGTACGCACATTAAGGTTCGTCTGACTACCTACGACTGCTTCTTGTCCGGTCACTATGGATATGCTTACTTTACGCTCGACTGCGTGAAGGCTACCATCGAGTCTGCTTCTTGCGCTAAGGACGAAACCCTTACTATGCACCTTGTGGCTCCTGAAGGATTTAAGTATCAGTGGTATAAACCGGATGGTACGGCTATCCCGGGTGAGACAACTCGTGAGTATTCACCGCTGGATACACTTACGTATCGTTGCCGTCTGACATCTACGGAGAATGCAGACTGCTATTTCGACCTCTACTCGGCATGCGTTCCGCGTCTGCCGGTGCCGAACTTTACTGCTAAACTTGCCGGTAAAGACTGCCGCAATCGTATGAACATCACCAATAAGAGCTATGTCAAGGTCGTTCAACGTGATACAACTATTATTTACTATAACGAGCATCCTGATAGCTACCTCTGGGAAACATGGGGAACTCTCTCCGACGGAACTCACTTTGTTTCGCTCACCAGCGACCGTGATAATCCTATATTCGATTATCCCGACGAGGGCGGTGACTTCTGGATTAAGCTTACTGCTTATCTGCATGGTACATGCGAGGAGTCGGATTCTACTCTGATACATATCAAGCCCATTGGTGACTATGGACCGTTTGAGCGCGATACGACTCTCTGCTTCCCATCCGGTTCTACGCAAAAGAGCGTATGGCTTGAGGAGCAGGAGATTAAGGTGTCAGGTAAATACACTACTATATATAAGACTGTTGCAGGTTGCGATAGTACTATCATATGGAATGTATCACTTGGCTCTGATACCGTTACCCAACTCACAGATACCACTATCTGCTATGGCGAAACGCTTTGTGTTGGTGAAACATGCATTGGTCCCGGTAACCCGCTTTATCGTACAGGTATGTGGCAATGGAAGGGCAAAACGCGCGCTTCGTGCGAGTGCGATAGTATTATCATGCGTAAGGTTACTCTGCGCGAGGAAATGAAGCCGACACTTGTTATTGACAGTATTAACCAGAAACTCAATAAGTTCTATGCAACCATCACTATTGGTGGCGAAGGCTTTACCGGTTATACCGTCAACTACCGTCGCGGTGAGAACAAACGCGAGGTAACAGAGACGCATTCAGCTGCTGATACGCAGATTGACTCACTCAATACAGGTAAGGTAACATTTGTATTCCGCAACGACTATGGTTGCGAACTTGAGCAAATCGTTATCTTGGGCGGTTCGTGCCTTAAGATGTCGCTCTTGGAGCAACAACAATGCCTGTGTGGTAAGTCTGTCATAAGGTACGAACTGAAGATAGATTCAGGTATTCCTACACGCTATCGTATTGACTTTGGCGCTCTTGCTCTGGCTCAGCAATTTGTAAACACAGGTTGGGTTAATGTGCCTGACGATCAGGTGATTGACGTGGCTGTGCCCGCTTCAGCAGAGCCTGGTAAGTATGATGCTACCATTGTATTTGAGGATGTTGTATGCGGTGATAAATCCTTCCCTGTTAACATGACTCTGACTTACGACTCATCCATCATCTTCCACCGTTGGAATAATAATGCCATCATATCACTCAAGAATGCGACATATGCTAAGAAGGTTGATGGTTCTGATTATGCCAACTATAATTTCACCGGATTCCAGTGGCTACATAATGGTCGTGTTGTTGATGGCGAAAACCGCTCTTATTTGGAGCAACCGGGCAAGCTCAACCCTGCTGACTCATATCAGGTTCGTCTCACTCGTACCGATGGTACGGTGCTGACATCCTGCCCCTATGTTCCGGCTCGTGCTAATGCAGCTCCATCTCGCCGTGCATACAGCGAGGATGTAGATGCTTCCATAGTATCGCCAACTGCTCCGCGATGCGGACAGCCGGTATCACTTGATCTCCGTGATGCTGCTCGTGTAGAGTTGTATTCAGCTCTTGGTCAGCGTGTTGGTGAATATGTCCTGCCTGAAGGACGTCAGTCAATAGAGGCTCCTGCTGCTTCGGGATTGTATATCCTTAATATTTACTGCGCAGGAGAGAAAGTAACTGCTAAACTGAATGTAAGATAATTATAAACCCGCCTAAATATACATGTGTATGAAAAGATATTTACTTGTTGTACTTGCTGCTTGTGTGTGCATAATTAATGGCTTTGCAGCTGTACCATATTTGTTGAATGAAAGTTTTGAGGAGGGAATTCCCGACAACTGGACACAAGAAGTGCTCAGCTCTGAACAGGCATTGTGGGCTGTTGATACCGAGGATACTTATCCGGCCGGTGCCTTTGATGGCTCTAAGCGCATAGCATTGCGCAATGCTACAGGAGAGAACAAAGGATACGTAACTCGACTCATCACACCCGTGATGAATCTTGCTACTACGCCCGATCCGCAATTGGTATTCGCCTTTGCTCAACCTGCCCGTGCTGGATTCCATGATACTCTGGCAATATATTTCCGACTGAAATCTACATCCGATTGGATTTTGCTGCGTAAATATACAGATGTCCAGAATCGTTGGAAAGAGGAGGTTATCAATCTTGTAGCTACCTATGGTCAGGCTACTGCATTCCAATTGGCATTCGAGGCTAACGAGTGGATGGGACGTGGTATCGTTCTTGACAATATTCGTATCTTCCCTAAGTCGCAGTGCGACTCTGTCGTTATCTCCGGTGTTGTGCCGGCATCACATAGTGCAGAGATTATTTGGACAGGTGACCTTGATGCCACATACGAGGTTCTCCTTGATACGGTATCAATTACTGATCCTGCTGCTTATGATAAGACTAAAGCAATATACTACAACAATAATATCGATGGCTATGACGGTGGCGTTACCGTAACAGGTATTCCTTCATCGCCAAACTACTTTGTATATGTCCGTGCTACATGCTCTGATAACGAGTCTGGCTATACCAACTGGGCAACTTACCGTTTTGCTACCAGTGCGGCATTCCCCTTCGTTCCGTCATTTGCAGATAGTATTCCTGCAATGTGGGAACTTAAGGCAGGAGCCGTTGGCTCTCCTCTCGCTGCATTAGAAGACTCTGGTAAGGATGGATGGCAACATACCAGCTCTAATATTATCGTAGGTGATGCTCACGTTTATAGTCAAACCATATCGTCATCTTCTGCTGCATGGTTAATTACACCGCTTATTGATATGGAGGATGCGATTGCAGACCAAATTGACTTAAAGTTCCTTCTTGGAGTATCAGGTAGCGCATCTAGTGTAACAACTCCATCTTCGTATTCTCTAGGTGACGCACTTTTATACATTCTCGTATCGCAAGATGAGGGCGCCACATGGATTCGCCAAGATTCATTGTTCGCCGTTGATTTATCTACAACAGCACAACGCTTTACCATTGATATGACCGCATACAAGGGAACTAATATTCGTATAGCCTTCGTGGTGTCAGCGTCTTCATCATACATATATTTCCACCTTGGCAAAATAAGCCTTGTGGATATGAATCCGGCTTGTGCAGGTATAAGTAATCTGAATATCCTACCTACATTGGATGGAGCCGAACTGTCATGGTCATTGCGTGGAACGAACAAGAATGCTGTGATTCATGTTTCGTCAAATAATGAATATACCGACACGTTGCAATTGATCAATGTGTCTGAGACATCAGCTACGATAAGTGCATTAACATCTAATACAAGTTATTATGTTACCGTTCGCCAGGATTGTAATCTGGATGAGTTGCTTTTGGGCTCATTCCATACCGAGTGCGATAGGTTTACCGTAGATGATGGCACTGTTTGGACAGAAGGCTTTGAGAATATGGAATTGGGTTCATCAACGTCTGATGCTCCTGATTGTTGGGCTCTGCTTAATGCTAATCAGGGAACATATCCATATATCTTTGTTAATAATGAGTCTGATTATGTACACACGGGGTCAAAATCCTTATACTTCGTGTCCAGTAACTCTATCTATGAGTATGCCATTATGCCTGCTTTCAACGATATTAATGACTTGCAGATATCTTTCTCATATAAAGACGAAAACGCTTATTATAGTGGATATCTGGAGCTCGGCTATATGACAAATCCTACCGATGCGGAATCATTTGTATCGCTCGTTAAGTACGACCGTAGTACATCCTGGGTAACAACCGACCCCGTCAGCCTCGAGCAAATACCGGCATCTGATGCTGCTCGAGCTCGTGTGGCATTCAAATATGGTGGTGCATCTACTAACTACTATTTGGGTATAGACGATATTACGTTGTCACATCTGCCGTTCTGCCGTCAGATAGGTAAAGTCTCTGTTTCTGAGATTACAGAGAATGGAGCCGTTATCAATTTCGGCGCAACTGCTCATAGCCAAAGTTATCATCTTGTACTTTCCACTACAAGCATTGATCCTGACACTTATGAAACGTCAGATTCTGTTGTGCTGTCGCAGAACTATCCTACAAATAGAATCGCACTTGAGGATGCATCTATTCTGCAACCGAATACTCACTACTACGTATATGTTCGCAGCTTCTGTGGTGATGATTCATATGGCGAGTGGGCTGATGAGATTGACTTCCACACCCAGTGTACAGCCTTTGATGTCAACAATTTCGGTGTTGAAGACTTCCGTGAGGGAGGCAACTTCGATTGCTGGACAACCGACTATCGTACTAAGCGTACTTCAGATGCAAAATGCTCTAACACGCGCGTGCACGATGATATATATGGTGACTACCTGCTGCTCTCGCACGAGGCTGTAGATACTATCACTCACGATGGAGCATATGCAATCACACCGCAACTTGCATTCGAAGCCGGAGATAATATCACTAATTATCAAGTAACGTTCTCGGCAGCTACTATATCTCAAGTTGCTACTAACTTGCATAAACTGAGGGTGGCTATCGTGTTCTCTACCAGCGACTTGAGTATTCAATATACCGTTAAGACTATTGACCTGGCTTATGCGGCAGATTCTAATGCAGTTCAGGATTATACTGTTACCTTTGCTAACTATCCCGGTTATATGGGTTACTATGGAAACTATGTTATGTTCGCGTCTGCCGAAGCCGATGATCACGACTCAACAAACTATGTCCTCATTGATAATGTTACATTTGAGAGGGCTTCGTCATGTCCGCAGGTAATAAAATCCTCTGTTGAATCTGTTGGATTACATAATGCTGAATTGAGTTGGGAAGATACGGGAGCTCCGGAGTATGAAGTTATGGTATCTCCTACTAAAACTCGTCAACCGGAGGAATTGACTGATGCAGTATATACAACAAAAGTCACCACCAATAAAGCAACTCTTACCTCGCTTGCTCAAACATCACAATATTATGCGTATATTCGCGGTATTTGCGGAGTAGGGGACAGTGCAAAGTGGAGTAACGCGATAGCGTTCCGTACTGCAAACGGGGTGCCTTATGCAGAATACTTTGACTCATATAAGTCATCTACATATCCTGTGGATGAATGGCGGGGGTATAGAGGAGATAGTCTGGTTAAAGATATTGTTGACGTGCAAAAAATGTCTGTAAATACAACTAGTTCCTTTGGGTGGTATTTCGCATCTAAGCCTAATCAGGTTTCTAATATGGATAGTATCGTGGTAAGGATGAATATTTATAGCAAGTCTTATACATCTATGTTGGTATCTCCATCAATTACATTTGAGCAACCTGCTGATGGTATGGGATATCTGCTGTCTTTCAGAGCTGCTGCAGTGCCATTCAGCACAAGCTATTCACTGCCAATTACAGATGCTACGGACCATTTCTTTAAGGTAATGGTATCTACCGATGATGGTAAAACATTCATTAAACATGCATCATGGGAAGTGGGGAAAGGCGATTATGACTATAATAGTATCAAAGAAAATGCTATCGTTGGTAAGGTTGATCTCTCTGAATTTGCAGGAAAGACAATAAAATTGGGATTCATCGGAGGATCAGAAAACTCAACTACTCCGGATACATATTTTTATATAGATTCTGTTGCTGTCAGGGAATATAGTACTGCTTGTGGCGGTGCGTCAAGACTGTCTGCTACGGTAGATGAAAATATGTTTGCAGAGATCACATGGCACATTACGGGTAATCCGCAAGTTTCCATCCTTGAGATGGATGACACTCCTGAATTCGAGAATCCTATAGTGTCAATCACAACCTCTTCTACGTCATTTACGTATAAAAATTTGGCAAGTAGCACTACATACTATGTACGTGTTAAACAGGATTGTCAGGATGCAGAATGGGTTACTGCGTCATTTACCACACCTTATGGCGTACCATTTGTCCAGTCATTTGACGTTTCTGAAATACCATCTGATTGGTCGTTGTTAGAGGGTAGTCCGTCAAGTGTGTTCGGTGGTAGCAAACCTGTTAATTCAACGCAAAGTGCTTCGTATATATGGAAAGTTAATACAAATGCCGTTGGATCCTTGCCTGCAAACCACGTTTCTCAGTATATGTATAAGGGATACTATTATGGCTCTGCTTACTTCTATGGTGATAATCAGTGGTTAACGTCACCTGTTATTTCCTTGTCAGACGTATTTGCCGGTGATTCCTTGGAGTTTGGTTTCGATGTGGCGTATTCACGTAGTGCTACCACACTAACAGCGCCGTCATCATCAACTAACGATCATTCATTACTATTGCTTGTGTCAGATGATGGAGGAGCTACGTGGAAGAAAGCTAATAGTTGGGAATGGACTCAGTCTGACAATACCGCGAATGTTATTTTCCCGATATCTTCTATTTCAGGTCAGGTTGCCTCTGTTAAGATAGACTTCTCACAGTTTGCTGGACGAAATATTCGATTTGCTTTCGTTTCTACGTTTGAGGACGGTTCTGCATATTTCCATCTGGGTAATGTTTATCTAAAGAAGATCATTCCAAACTGTGACGCTCCATCCGCTATGTCTGCAACAGGTGGTGATCATAGCATAGCCCTGACTTGGACAGCAGATGCTGCTAAGCCAACTATTGTTGAAATCGCTTTGAATGAAGAGTTTACACGTGGCGTGCGACGTGATACAGTTAGTGCCGGTCTGGATACGGTCATTGGCGGTCTGCAGTCCGGTACCATCTATTATACTCGCATACGCCAGATATGTAAGGGTGGTGAAACAGAATATTCGCCGATTGATACAGCCCTAACGGAGTGTAGTGCTATCACCGATGAAGTTTGGTACGAGAACTTCGATGCAATGACTACCGGCTCTAAGACTTCTGCAGAACCTGCTATGTGCTGGAATCTGCTCAAGGCTAATGGCATTGGTATTTCTGCTTCTTCAGCAAACTACATATATGTTACAACAACTGCAGCATATGTTCATACGCCTAACAAGGCTCTCTATTTCCAAAACGACGGAGCAAACAACGCATACGTTATCCTTCCTGAGATAGCGGATCTGAGTACCAAGCGCATCGTGTTCTATCATTCTTATTCGTCTGTCAAGAATAGTGGTAAGTTTGTTGTAGGTTACATCACAGATGTTGCAGACGAATCTACATTTGTTGCACTCGATACTGTAAGTCATGGTGCACTGGATAAGACTCCGGCTCGTGTAGCGCTCAGTCTTGAGTCGTTCCCGGTAGGCGTTAATGCCCGCTTGGCTATTGCATATTGCGGTGGAACCAAAACTGCTTATGCAGGTATTGATGATATCACCATCGAGCCTCTGCCGACATGTTTGGCAGTTGAGGACCTCAGCATCAGTGGTATTACCGGAACATCAGCTGTCGCAAGCTTCTCTGCTCATAGCAATGCTGACCATTACGAAGTGCTCGCTGCAACTCAGGCTCTGGACGTAAACTGGAAACTTACAGTTGCAGATTCGGCTAAGATTGTATTCTACGAGCGCAATCTGGTTCTGCCGCAATGTAGCATAACTAATTTGCTCGGTTCTACCGGATACTACGTATATGCTCGCGTTGCATGTGGCGAAAGCGAATATGGCGATTGGTCCGATGCTGCTATCTTCCACACCGATTGCGATGCTATCGTATCATATCCGTGGATTGAAGACTTCGAGAGCTATGTTGCAGATTCTGTAATCAATGATGTTTGCTGGCGTGATATCCACTCTAAAGGTACAGGTTCGCAGATTGCTAAGACATCTTCTGCAACTGCAGGAGATAATACCAGCATGAAACTCTCTGTGGCAAGTTTGAGTTCAGGAAATAAGGTTATGGTTGCTACTCCATATTTCTCTATACTTGAGGCTGATAAATATGAGTTCAGCATAGATGTATTCAGAAATATTAAGAGTACTGCTCATAAAGGATTACTTCATATCTATTTGTCTGCAAGTGACACCATTGACGCTGCGGCTGTCAAGTTGGCTACAGTTCCACGTTCGTGGTCGTTCGCACCTGTTTCAGAGAACAGTGACACTGTGAAAGCAGAATCTGCCTCAGGTTGGTACACATATACATTTGCAATTCCTCAAGTCGGTGACCGTCGTATAATACTTGAATACGAAAACAGCTCAAGTGCTATAATGGTTGATAATCTTGGTGTTCGCGAGATACCAAACTGTGCTGATGTTCGTGGACTGAAGGCTGTTGAGGTAAAGGGTAAGACTGCGATTGTTACGCTCGACTCTGTAGCTTGGCAATATAACTTTATTGCAACCACTGCAGAGATAGATCCTGATACACTGGCTAATGTTGCAGAAGGTATAGTTATACTAAATGTTCTGCAACCTGAGGATACAGTTACTATCACCGGCTTGCAACCGATTAGCACATACTATGTATATGCTCGTACTCTCTGCGAAGAAGGTTATGGCTATTGGTCAAACCCGATTATAATTTCTACAGGTTGTGGTGCGGCGATATCTGCATTACCGTGGACTGAGAACTTTAATTCACTGACATCAGGTATTCCTCAGTGTTGGGATAATTCGAAGGGAACGACCACTTCTGAATCATATAAATGGAATGTTTATCCCAGTGGTCATAGCGGAGCTTGCCTGCGATTTGACTCATACTCGAATTCAAGCAACAATACAAATATCCTTGTCACACCGGCTATTGAACTCGTGAAATATGTTACGTTCTCGTTCTATTGGAAGAATCCTGCAGGTGGAGAGTGCAAAGTGCAAATCTCAAAAGACGGAGGTGCAACTAAGACTACGCTCCTGAGTGAGATGACCAATGTCTCTGACTGGACACAATATGAGCTTGATTTGTCTCAATTTTACGGAGAGACCGTTAATATATATTTCTCTGCTACGAGTAACTGGGGCTATGGAGATGCATATCTTTACTTGGATGATATCTCCATAAATATATTGCCTACTTGCCGTGTTGTAACAGACATTCATGCTAATGTATCTGACACGTCTGCTATCATATCATTCAATCATACTAACGAAGGTGCTGCCTTCCAGGTTATTACTGCTAACTCGGCAATCGTTCCTTCACGTATTGATGGCGCCGGTTTGGATATGTCTAAGATTATTAGTATTGATACCGTAGCTGAAGCTTTGGATACTGTATATGGTCTGGATGCTCAGACGAAGTACTATGTATATATTCGTGTTCTTTGTGACGACACTGATAAGGGCGAATGGGCTTCATCAGACTTCACAACTGCGTGCGGGGCAGTGGATGTTCCATATACTATTAACTTTGAGAACGAACTATCTAACTATGCTCCATCGTGCTGGACGGTGCTGAAGGATGGTGGCTCGTATCCATATGTATATAGCGGCTCTTCATTGTCGCACGGAGGGAATAAGAGTTTTGCATGGGGAGCTTCATCCACATCCTCAACTCAGTACCGCTCGTGGGTAAGTCTTCCCGCAATAAACAATTCTCTAAGTGGACTTGAGATGTCATTCTGGATAAGATCTGTCACAGAAAGTTATACCACGTCCGAGCAGGCGCACGATAGCTTGATTGTAGGTGTAATGAACGACCCGACGGATAAAACGACATTCGTTCGCGTTCAAGGCTTCCAGCCCAAGTCTGCTTACGAGCAGGTATTTGTTGACTTCTCATCATACACTGGTGAGGGCAGGTATATCGCCTTCTTGCGTCAGCCACTTGGCACTCCGTCTGCATCAGGGGCATATTCATATGGCTACTACGAGGACTATTACTACGACCTGCCACCTATTATTGACGATGTTGATGTACACCTGATTCCGGCTTGTCCGGCATTGCGTACATTGGAAGCTACAGGTGTCACGGCTTCAGAGGCAACAATCTCACTTGGTTCCAACACTACGGTTAACCATGAGGTGATTGTGGTAACAGAACGTATCAATCCTGATACCGTTGCCCTTGTGCCGGCATCGAGTATTGTACTGCACGAAATCAGCACAACGGCTTCGTATGCTTTAACGAGGCTTGTTCCGTCAACCACATACTACGTATATGCTCGCAATAATTGTGACGCTACTACATTAGGTAATTGGAAAGATATGAGCTTTACGACCGCCTATGCTGCTACTATTCCGTTCATAGAAGATTTTGCTGCAGGTGCGCAGCCGGATAACTGGAATAGGTACAGTGGTCTGGCAAGCAGTGTGTTTGCCGGTGGTAAACTGACAGCCTATACAAGTGGTTGGGTATTTAATAATACTAATGTGTTCGGTACGTATCACACTAAGCTTAATGTCTATGGTCCAAGTTGTCACTATTGGCTTGTAACACCAAATATTCTTCTGCCTGAATCAGATGAAAATACCGGCGTTGCACTCGAGTTTGATGTAGCACTGTCTGTATATAATTATTCAACGGCTCCAAGTGTTTCCGGTATTACTGACGATAAGTTTATTGTTGCTATATCGTTGGATGGAGGAGAAACCTGGTTGCAGAAGGATGCTACCATTTGGGCATCTGACGGTTCTGGACAACATTCATATACGGCACTCAACGAAGTTCCTGAGCATATAACCATCGACTTGACTGCTTATGCCGGTAAGTCTATTATGATCGGTTTCTATGGTGAAAGCACCGTTTCTGGTGGTGATAACGACTTGCACATTGCCAATGTTAGTGTCAATCAGTCTAACCTGCGTTGCCTTGCAGTTTCTGATGTGAATATTTCTAAAATTACCACCCAAGGTGCTGCTGTTGACTTCCGTTACAATGGAGGTAATGATGATGCAGTGATAGTAATTACTAAGGGTAATAGTCCGGATTATGCGTCAGCAATCGTTGTTGACACAATATACAACGATTCAACATATAGCATTACGGGTCTGCAAGCCTCAACAACATACAACGTGTTTATTGCTCGTCTATGCGATGAACAGTATGGTCTATCAGGTTGGACTAAGAAGAAATTCTCAACTGCCCTTGGCGTACGCTTTGAACCGGTGTTTGCTCAATCTGGTGCTTTAAATGATTGGGGATTGTATTCCGGATTGTATCAGGGGAAAAATACAGCGCTGACCGAATCAAGTTCGGCTTGGTCAATCACCTCAAGCTATAATGTTATAGGAGATGCCGATGCTAAAGCTAATATTTGGGGAACATCTTCATATAAATGGCTTGTTACTCCTGTTATTGACTTATCGTCGAATGTCGGAGATGGTTTATTACTGCACTTTGAGGCGGCTTTGACTAAATATAATAGTCGTGAGGCATCAAACGGAGATTGTAGTGATGACAGGATGCTTGTTCTTGTGTCAACTGACAATTGCCAGACATGGACTGTTCTGGCAGAATGGAATAATACCGGTACAGGTGATTATGCTTATGATGACCTGACTAATTCCGGCACAGCGTTCCATATCAATATGACGGAATATGCCGGTATGTCTAATGTTCGTATTGCATTCTATGGGGAAAGTACTGTATCCGGAGCAGATAATGATTTGCATATTGGTAATATTATTCTTGACCGATGCGTTGCTGAAAACTACACTGCCCGTGTATGCTATGGCGACGACTACGATGGAAGCATTGATACTCCGGCGAACAGTTTCTATGTTGAGTTCGAGGATTACGAGGTTGGCATTAACTTGCGTAGCGAGTATCGTCCTGCTATTGACGAATCGGATGTGGATTCAATGCTCGTGCTGATGCTTACCGTTGACACAGCAGCACGCTATTCATACCCGCTGGTAATCTGCGAGGGTGAGCACTATAGCGATGATAACTTCAACTTCACAGCTGTCTATGGTATGCGTAATCCGAGCCGTATCATTTCTACTGCCGCTTGCGATAGCGTTGTAGAGCTGAACCTTACGGTTAATCCTAAGCTCACAGAGCATGTTTACGACTCTGTATTGAGTGGCGATGCATACCTCTGGCATGGTACGGAAATCTATCTCCAGGGTAACTATCCGTTCGATACGATTTCTACTGTCACCGGTTGCGACAGCGTGGTAGTGCTCCACCTTACAACCTATGTGGAGACTGCTCTTGAAGAGAATAGTGTATATAACCTTAAGCTCACACCTAATCCGGTGGAGAAAGGACAACAGGCATATATCCTTAATAGCTTTAGTCCTGCTGAACTCAGCGAACTGAGGCTTGAGGTATATAGCGCATCCGGAGCTTTGGTATATAGTGCAAGCTCGCTATCTGAGCCGTTGGTAGTACCGGGCGTAGGTACAAGCGGATTGCACCTGGTTCGTATAATCACATCGTCGGGAACATATATCTCGCCGTTGGTAGTTAAGTAAAAAAATATATTGATATATATTTATAGTCAACATTATTATTAACTTAAATTTTAAAGCTTATGAGAAGATTTATTCTTAAAGTTACGTCCCTATTGATGGTACTGTGTTGCTGTCTGGGGGTTCCTCATTCCTATGCGGAAGATTGTATTACCATAGGTGAGGGGACAGAAGCTAAAGCAACTAGTGCTCCTGTCGGTTCTTATTATGGTTATGAGAGGCACATTATGTTGTATAAGGCCTCGGATGGCATTGCTGCCGGAACTATTAATTCTTTAGCATGGTACTACACTTCATCGAAATCTGTACCAGTTAAAATTTATCTGAAGAATACTGTAGAAACGGAGGTTCCTTCATCAGGTTCTTGGAATAGTTTCATCGCAGATGCAGAGTTGGTTTATGATGCGACTGTTACTCTCGTTTCCAATGATTGGACGGTCATCGATATTGATGACTTTGAATACACTGGAGATAATTTGATGGTGTTGGTTGCATCTAATTATGGAGGATACGGTGGTGGAACAATTAGTGCTCAATGTTCAACGGCAGATGAAAACTCTAATGGCTATTATCGTGTTGATAGTAGTATTGATGATAGTCAATCTAAGACGTTTACCACCGATGCTAGTAGAGCAAACATACAATTGTGTATAGAGCCTGCTGGTGAGGTTACTTGTGCTAAACCTACTGGATTGGCTTATAACCCGCTGACACTGACTGCAACTACAGCAACGTTCAGCTGGACTGCCGGTGGCGAGGAAACAGAATGGCAATATCTGTGCATTCCTGCAGCAGATGCTGTTGATTGGGATCAGTCTGAAACTACAGACGAGAATCCGTTACTTGTAGAGGAACTTGAGCCGCAAACAGCCTATAAGTTCTATTTGCGTGCTTATTGTGGCGATGAAGAGGGACAGCAAAGTCATGCACTTTCTGTAGCATTCACAACTCCTTGTGCTGCAATATCAGCATTGCCGAAATCATTCGACTTTGAAGCTGCTGATGCACTCGCTTGCTGGACTGTAGGTAACTTGCAGAGTGCAAGTACTTCTTATATTCCTTCGCGTTCATCCAGTGCAAAGCACAATGGTTCTTATGGATTAGAGTTGAAGGCATATTACAGAATTACTACATACTCAACAACATCTGCAGATAGTGCATACGCAGCTCTTCCTGTGATTGATTGGGGAGCAAATGGTATTCAAAAACATACTATGTCTTTCTATGCTAAGTCTGTTGGTAGCAGTGCTACATATAACAAGCACTTGTATGTCTATGCAACTGATAATCTCGCATCTTTCACTCTGTTGAAAGACATTGAGCTTACAACATCGTTTGAACAATATGAAATTGATTTTCGCAATTATGTAGGTCTTGGTAGATACATTGTCTTCTTTGCTACTATTCCGGAAAGTCATAGCAGTTATTCGACTGATTACTATGGCCATTTCTATATTGATGATATTGAGGTGTTTGAGACTCCGGCATGCCTGCCGCTCAAGTCAATCTCTATTAGTGATGTAGAGCGTCGCTCATTCAAGGTGACCTTGACACCGAAGGATGGTGTTGCACTCGGTACATACGACCTCGTATGCTCTGATGTTGCACTGGATAATGATGCACTTGAGATTGCTTCTAAAACTGTTGTAAGCGCTGCTTCACACGTTGTTTCAGGTCTTGAGCGTGATACCAAATACTATGTGTATGTTCGCGCAAACTGCGATGCAGATGGTGTAAGTACATGGGTATGCGATAGCGTTAAAACAAATGGTTTGAATGGTGAAGGTGTAGTAATCGTGGCAGAAGGAAGTACATCGAATTCAAATGTTCCTGTTTGGGGATACAATGCAGATTCTCAGCAACGTACTCAGTCTATATATCCAGCGTCCTTATTAACGGATCTGCAGGGACAAACGATCACAAAATTGATTTATTCGTTGTCTTCTGCAAGTTCTAAAACCAGCTGGCGTACTGGGGCAAACGAGTTTGAGGTTCGTATGGGCATTTCTGTCTCTGAAAACTTGTCAACCGCTTGGGCAAGTGAAGATTTGGCACTCGTTTATAGTGGGGTTTTGGATGCTTCCGGTACATCAATGGAAATAACCCTTGCTACTCCTTTTGTATACACCGGTGGCAATCTTGTTATTGAATTCCAATTGCCGGCTGCAGGCACATGGGAGAGCGCTACTTTCTACGGTATTGAGCAAACTGCAGGTAGTCGTTATGTTTATGGAGGATTAACTGCTGCTGGTACTGCAGCCGATTTCTTACCTCAAGTGGATTTCGTATATACGTATAACGCTGTGGCTTGCCCTGCTGTAACTAACCTTGCTGCCAATATTCTTGGCTCAGGTGCAACAGAGGAGAAGATATCTTGGACAGCATCCGCTGCTGACTATCTGAGTGGCTATGAGTTTATTCTCAGCGATACAGCGATTGTCGCATTCAGCGAAGAAGAACTTGCTAAGAAAGAGTCGCTTGCTGCTGATGCAGTAGAGAAAGACCTTAATGGCCTAACTCCGGAAACTGAATACTTCGTTTACCTCCGTGCCGTATGTAAGGCAGAGAGCCATGACGAGGGTGAGTCTGAGTGGGCATCGGTTAACTTTACAACTCTTGCTAACTGCCCGAAGGTAAAAGACCTTGATGCTGCTCTGGTTGGTCTCAATAAGGTTGAAATCTTCTGGGATGTTGCAAATGAAGAGCAAGACACCACTTTCTACTATGTGCTCTCTGATGTACAGTTGGATGGTGCAGGCATTGCTGCTGCAACTCGTATTGAGGCTGATTCACTGCATGTGATAATTGACGCTCTTGATTACGATCAAGACTACTGGGCATACGTTGCAAGCAAGTGTGGAGCTTCTGTTTCTGACTATGATACTGTTCACTTCAAGACATTAGCGTCTTGCCAAGCAGTTGTTGACTTGCAGGCTACACGCATTGCACACAACCTTGTTGAGCTCAACTGGGCTAAGGCTGTGTATGCAACCGAAGCGCAGTGGGAGGTTGGTATCATTGGTGACGAATCTAAGAAGCAAATCGTTAGTGAACCCAAGGTTAAGATCTTTGGTCTTGAGCCAGAAACTTCATACGAGGCTTACGTAATCGCTCTCTGCTCAGACCTTGATCATAGTGACAGCACTAAGGTAAGTTTTGAAACTGCAGCGCAACCAGGAGATTGCCAGCTAGTGGGTGAAGGAACATCTAACGGTAATATGCCTGTCACCATGTATGATTACGCATATACGCAGATAATCTATGATGCCTCATCGATTGGTAAGGGTGGTAATATCACTTCCATTGAACTCAAGCGTTCGTCATATGCGAATGTGATGAACAACATGAAGGTTTATCTTGGTACTACCGAGAAGGCTGTCTTTGCAAGTACAAGCGATTGGGTAGCAGAAAGCGATCTTACGCTTGTATATGATGGTTCATTCCCTGTTGGTACTGCTGAGGATCCTCATCTGGTACTGAACTTGATTGCACCGTTTAATTACAATGGTACAGATAACTTGGTGGTAGCCGTATCTAACGGACATGGAAACTGGCAGAATATCCAGAATTTCTACTATACGTCTGTAAGCAATACAGTTCTCTATAATCGTAATGATGGTGATGCTAGTTATGCAGAGCACCCGGGAACGGCAGCCGGTAACGGCGGTTTGTCCGCTTATCGTACGAACATTGCGTTCTGCTTCGAGCCGAAGATCTGTCCGGATGTGAAGGCTCTTGCCGTCAGCGACATTACTAAGGAAAGTGCTCACATTTCATGGGAGCCTATGGGTAGTGAGGTTCAGTGGAATGTATTCCTGAGTGACACTCTTGTAGAGGACTTCTCGGCAATCACATCTACTGTAATCGGTAAACTTGATACCGTATTCTCCGGCCTCAGTGATGATGCTGACTACTATGCATACGTTCAACCCGTTTGCGTTGGTGCAGACAGTTGGGTTCATAAGGGCTTCCGTACAATTGCTTCTTGCCTTGCACAGAAGGATCTTGGTATCGCTCAAGAGGCAGATTCAATCACTGCTCATACGGCTAAACTTGTATGGACAGACCCGAACGCTGTTCGTGCCGGTGATTATACCGTTGCATATGGTTTGAAGGATTCTATCGACTTCGATAAACCAGCTTCATATCAGACTCTTGCGTCAAGTGATACATTTGCTCTGATTGGAAACCTCATTCCTGAAACAGAGTATCAGTTCGCCGTTAAGGCAAACTGCGGAGGCGGTGACGAGAGTCGTTACAGCGAATTGTCGGCAGCGTTCAAGACTGCTATCGGTTGCTTTAAGCCGAGTTCAGATCCGTCAGTTCCTGATAGCACGATTACCGCAACTACGGCTATCGTTCATTGGGCAGACGAGCATGATGCTCCTGCTTACAAGGTGGCATACGGTTTGTATGACGAATTTGATATCAATGACGAGAGCAAGCGTATTATTGTTGATGCAACTGATACATTCAAGTTGATTGAAGGTCTGCAGCCGAATTCTCGCTACAAAGTAATGGTTAAGAGCGATTGCGGAAGTTATGACGGCGAAAGCTCATGGACATGGTCTGAGGACTTCTACACTCACTGCCTTGCAGCAGAACTGCCTTTTAACGAAGGCTTTGAGTCTGCTGAAGAGTTCCGTTGTTGGACAGTTGGCAACTTGAAGAGTACGACCAGCTATATTCCGGCTCGTTCCACAAGTTATTCGCAATCAGGTTCGTATTCGTTATCTCTGAATGCTTATGGCACATCTTATGATAGCGCGTATGCAGTATTGCCGGAACTGAATATCGGCGAAAATAGTATTAACCAGTATTCAATTTCGTTGTTTGCTAAGACTGGCAGCACATATGATACGTACAACAAGGATCTTTACATTGGTATCGTTGAATCACCGGATGATATGAGTTCATTAGTGATTGTTGACACAATCAAGAATCTTACTACAAGTTTCGCTTCCGGAGAAGTAAGCTTGAGTAAATACACAGGTACGGGTAAATATATTGTACTGCTCGCGGCTAAGCCGACATCACAAACATACGGCTATGGCCAGTTCTACGTAGATGATATTGAGGTATTCAAGACCCCGACATGCTACCCACTCAAGTCTATGACTTTCAGCAATGTAGAGCGTCGTTCGTTCAAGGTAACATTGAGTCCGCGTGATGGACACGTTTTGGCTGCAGCACACGACCTCGTTTGCTCAACCGAGCGCCTTGACGAGGCTGGCCTTGAGGCTGCTGTTAAGGGCACGATTACCGATGCAGACTCTGTATTCAGTGGGCTTACTCGTGACACTAGATACTACATCTACGCTCGCGCTAATTGCGGTAGCGAAGATGGCATCAGCGCATGGATTGAGGATAGTGTCAAGACTGCTGATCTGGGTACAGACTGTGATGGTATAGAACCTGTCACCGTGCTTACAGGTGATGGTTCTACGGTGGTAGACTATACTCCATGGGGGTCTTACTATAAACGTTACCATACACAACAGATTTATACTGCTTCAGAACTTGCTGCTGCCGGACTGAGCGCAGGATATATTTCCAAGGTTTCATTCCGTTATGCATTGTCAACTTCTTACACTAAGACTCTGACTCTGTATTGTGGCACGACATCGGATAATTCGTTTGCAGGAACTACTTTCTATGAGCTTAATGAGGTTGCTGCAGCTAAATCGGTAACATTTGCATCTGCCGATACATGGTATGATTTCGATTTTGACACTCCATTCTATTGGGATGGTGCATCTAATGTTGTGATTGGTCTACTTGCTGTTGGAGATGATTATCCTGGTAGTGGAACTAAATGCTTCTATGGCGGGACAACTGCAGTCAATCGTGCTGTGTATAGTAGAATGGATAGTTCTAATCCAAGCATGACTTCAGGAACGGCAACAACAAACCGTGCAGATATCCGCTTTACAATCTGTCCGTTGGCAGTTGCTTGTCCCGCTGTTAAGGGCTTGAGCTATGAACTTGTTGGTGACGGTACAAGCGAAGCTATTGTTCGCTGGAATCACCCGGATGTTGACTACTTGGGTTCATACGAGGCTATCATTAGCAATACTGAGATTACAGACTTCTCAGGCGTAATAGCTACACATACAGCAGATAAGGATTCAATCAAACTCCTTGGATTGAGTGCTTCTACCGACTACTATGTATATGTACGCACCATTTGCGATGGCGAAGGACATGACGACGGTCAATCAAGCTGGAGTGACGGTGTTCACTTCCGCACATTGGCTGCTTGCCCGGCTCCTGTGGCACCTGTGGCTACGCTTAAGGCTGCTGACTCAGTATTCGTAGAGTGGGGCATATCATTCGTTGATCAGGATAAGGCATTCGAATACTACCTGTCAGACGTAGAGTTGACCGAAAGTCAGCTGGCTGCCCTGGTTCTTATGCCTCTCAACGACACATTGGCTGTTGGTCTTGGTAACCTCAACCCCGCTACTGACTACCACTTCTACATCCGTAGCATTTGCGGTGGCGACTATTCACCCTTTGCAGAGGCAGAGTTCAGTACTCCTGTATCTTGCCAGAAGATTGTTAACTTGCACTCTACTAATATTGCTCACAATATTATTGAGGTTGCTTGGGAGAGTGCACAGTTTGCAACTGAGACTCAGTGGGAAGTTGGTATCGCAGGCGACGAATCTAAGAAGCAAATCGTTAGTGAGCGTAGTGCTAAGATATTCGGTTTGACACCTGAAACAGCATATCCGGTATATGTCAAGGCTATCTGCTCTGCTACCGAAAGCAGCGATGAGGAGGTCATAAATCTTGCAACCATTTCCGCTCCTGGTGCATGTCTAACGATTGGAACAGGTTCGTCCGCTCAGAATGACTTCCCATTGGCAGGTTGGTATCATTATAGTTATACTCAACAACTCTATACGGCTGCTGAGTTAGGACATGGTGCCGGTGACATCTTGTCAGTTGCATATGAGTATATGTACTCAACCTCAACAACACGTAATATTGCTATCTATATGGCTAATACAGATGCTACCAGTCTGTCAAGCGCATATGTACAAGATGGATTTGTTGAGGTATTGCCTGCACAGAATATTACATTCGATAATAGCGATACGTGGTTCTCCATTAATCTGGCAACTCCGTTTGCATATACCGGTGGTAACCTTGTTGTTGCAGTGCTGATGACTAAGGATGCAGCAGAGAGTGCTTATAGTAACAATAGTCGTTTCTATGCAGCGTCAAGTAGTGGAATGTCACGTTACACAAGGGATGACACTAATCCAATAGTTGTAACTGATGGTGCAACAACAAGTAGTGGTACTGCTGGTTATAGCCGTGCTAATATGCAATTCTGCTTCGAGGATAAGACTTGCCCGGATGTTAAGGCATTGAGTGCAGGTGATGTTGAAACTCATTCTGCTAAGATATCTTGGACTCCGATGGGTAGTGAGACAGAATGGCGTATTATCCTCAGCGATACAGCAGTTGTTGACTTCGACGCTATTGCTGCAGTTGACATTGATACGGCATACGTTCTGTCATATGCATTCAGTGGCTTAGATGCTGACAAGGCTTATCACGCTTATGTTCAACCGTTGTGCGGTGGTTCAGACTGGAGCTATGTAAGTTTCACTACTATGCCGAGCTGCTATGCTCCGACTAATCTCGTAGCAGAACTGAATGCTGCAGGTAATATCGATGTTACATGGCAGGCTGGCCATGGTGAGACCGAATTCCAAGTTGTATGCGTTCGCTCAGGTGAACCTGTTTGGGATGGTGTCGCTGCAGTTAGTGCATTGGCAGTTGAGCTGGATACACTGACCGTCGGTGAAGACTATACGGTTTACGTTCGTGCATACTGCAGCGCAACAGACGCAAGTCAAGCTGTTTCTGCAGCATTCACGTATGACTACTGCAAGCCGGCTCCAACATCTGTTGATCATAATGGTATTATTGCCATTGCATTCAACGACGTTGAACAAACTGATGCAGTTCACCCAACATCAGCTCCGGTCTATGCAGATAATACAAATGTCATATTCGAAGTTGAGGTTGGCGCAACAGCTAAGGCATCAATAACTTACAAGACATACTACAATTATGGTACTATTGTATGGGTTGATCTTAATAAGAACTTGAAGTTTGAGGAATCTGAGGTCGTATTTAAAGGCACTGTGCCAGAAGCAGGTTCATACTCTGCTCCGGAACCCTCAACAATAGATTGCGAGTTCACCGTCCCGGCAATTGTTCCAACAGGAACATACCGTTTACGTATTGGTGGTGCAGACTCGTTCTTTGATAGCTTTATTGGCGGAGGAGCTTACTCTGACGAACTTTCATGTTCTTCAGGAAGCTATAGAATTTACGAAGATTACACACTCGTAATCAAGCCGGCTTCAGGTCCTGGTACAGCACTCGACAACGTAAGCGTTGATGCTGATGGTGTACAAAAGATCTTGCTGAACGACCACCTCTTCATCATCCGTGAAGGTGTATGGTACGACGCAGCAGGTCGTAGGGTAGAGGTTAAGCGTTAATTGCTAACCCCTAACCAATACAAAAAAGAGGGCAGCCTTCGGGTTGCTCTCTTTTTTGCCTATGAAAAATATAACAAAAACACACAAAAAGTGCACATTTGCTTACTTTTTGCAAAAAAAATTTGGTGATTTAAAGAAAAAGTAGTAATTTTGCGCGATTTTTTGTATCAAAAGGTATATAAAGATGAATTTGTGTCGCAACATATCGACTAACTTGCTTTTGCTTATAACGGTGCTCGCGCTCGCGTTTGCGCGCGTAAGCGCCGTGTCTGCGCAGCAAATAAATTCGTATGCTTGTGACTTTGAGGATGAGGCTGAAAATGCACTGTGGACAATAAATGCTCAGAGTAGTTCTCCCTGCAAAAATCAGTGGCATATAGGTGCTGCAGGAGCATTCGGTATTAACTCGACCAAGGGGCTTTATATATCAGGAGGCGATGGTGAGGAAGTAGAGAAAAATGTATATGTTAATGCGCTTGGTGTAGACCCTACCAGTCAAGAAGCTATTCAGGGAGAGTATGTTGCCAGCTATCGTCAGTTGGATTTAGCAGATGGAACATATACTCTTGTATTTGATTGGTTGGCAATGGGAAGACAGGATGATAAGTTGTTCGTTACTTGGGTGAACCCAGATGAGGAACCATACATTATTCCTGGTGTACCTCAAGTTGGACGTGCAATTCTTTCGTACTCTAATACAAGCACTCCACCTGCATATTGTTCTAACATACCATCATATCGTGGTAGTGGTTCATGGCATAGCGTCGCAACAACAATTACCGTGTCAGGAGGGCAAGGTGGTAAGTTGGTTATAGCATGGTTCCTAAAAGCCGGTGTTTATCCTTCTAATCCGGCTCCTGCTGTTGATAACATCTTTATTTATCAAGGCACTTGTAGTGCTCCGTCGAGTGTTGTGTATGATGGTAATACGTCGTCTCTTAAGTGGAATGGATCTGCCGGTTATTACGATGTTATTATGACTAACCTAAACACAGGCAGTACATCCACATTTGAGAATGTAACAGGAAAATCACTCCAGTTGACGGGAATGTCCGAAGAGGGTATGTACTATTTCTATGTGCGTTCTGTATGCGATGAAGTCCGCCATAGCCAGTGGGTGCTCGTGCGTAAATTTATATGGATTAAAGGCGCAAGATGTATTGATTTATTTGATCTTGGACCGGATTATTCTCATGCAGGCGTATGCTATGTTGGAGATTTTGACACATTCATACGTTATAGCAGACAAGGGAGCCTAGGCATGGTGGATAATGGCTTTGCAAGTGATGCAAGTATGCATACGATTCATGTGGAAAGGGATGAGATAGACCCTAATACACATGAAAATGGTGGCTTGCACACCGTACCCAATGGTGAGATTGCTACTGTGCGTCTTGGTGCATACACTTCTTCCGGTCAATCAGCTCGCGTAGAATACAAATACACTGTCACTCCGGGAATGTCCGATTTGCTTGACTTAAAGTATGCTGTTGTCATGGAGTCTGGTGGTCATGGCTCCTCACTTGCAGATACTGACATGAATCCGACATTTACCCTCAATATATTGGATGGTAGTGGCAGAGAGGCAGATGCTTGCGTACAGCGATATTTTGTGGCAGGTTATGGAGGCCAAGGCAACTGGCACCAGGAGGGAGATTGGTACTGGTGTGATTGGTCTACAATTACGGTATCTCTCCGTCAGTATGTTGGACAAACAATCACCTTGCGTTTTACCTCCACACGTTGTTCATACGATACACACCCGGCTTATGCGTATTTTACATTTAACTGCCGTGGTGGAGACTTGCAGGGAGTATCGTGCGGTGATTTCTCTACGGACCACTTTGAGGCTCCGGAAGGATTTAATTATCGTTGGTATAAAGCAAGCGATACACAGAAAACAGATATCCGAGGTGAACTATCCAGATTTGATCTTGAGGCAAACGATACTACAGTTTACCTCGTTGACTTGATTACCCCTGGGCAGCAAGATTGTTACTATACGCTTGAGGCGAACCCTAATCCACGTTTCCCGCAGGCAAAGGCCAATTATACTCATCGTGTGCAGAATTGCCAGAATTTGGTAACGTTCACCAATCTCAGCCGTATAGTCTATATTAACCGTATCACGTTAGACAGCGTCATTTCGGATATCCCCATTGGTGATGTGCATTGGAATTTTGGAGACGGCACGGAGTTGCAAGATCCCGGACAAGCATTTACACATGAATATCCTGCGAATGGAGGTGAGTTCGAAGTGCTGTGTATAGCATCAATGAACGGTGGAATTTGTGTTGATACATTGCATATTAACCTGTCCTTACCTCATCTGCATGAAGATGTGCATGAGGTTACTCATATCTGTGGAGAAGGCACCGATCATACAGATGTTACAACCGGTATCAATCAATATGGATGTGATTATACAGCTTACCATGAATATTATTACCATCCGGTATTTGATACGCTGTATAATGAACGCATGTGTGAGGGCGGAAGATATTTATTCCCTGGAAATAATAAATACTATACTCAATCTATAGATACTACTTTGGAATTTAAATCGATATATAATTGTGATAGTATTATTCGTCTGCATCTGCATGTGGATCCGAAACTGATTGTGGAGTACAGCAAGGATGTAAATGTATGTCTTGACAAGGCTGAAATAGAGATCCCTTATGTCGTTACCAGCGGTATGATGGATAGTATCAAGGTTTACTTCTCCGACGCTGCACGCCTCTGGGGATTTGACTCGTGCTATGGATTCAAGAACGGAGAGGAGATACGTATCCCTATTCCTAACTCTGATATGCGCCCTGATAACTATCAGCTTGACATTGAGTTTGGTGGTGAGCGTTGCCATATGGACTTGCAACATGCTACATTGCACGTTCAATATAAGTCCTCAATAGTAATGCAGACCGGTGGATTCATCGCCCTATATAACTCTGCATACAATGGCGGCTTCAATTTCGCAGCATACGAGTGGTATAAGGATGGCGTGCTCATCGAGTCAAACAACGCCTATGTTCCGGCATCTGAGTTTGATATCAACTCTGTTTATACTGTTCGTTTGCGCCGCTCAGGCGAGAGCAACTTTATTGAGTCGTGCCCGATAATATATAATCCGGCTACAGCACTTGATGACGCAGAGGCTGATGTACTTGTCTATCCGACATTTGTGGATAAGGGAGGATCGCTCACCGTATCTGCAGGCTCAGGCTTCTCGATATACTCAGTTCTCGGAACGTTGGTGGCTTGCTATGAGAGCGCTGATTATGTTAGACACATACCCGCTCCGGCTGCCGGAGGCGTTTATATAATATTGTTTGATAATAAGCAAACTGTACAAATTGTTGTTCGTTAATCGACATATTGCTCGAACATTAGTTCTTGCCCTGTTGGCAATGATAACTATCCCGGCTACGGCCCAGCGTACGCTGCAGCACTATCTTGATGTTAGTGTAGGTGGCGGTGTGGCTATGGGTATGTCCACAAAGAGCTTTGTTAAGGATAAGATAGGTGCAGATGGACAAATAGGCTTCGCTTATGAGATGGCTAAGCACCGCTTCTTCTTTAACATCGGTGTTGGGGCAGACTACGTGCTCACGCGCACGGGAGTAGATAATTTTGTTGATTCGTACGCGCGTGTGGATAAGGACGGACGTGCAATTAATTATAGGTACGTTTATTCCGACTACGTTGAGAACGAGCATCTGCTGATGGGAAGTGCTTCCATTGAGCTGGGATATCGTTTCCATAGATACGGATTCTTCGGAGTCGGAGCTAAGGTTAGTTTCCCCTTCGTGTCGGATTATTCCACTAAAACTAAACTCTATACCGAGGGCGTTTATACTGAGCTTATTCAGCCTGTTTCACGCAATGTGCCGTCCTATGGCTACTATCCTGAGATACAATATAAGGACAAAGGCTCATTCACTGCTCCAGACCTCTATGTAGCACCGATGGCAGAAGTGGGTGGAGTAGTGCCTATTCAGCCGGGTATTATATGCCGTATCGGTTTGTTCTGCGAATATATGATACCTGTTGTAGGTTCATATAAGGCGCAACCCATCCTCGACTATTCGGCAGTTAACCTTGACCCGAATACTCAAAACCAAGAAGACTTAATTGCTAACTTGCATATGCATCCTATAGTAAACGGCAACTTCAATAGCTCGGTATTGGAGCATGGCGGAGAGGCAATGATGAAGCGCATGGCAGAGAACCTGACGATAGGTATTCGTTGTACATTCCGATTCAATGTATCTCGTTCACCATCAATATGTAACTGCGTAACTGATAATTAAGAAAACTCATAGCTTATGAAGAAATATATACTCAATTCGATATGTTTAATCCTCTTGCTTGGACTGATGCTTCCGGCAAGTGCTGCACCTGCAAAGAAGCCTGCAAGTAAAGGTAAGGCTTCATCGTCGCAGCAGTGGGCAAAGAATAAACTTGACCTGCACCAGATTCATAATGTTGCATTCTGGGGCGGTGTAGGCTATACCGGTTTGGTTAATAACTATGACTATCGTAATGCCAGCAAGTTCATTGGTGGTGGCGGCGGTATTCTTGGTGTCGGTTATGAGTGGCACTACAAGAAGTTTATGCTCAATATCGGTCCTGAACTGAGGATATTCTCATCTAAGGATAAGATTAACTTCGCTGACGGAGAGAATCCGTTTGAGATTGATGGTACTAATCCTGCTTCCCCATATGTGCTGCCGGGTCAGACCAAGAGATATGATTTCCATAATACCAGCGAGACTCAGGCAGTAGGACAACTTATGCTGCCTATACTTGCCGGTGCTCAGTTCAACGACTTTACTGTGCCTCTCTACTTCCTCGCCGGAGTAAAGATTGGTTATACGCTATTTGATAGCTATACTCAGCGTGCTGAGATACGCTCGACACTACATGACCGTTCGGCCTTTGATCCTTCATGGACGGATGTCCGCGACTTGGGATTGACAGACTTTAAGGCTAAGGGCACAAACCAACTTGGTCTTGATGTTGCTTTGTCCGCAGAGGTTGGTGTTAATCTTAATACATACTTTGGTGCAGAGTGGAACGAGAACAACGAGGCTCGTGAGCATCCATGGCACTTGCGTGCAGCTCTCTTTATTGACTACGGACTGCCGATTATGGATTTGGGTACTGCAGCACCGATGATGCACAAAACGGAGAAAGAGATGGTTTCAGATCGCTCGCTGCATACATCTGAATATGCTACAGGCAAACTCAATAGCCTTATTGTTGGTGCTAAGTTCACCGCAGTGCTGCAACTGACCAAACCAAAGCAGATGAAGCCGCAGAACCCGTATCTGGTACTGCAACTTGTCAATGCACGTACGGGTCAACCGATGGTGGGTAATGATGCTCGCCTGAATACTAACATCGAGATCAAGAACCTCAAGAACGGTCGCGTTATGCGTCGTGTACCCAATAACAAGGGTATGATTATTCAGCGTTCAGCACCGGGCGACTATGAGGTTAGCGTAGCTAAGGAAGGTTTCTTGCCATATCAGCCCTTCCAGACTGAACTGATGTATGGTGTGAACACTAATCTTAAGCAGAAGATAGATACTACTAAGATTCTGCTCTATCCGGAGCCTATCTTCTCCTGTCGAGTATTTGACCTCAGGACAGGTGAACCTATCAATGCTAAGATATCAGTTATTGATACTACTACTCTTGCAGAGGTTAAGCAGTTCAGCCATAGTTCACTCTCTGCCAAGGCTTCTACAAAACTTCCTGTGGGAGAGGCTTACTATAGCGCTATGGTTGAGGCTAAGGATCATAAGACACGTATCTTCCCTGTCGGCGTTCAGGGACTGGACGATATATACATGGAGTTCGTTCTAGAGCCGATTGTTAGGGGTAAGAGCTTTGTTATCCGTAACCTCTTCTTTGCTTCAGACAAGACAGACATCCTGCCTGAGTCTGAGCCGGCAATGCAAGAACTGTTTGAGTTCCTCAACGAGAATCCTGATGTGCGCATCCTCATCACAGGTCACACTGACTGGATTGGTACAGACAAAGACAACCAGATACTGTCAGAGGGCCGTGCTAACAGCGTGAAGCGCTCGATGGTTGAACGCGGTATTGATCCAGAGCGTATAGAAACTGAGGGTTTGGGTGAGTCGCAACCGATTGACACCAACGAGACCGAAGAAGGTCGTCAGAACAACCGTCGTGTAGAATTCACCATTCTCTAAGCAGTTGCCAAAACTCGTCGGCGGTGCGGGCAGGAGGATTATCCTCCTTAGTTGCAGCAACGACGGTGAGGTAGAAACGATAGTAGGTTTTGCCGGACCTGAATATGGCAAGGTTATTGCGGGAGTCTTGACACAAGGCTCCTGCATATTTTCTGGGAATACGAACGCCAAGGCCTACCGTTTCTTTAGCATATTTGACTGTATCGTTGACAGGCCAGTCTGTTCCCCAACTGCCGAGGATGGTGCCACGTTTAGTCTGCTCCATTAGCCACTTACCGTCCTTACCTACTTTTTGCACACCGGTGCAGAGACCGTCCACAGGCTGTGACAGATATACTTCACACATCATATCACGGTGGCCAGCACGAAGTGTGTAACGGACAGTCATATCGAGAAACTTGCCCTCTACCTGCCATCCGCGTACCGTCATCTCAATGACGCCCTTACGTTTGGTGGACTTGACAATACGCTGCGAGCGAGTGCTGACAGGCTCTATATGTACCTGCTTCTTGCCGTTCCAGTATTTGACGCTACCAACACCTACCGTTCCGCTGACGCGTAATACGTCATCGCCATAGTGCTCTGCCAGTTGCTCGTCGTTGGGATACCAGTATGATGTAGGCAATTCCAGCCGTGGAGTGCGCTTGGCATATACGTCAATTGTCTGCTTCTTGTCAAAGTAGATGCGATATGCCATCTTATCAGACTCAACGGCCACACCATGATGATGCAATTGATGGTAAGTGTCAACAGAGTCGTTGGCAGTCCACTGGGTGATAGGCACTATGTGGCGGGTCTTGCCTTCGGCCTCAATAATACGATAGCCCGCCAACAAAGAGTCGGCGGGCGTAACTTGCAGCCACATGCTGGTGGCTACCAGGGCTAACTTACTTAAAATTAACATTCTCTACTGTCGGAGCAATAGTCCAGGCTTCGCCCTTGGAAATGATATTGACGTTTTCAACGGTAAGTCCGTTGGTTTGACGGATGATAGCTCCGCGCTCACCGGACATGGTAATGTTCTTGAGATTGACGTTCTGAATCTTCATCTCCGGCAGACCGTTGAAGTATATGGCAGTCTTAACATCCTTAGCAAGTACGTCTTCAATGTAGATATTGCGGAAGCCGGGCGTTTCCTCGGATACAGGAGGAGCTTCGGCATTCATGCGGGCAGCAATCTCCTCTTCAGTTTCTTCTCCGGCTCCCTTACCACCGTAGAACAGGTCAAAGAGCAGTGCTTCGTTAGGAATGGCCCACATGTTGATATTGCGGATATATATGTCCTCTACCATACCGCCACGGCCACGTGTTGACTTAAAGCGCAGACCTACGTCTGTGCCAAGGAACAGACAGTCGTTAACGTCGATGTTCTTGATACCACCTGACATTTCGCTACCAACGACAAATCCGCCATGTCCGTGATAAACGGTGCAGCCGTTGACAACAACGTTCTCTGTAGGAATACCGCGACGACGACCATCCTCGTTCTTGCCTGACTTCATGCATATAGCATCATCGCCTACGTCAAATGAGCAATGGTCGATAACTACGTTCTTGCAGCTCTCTACATCCACACCGTCACCATTTTGGCTATACCAGGGGTTGCGGACGGTAAGGTTGCGTAGTATCAGGTTCTCACACATAAAGGGATGCAGATTCCATGCCGGTGAGTTCTCAAAGCATACTCCCTCAAGCAGGATGTTCTTGCAACCGATAAAGTGGAGCATCACAGGACGCAGGAAAGAGTGAATAGTCTCCCAGTCAAAGTTCTCCGGTGTCTCAGGTTCCGGTACGTTTTGGTCCTTGCAAAGAGAAATAGCATACTTAGATCCCTCGTCCGGATACCATATATTGCCGTCGTCACTGAGAACACCGCCTTTCTTGAGTTGGTTCTTCCATTGATTGCCTGTGACCTTGCTCTTTTTGAGCGGACGCCAGTAGTCACCACTACCGTTGAATGTTCCCTCACCGGTGATGGCTATATTCTCTGCATCGCGAGCAGATAGTGGCGATTGGCAGCGCTTGGTGTTAACACCCTCGAACGAAGCGTCGTAGATAGGGTAGAGCTTAAAGTCATGCGAGAAGAGCACAAAGGCATTGCGGGTTGTATAAAGCCTAACGTTCGATTTGAGAACTATTGGACCTGTCAAGTACACGCCGTCAGGAATGATTACCGTACCACCTCCGGCTTCTGTACATGCGTCAATGGCAGCCTGAATGGCAGCAGAGCAAAGACTCTGACCGGTGGCATCGGCTCCATAGTTAAGTACGTTGAATGTCCTATCGGGGAATGACGGAACAGTCACCTTGGGCATTTTGAATGCTGCTGCTTTGGTTAAGGCATTGATGTCAGCTTGCTTGGTTTGCTGATATTGGCTATTGCTGCTGCATGCACTAAGCATGGCTATTGCGGCAATGAAGATAAAGATTTTTTTCATCGTATTTTGAATTTTTTGCTCTGCAAAAATACTGAAAATAGATGATACGTGCAAGTATATAGTGTTTTTTACACAAAAAATACCATTTTTTCTCCCTCTCTATTGCCCGTATCGCAAAAAAGCAGTACTTTTGCAGCATGATTAGGTTTTATACAGACGGAGTAGAACTGCCTCACTTGGATGAGAAACGCCTCACGCGGTGGATACGCAGTGTGGCTGCTGACTATGGTTTTTCGCTGGGAGATATCAATTATATCTTCTGCAGCGACGAGCGTATGTTGGCGGTTAATCGCCAGTTTCTCGGGCATGACTACTATACGGATATCATAACCTTTGACTACTCAACTGCTGACCGTATCGCCGGAGATATCTATATTTCGCTGCAAACGGTGGAGAGTAACAGCAAAGAGTTTGCTGAGACGAATCCCGAGATGTCGGATGCTGAACTGCACCGCATACTGATACACGGCATTCTACACCTGACCGGTCAGGCAGACAAGACTCCTGAGACGCGTGCAGAGATGACGCGCAAGGAAGATTTGGCACTCGCCAAACTTATTTAACTAAAGAAGATAGGTGCAATGGCAAAGGCTGCGATAGCTCCAGCCAGGTCTGCAAGAAGGCAACATGCCACAGCGTGGCGTGTATCCTTGATGTTGACACTGCCGAAGTAAACGGCCAGGACATAGAATGTTGTATCTGTCGTACCCTGCAGTATGCAGCACAGGCGACCGACAAGCGAGTCGGCACCATATGTGGTCATGGCTTCAAGCATCAGTCCGCGTGCTCCACTACCGCTGAGAGGCTTCATGATTGCTGTAGGCACCGCTGCTGCCATGTCGGGATTGATGCCGCAGAGGTTAAAGCACCAAGCTATGCCTTGCTCCAGTAATGCCATAGCTCCGCTGGCACGGAACATACCGACGGCTACAAGTATGGCAATAAGGTAGGGTATAATACCTATGGCAGTTTGGAAACCACCTTTGGCTCCGTCAATAAAGGCATCATAGACATTTATCTTTTTAGCCATGGCTTGAATAACAAACCAACAGATTACGCCGAGCAGTAGTATCGAGGCTATGGCTGCAGATACTGCTGCAAGGGCTTTAGGCGATAGCAGCGTTGCTCCCCAGACGAGCAGACCAACCAAGGCTGTCAGACCGATAACGGTGCCAAGCACAACGGGGTCTTTGAACTTGATACGCTGAGCGATGCACACACAGATGAAGCCGACAAGTGTGGCAACATAGGTGGCAATGAGTATCGGTAGGAATACATCTGCCGGATTAGCAGCGCCCAATTGAGCACGATAGGCCATAATGGTTGTGGGGATAAGCGTCAAGCCGCTGGCTCCAAGCACCACAAACATAATCATGGCATTGCTGGCTTTGGACTTATCCTCATTGAGTTCCTGCAACTCCTTCATCGCCTTGAGTCCCATCGGCGTGGCGGCATTGTCCAGGCCAAGCATGTTAGCTGCCACGTTCATGAGCATGCTGCCAAAAACTGGATGGTTCTTGGGTATGTCAGGGAAGATACGACTGAAGAATGGATTGATACCCTTGCCAAGAGTGTTGACGGCACCGGCCTGCTCGCCAATCTTCATAATCCCCATCCAGAGAGATAGCACTCCCGTCAAACCAAGCGAAAGTTCAAAACCCGTCTTGGCTGAGTCGAAAGTGGAGTTGAGTATAGCGGAGAATATGTCCGTTTGACCAAAGAAGACGGCCTGTGCCAAACCCATGAGCACAGCCAGCAGAATAAGTCCTATCCAGATATAATTCAAAATCATGCTGCAAAATTACAATAAATATTGCACATATGCAAAAAAAATACTACCTTTGCGGTCGATTATGATAATAGGGGATAAAATATATAGGTTTTTCTCTTATCTATGGCATCAGGTGAGTGCCTGGAATACGGGTGGCGAGGGAATTCATTCGCCATATCTGTTCTATCTGGTCAGGATGCTGTTCTATGAGCGTAGTCCCTATTATGTATTTGAGGATATTGAGAAGCGGAGACGGCAGATGCTGCAGTCGGATAAGAAGGTGTATGTCGAGGATTACGGTACAGGCAAGTCGGGAGAGCGACGTATCAGTCAGGTGGCAGCAAGCAGCCTTAAGCCGGCCAATCAGGCACAGTTGCTGTTCAGGCTTGTTCAGTTCTTGTCGCATGACAGCAAGCGGCCGTTGAATATACTGGAACTGGGAACATCGCTGGGTATAACCACTGCCTACTTGGCAGCGCCGGATAAAAGGAATAGGGTGGTAACGATGGAAGGCAGCGATGAACTCGCAAAGGTAGCTATAGAGAATTGGAATGAACTGAAGCTGGATAATATAGAGGTGGTGACCGGAGATATATCTAACACCTTATATATATACGCGCGCGAGAGAAAGAAACAAAAGTTGGACTTCGTCTTTATGGACGCCAACCATACTGCAGAGGCAACACTAAAGTATTATAATCTGATTCAGCCAATGCTACATGATAAGTCTATAATAGTACTGGATGACATCCATCATGTATCGGGAATGTATCGGGTTTGGCGGCACTTATGTGGCTTGCCGGAAGTGACAACGTCAATGGACTTATACCACTTTGGGTTGCTGTTTTTTGATCCGCATTATATTAAACGACACTATAAACTAAGAATATGAAAATATACACTAAGACAGGCGATGGTGGTGAAACATCATTGGCCAACGGACAGCGCGTAAGTAAAACCGACGCACGCATAGAGGCTTACGGAACGATAGACGAACTGAATAGCTTTGTTGGGTTGCTACGTGCCGAAGGACTTGATGAGACAGAGGATAAGCAGCTGAGTTGCGTGCAGAATATCCTATTTAATATCGGAGCTGCATTGGCAGAGGCACAGGGTGAGTGGATAGGTGAGGAGCAGGTAGCGATGGTGGAGCGATGGATAGATGAGCATCAGGCACAGTTGCCTGTTAATCATGAATTTCTGCTTCCGGCAGGCGACAGGAAGGCTGCTTTGAGTCATGTCTGCCGAACAATAACACGCCGTGCAGAGCGACTGATAATAGCAAAAGTTAAGCAAGATAAGGGTTCTGAGCGACAAAATGTAAGCATTTTGCACTTTTTGAACCGACTTTCGGACTATTTTTTCGTAATTTCACGAACTTTTTGTCAAAAAGAGGGTGTAAAAATGGAAAAATGGAATAAAAATGCAAAAATATAGCAAAAAAGTTTGCACGTATCGAAACTTTTTACTAATTTTGCACGCTAATTTGGATAATAGTATGTATTGGTCGTTAGAACTCGCTTCGAAAATAGAGGATGCGCCGTGGCCTGCAACCAAGGAAGAATTGCTGGATTACGCCAATCGCATCGGGGCTCCGATGGAGGTGATAGAGAACCTGCAAGAGCTTGAGGATGAGGACGAAGTGTATGAGTGTATAGAGGATATATGGCCGGATTATCCGACCAAAGATGATTTCTTCTTTGATGAAGAAGAGTATTAAAAATGTGAAACGTTATGTTGTTCTATCGGTGCTTGTGATATGTGCCGTAGCGGTAAGAGCGCAGTTTGATCCGCAAATAGGACAATATATGTATATGCAATCAGCCTATAATCCTGCAGCGGCGGGAGAGGGAGATTTGATGAAGGTTGCCGGATTGCACCGTATGCAATGGATTGGAATAACCAATGCGCCGATGACAACGTTCTTTTCCTTCACTTCTCCGTTTGTGATAGGCAAAACTAAACATGGCGCGGGTGTGCGATTTATGAATGATAGGTTTGGACTGTTCAGCAATCAGTCGCTGCATTTCCAGTATGCATATCGTCATAAGATTGGCAAAGGCTACCTGAGTGCCGGAGTAGAGTTGGGGTTTGTGAATGTCGGATTTAAGGGAGATAGCGTCAATCTTAAGGACATAGAGTCGCAGTTTAATGCCGGTAGCGGAGGAGACGGGTATGTGGTCAGTTCAAGCGACCAAGCAATACCGTCTGGTAGTAAGTCGGGAATGAGTTTTGATATGTCGGTGGGTATTGAGTATGTTGCTCCGACATGGTGGGTGAGTGCCAGTTATTCGCACCTGACGATGCCTAAGATAGATTGGGATGATTACTCTGAGTTGAAGTTGGTGGGAACGATGTATGTGGCGGGAGGATACAACTGGAGAATCAAGAATCATAAAGACTGGCAGTTGAAGCCATCGGCAATGGTGATGAGCGATTTCCGCTCGTGGGATGTGAATGTGACGCTGATGTGCGAGTTTAAGGACCGATATCGCTGGGGATTAGGGTATAGAATCGCGGGAAGCGTGAATATACTGCTGGGAATAGACATAATATCGGGATTGCAACTGGGATATACGTTTGAGATTCCGCATAACAAACTGATGTTGGAAAGTGCAGGAACTCACGAGATATACTTGGCATACGGATTTAACATCCTCAAGCCCAAGAGAACAAACAGATATAAGAGTGTTCGCTACTTGTAGCAGAAACGATAAAGTTGAATATAATAACATAAAAAACGAATATGAAATTCACTAAAGTATTGCCTTTGATTGCTTTTGCATTCGCAATGGCAAGTTGTAATGGCCCTGCAGGCGAATTGGTCGGCGTACAGAAAGCCGGTAACTTCAAAGAAGCCAATCCCTATGGTATGATTTTCATTAAGAAAGGTTCCTTTATGATGGGTGCCAACACTCAGTCTGCTGTATTTGAGCAGCCGGACAATGTGCTTATGGCAACTGTTGAGGCCTTCTGGATGGATGAAACTGAGATTACGAACAACGAGTACAAGCAGTTTGTAAACTGGGTTCGTGACTCTATGGCACTGACATATCTGGTTAATGCCGGTATGACAGACTATGCTATCCAACCTAAGGACGAGGAATTTGATGAAGAGAACTTTGCACTCAACTGGCGCAAGAAGATTCCTTGGAAGAGCAAGGATGAAGAGGTGAAAGAGGCCTTGGCTCCTATGTACTACGGTGACGGAACCTTCCGCGTTAACGCTCTGCACTATCGTTATAGTTGGATCAACTATGACGAGGCTGTCAGCGTAAGCAAGAAGTTCGATGTAACCCAAGGTTTGTATCCTCCGGGATCAACTGCACGTGTTGACAGCTTCTGGGTAGAGGAGAATGGTGCTATCAGGGATAGTACTATCTACCGTCCGCTGATTGAGCCTAACGACCTGAAGACGCACAAAATTATTGCGGTATATCCGGATACATTGTGCTGGGTTCGTGACTTCCAATATTCGTTCAACGAGCCGATGTTGCTCAAGTACTTCTCTCACCCGGGTTACCTGGAGTATCCTGTAGTCGGTGTTACTTGGGAGCAGGCTCATGCATTCTGCAACTGGCGTACTATGTACTTCAATTCTCACTCTAAACTTGGCGCTCAAGACTACCGTCTGCCCAACGAGGCTCAGTGGGAGTATGCAGCTCGCGGTGGCCGCAAGATGGCTATGTATCCGTGGGGTGGCAACTATGCTCGTGACGCTAAGGGTTGCTTCTTTGCTAACTTCAAGCCCTATCGTGGTGCATACAACGATGATACCGGAACCGCTACAATGCGCGTTGCTCAGTTCCGTCCGAACGACTTTGGTCTGTTCGATATGGCAGGTAACGTTGCTGAGTGGACCAACTCAGCTTACCAGGCATCGGCAAACACAGCTATCCACGACTTGAATCCTGAGTATTCATACATGGCTCGTAAAGACGACCCGGACATCCTGAAACGTAAGGTTGTTAAGGGCGGTAGCTGGAAAGATATCAGCTACTACATGCAGTGCGGTGTTCGCTCTTATGAGTATCAATATGAGAGCCGTCCGTACATTGGATTCCGTTGTGTACGTGCTTTCATTGGTGAGTAATCAATAAAACTGAAAAAACATTAAATTAACTAACTATAAAGTCTTACAAAAATGGCTACAGAAAAAAAAGAAGGTGGGTTCATGCATTGGTATCATTCCTACCAAGGAAAGAACGTTGTTAACATGGTTTACTCGTTGGGTGCATCAGTCGTTATCATCGGTGCGCTTTTTAAGATTATGCACTGGCCGGGTGCCGGTATTGTGCTGACAGCGGGTATGTGTACAGAGGCATTCCTCTTTATGATTGGTGTGTTGGAAGCTCCTCATGAGGAGTATCACTGGGGTAACGTGTTCCCGCAGTTGCTGGAGTTCGGTTCTCCTGAAGACCGTGTAGAGAAGGCTCATAATCAAGCAGTTCCGACATTGCTTGGTGCAGGTGCAGCCGGCGCCGCAGGTGCTCAAGACAAGAAACAAGCAGAAGTACCTTCTTTGTCAAAAGAAGATATGGAGTCGTTGAAGGGGGGTATTGCCAACCTGGCTAAGACAGCTAATCAACTCAGTGAACTGGGTAATGTTGCTACAGCAACCAATAAACTCGGTGAGAAGGCAGAGAAAGCAGCTGAAGCTGCAGGTAAGTTTGCTGCAAGTGCAGAGGCTCTCGGTGCTAAAAACGAGGAACTGGGCACAGCTTACTCATCTGTTGTAGCTGGAATGCAGAAGGTTGTTGCCGGCACTAACGACTACCAGAAGAATATTGAGGGTATCGGTCAGAAGCTTGGTTCAATCAACTCGCTGTATGAGTTGCAGATCAATGCTCTCCAATCACAGGCTGATGCATATAAGGCTCACGTCGCTCAGGTGGCTACAGCTACTACTCACGTTAATGCTATGGCAAGCAATGCTGAGAAGATGGCAGCTGCATCTGCAGACGCTCTGAAGAGCCAGCAAGCTTACGAGGAAGCATCCAAGAAACTTGCTGCTCAGGTTGCTGACCTGAACAAGGTATATGGTAACATGCTGAGTGCACTCGCATAAAAGTAATTATTCACTCACTTAAACGTAATAATATACTATGGGTGGAGCAAAAAACTGTCCGGAAACCCCGAGACAAAAAATGATTGGTATGATGTACTTGGTGTTGACTGCCATGTTGGCCCTCAACGTCAGTGCCGCCATTATGAATGGTTATATGCAGGTTGATGACAGCTTGCATTCAACCATTGCGACCACAGAGAGTAGTAATGACATCATCTATCGTAACTTCAAGGCTGCTTTGGACCAGAACCCTGAGAAAACTCAGGAGTGGTACGACAAGGCTATGAAGGTGAAGGCTCAATCAGACTCTCTGTACAACTATATTCAGGAATTTAAGGACCAGATGGTTCGTATGGTTGACGGAAGCAAGGCTGTTGCCAATGCTAAGGTTGCTCAAATCGGTAAGCAAGATGATACAAATATTCCTCACCAATACGGTTTGAAGGAAGGTCATGGTGCAGAACTGAAAGAGCACATCATTGCATATCGTAACTTCCTTAAGGAGATAGCAGAGCAAGGCGACTCAACAGCTATGGGGCGTGAGATTGACGCTATGTTCGCTACTGATCAAGCACATAATGCAGAAGGTGATTTGATCTCATGGGAAGAGGGTATCTTCCACGAGATGCCTATGTGTGCATCAATTACGGTGCTCACTAAGCTGCAGAATGATGTTCGCAGTTACGAGGGTAAGATTGTTCAATTCCTGATGTCTGGAACCGACGCAGCCGACCTGCGTGTGAACAAACTGGATGCATATGTGATTCCTAAGTCCGACTACGTTATCCGTGGTAGCAAGTATAGCGCAAAGATTATTCTTGCCGCTGTGGACTCAACGCAACAACCGGAGTACTATATTGAAGGTCAACGTATTAACGATGAAGGTATCTACGAAGTAGTAGCTACAGGTAGTGGTCCTAAGAAGTTCAAGGGACAGATTGCTTATCTGAGCAACCTAGGTGAGATGCAGTATCTTGACTTCACCAGCGAATATACTGTAGGTGAGCCGAGTGTTACAATCTCAAATACAGACCTTAATATCATGTACCGTGGATATGAGAACCAGTTCTCAATCTCAGTTCCGGGTGTAAGTAGTGATAAGGTAAAAGTATCTGTTAACGGTGCTGCAGTAAGCCGTCGTGGTGCGTTCTGGATTATCAAGCCGGGTGATGGAGCCAAGTCAGTGACCATCTCCGTATCAGCAGAGCTTGAGGGCAAGATGCAGCAGATGGGTAGTCAGACCTACCGTGTTAAGGCGTTGCCGAAGCCGGGTGCTTACTTCAAGTCAGGTGAGACCGAGTACTCCGATGGATTTATCTCTCGTGGTGCCCTGCTGAACTCATCAGCATCAGTGATTGCCAGCTATGGTCCTGACGGACTTCTTGACCTGCCGTTTAAGATTACTTCATTCAAGGTTAATATCAATGGCGTATTGACCGAATCGAAGGGTGATAAGTTTACGAAGCAGCAACTTGACCAACTGGGTAAGCTCAAGAAGGGTGCTGTAGTCGTTATCACCGATGTCCGTGCCAAAGGTCCGGACGGGAAGGATACTCGTTTGAGTCCTATCCCATTGTCGCTGAATTAAACAAAAATAGATATGAAGAGACTTTTTGCAATAGCTTGCGTCATGGTGGCCGTATTAGCCCCTGTTAGTGCGCAACACTTGGTAAACCCGATGTTTGACGATAAGGGTAGTGCTCGTATTAAGGCTACTGAGTTCAGTGAGCAGCGAGATACCATCATCGATGTGTTCCATCGTAATGATGACATTATCTGGTCGCGTTATGTTTATCGCATCATAGATATGCGTTACAAGCAGAACTATCAACTCTACTTCCCGACTCGTTATGACGACCCCGATTATCGTAGTTTGTTCAAGGTTATCGTTGATGCTATCGTAGATGGTATGCCTGTATATCAGAAGGGTATGGACCTGTTTAAGCCCGACTTCACCACTCCTATGGAGAAGACGATGCTTCCGTCTATGTTCTTGGCAGACGATCCTACGGCAGACTATTCGGATGATCCGAACCACTATGACATCGCCACATCAGATGCTATGTTGGTTCACTATGACTCCGTTAGCGATGAGTTGTCATTCCACTTCTATCCGTACGAGGCATTTGTTCGCAATCAGCTCAAGTACCTGACGCTGGAGTATGTATTCTTCGACCGTCACACGTCACGTATGCACTCTAAGATCTTGGCTATTGCTCCTATGCAGTCAGACAAGATTACGACAAAGGATAGTGCACGTGTTGTGGCTTCTATCATGGAGTCGGTATTGTTCTGGGTAGCCTTTGACGATTTGCGTCCTTATATGGCACAGCAATATGTTATTTCGTCGGAGAACGAGACACGTCGTGTAACGTTTGATGAGTTCTTTGCAAAGCACCTCTACACCTCTTATATAGTAGGTGAGGGTAATATGTATAACCGTTTGATTCCGGATTATGCATATTCGTATGAGTCAGTAGTTAAGGAACAAGAACGAATAGCCCGGGAGATGCTCAATTTTGAACAGGACCTCTGGGAGTACTAATCATAACGGGGCAGGTCTCAGACCTGCCCTTTTTTGATAAACGATGGCAGCTAAACGTAAATTCTTCAATATGCATCTGACAACAACGATATCCATATCGTTGGTGTTGTTTTTGGTTGGCTTGGAGTGTGTGCTCCTGCTGTCTGCTCATAGCCTACTACATCGCGTTAAGGAAGATGTGGCTATGACGGTTATAATGCCGCAGGACGCAGACTCAACGGCATTTAGCAGGATGGATATGCTGTTGTCTGTGGTGCCATATTGCAGCAGTTATAGGTTTATTTCGCGTGAGGAAGCATTGAATGAGCATATACGTTATCTGGGCGAAGACCCTACAGAGTTTTTGGGGTATAATCCGCTTAGCGACTCGTATGAGATTCACCTAAAAGACGGGTATGTACATCCTGACTCGATGAAGATCATCGCAGATAACCTTAAGCAATTGCCGTATGTTAGTCAGGTTATGTACCAGAAGGACTTGCTGGAGATACTCAATCATAACTTCAATGACCTATCATTGCTGCTGCTATCAATAGCGCTGATACTATTGCTTATCTCTGAGGCGTTAATTATTAACACCATACGTTTGCAGATATACTCCAAGCGCTTTATTATCCGCACTATGGACCTTGTGGGTGCAACGAGTTGGATGATTAAGCGTCCGTTTGTCAGCCGCAATGTATTGATGGGTGTTGTGGCATCGCTGATATCGCTTGTGGTACTGGCGGGAGCTGTCTATTACGTGCAGATTCGTATGGGAATAGTATTGTTCCCATGGACGTGGCAGAACCTTTGTTTGATAGCCGGTGTGGTTGTGCTGTTCAGCGTGGTGCTGACACTGTTTACCAGCCTGATTGTGTGCGGCAGATATATCCGCATGAAGGAAGACACTATTTACTCGATTTGATAATATTTAGGTAGATTACTATGAGATTCTATTTACCCAAGATAAACTTGATACTTATTGCAGTCTCGTTGGCTGTTATCATTGTCGGCTTTGCGCTTATGGCCGGTGAACCGAGCGGTGCAACCGAATATAATCCTGATATCTTTTCTGTTCGTCGAATCACTATTGGTCCGATGACGGCGTTGGCAGGTTTTGTGCTGATGATTGTAGCAATCCTTTGGAAGGGTAAGAAGTAATGAATTGGCTGGAAGCGCTATTATTAGGTATTGTACAAGGGCTTACTGAGTTCTTGCCGGTCAGTTCGTCAGGTCATCTGACTATTGCGCAGACGCTGCTTGGTGTGGAGTTTCAGGAGGGCGATATGCTCACTTTTGATGTAGTGGTACATGCCGCTACGGTGTGTGCAACGCTGGTAGTGCTGTGGCGTGAGGTGGCATGGATACTACGTGGCACGTTTACCACAGTCAAGTGGAATCAGGAGAAGATATATGCCGGCAAGATACTGCTGTCAATGGTACCGGTATTTATTGTAGGGATGTTCTTTAAGGATAAAGTAGAGGCAATCTTTGGCAGCGGATTGTTGGTTGTAGGTATATGCTTGCTTATTACGGCAACGCTACTATTGTTTGCCCAGTATGCCAAGCCTCGTGAGAAAGCCGAGATATCGTGGTTGGACTCGTTCATTATTGGTATCGGTCAGGCTATAGCAGTGCTACCGGGATTGAGCCGTAGCGGCACGACGATAGCTACGGGTATATTGCTCGGCAATAAGAAGGAAGAGGTGGCTCACTTCTCGTTCCTTATGGTGCTGATACCTATATTGGGCGCTGCGCTGCTGGATGCCAAGGACATATTGAGCGGAGAGGTGGCGAGCGGACTGAGCATATGGTGCCTAGTGATAGGCTTTATTGCAGCCTTTGTGACAGGTTGCGCAGCCTGCAAGTGGATGATTGAGATTGTTAAGAAGCAGAAACTGATATATTTCGCAATATATTGCTTGGCAATAGGTGTATTTGCCATTGTATATGGACTTTGTTGAGGGAGAGATATTGGCGTTTGACAAGCCATTGGGTTGGACCAGTTTTGACGTAGTGGGTAAGGCTCGTTGGTTGCTCTGCCACGCGTTAGGCGTTAAGAAACTTAAGGTCGGGCATACCGGCACCCTGGATCCGTTGGCGACGGGAGTGGTGGTTGTGTGCACGGGCAAGAAGACCAAACTGATAGACCAGTTGCAGTATGATACGAAGGAGTATGTGGCTACGCTTCAGCTTGGCGCAACAACGCCCAGTTATGACTTGGAAAAAGAGATTGACGCCACTTATCCGACTGAGCATATCACTCGCAAGCTCGTAGAGGAGGTAATACCTACTTTTCAGGGTGAGCAGTGGCAGGTGCCGCCGATGTTCTCGGCTGTTAAGGTTGATGGCAAGCGCGCGTACAAGTTGGCAAGGAGGGGTGAGCAGGTGGAACTTAAGCCGAAGCTCTTGGTAATAGACGAGATAGAGATATTGGCTTTTGATGCCGAAAAAATGCAACTGACCCTGCGCATTGTATGCAGCAAGGGGACGTATATTAGGGCATTGGCACGCGATATAGGTGAGCGACTTCACTCAGGTGCACATCTGATAGCGCTGCGACGGACACGCGTGGGCAAGATAAGCATTGGCGATTGTATTAATTTTGAGCAGTTTGAAAAGATAATATATGAAACTAAGTCAGTTTAGATTTAAGTTACCGGACGAGTTGTTGGCTCAGTATCCGACTTTGTACCGTGAGGACGCACGAATGATGGTGTTGCACCGCAAGAGTGGTGAGATAGAGCATCGTCAGGTGAGAGATGTAGTTGAGTACTTCGACGAGGGTGACCTGTTTGTGTTTAACAACACGAAGGTCTTTCCTGCGCGTCTGTATGGCCGTAAGGAAAAGACGTTGGCACGGATAGAGGTGTTCTTGCAGCGTGAGTTGCAGCACGAGCATAAGTACTGGGATGTAATCGTTGATCCGGCACGTAAGATTCGTGTGGGCAATAAGATATTCTTTGAAGAAGACAGCAATATTGTAGCCGAGGTTATTGATAATACTACGTCTCGTGGTCGTACGTTCCGCTTCCTGACGGACTATTCCGTTGATGAGTTCGTACCTAAACTCTATGCTTTGGGTGAAACTCCCACGCCGCGCTATATCCATCGTCCTATGGACGAGGAGACGGCAGAGGCTTTCCGCAAGGAGTTTTTGTTGGAGCCGGATGAGGATGTCAACGAGGCAGTTAAGCAGATGGATGAAGAGCGCTATCAGAGTATCTTTGCTACAGAGATAGGTGCTGTTGCTGCTCCGGCATCGAATATGCACTTCAGCAAGCAACTGGTTAAGCGCATGGAGATTCATGGAATTGAATCGACGATACTGACATCTCATACCTCGCTTGGTGACTATAAAGAGATAGAGGTTGAGGACCTGACCAAGCATAAGGTGGACCTTGAGCAGATAAATATCCCGAAGGCTCTTGTTGACGCTGTCGACCGTGCTCATGCCGCAGAGCGTCGTGTGTGCGCCGTGGGTACTGAGGTTATGCGTGCTATGGAGCATGTGGTAGGTACTACGGGTCAGCTCAAGGAGTTCAGCGGTTGGACCAATAAGTTCATTTATCCGCCGTATAAGTTCACGGTGGCTAATAGCTTCTTCTGCAACCTGTATATGCCTCAGTCGGCGCAGCTGATGATGGTTTGTGCTTTTGGCGGTTATGAGCAGGTTATGCATGCTTATGAGGTTGCCGTTGAGGAAGGTTATCACTTCGGTGACTACGGCGATGCAATGCTGGTAGTAGATTGAAGAAGTGAAAAGTGAATAGTGATGAATGTGCGTATAGAGGAGTCGTGGCGTAAGGTCTTGCAGCCCGAGTTTGACAAGCCTTATTTCGAACTGCTAACTGACTTTGTGCGCCACGAGTACCAGACGACACGTTGTTTTCCTCCAGCAGGTCTTATTTTTAACGCTTTCGACTCGTGCCCTTTTGACAGGGTGCGGGTTGTTATTATCGGTCAGGACCCTTACCACGATGATGGTCAGGCTCATGGCTTGTGTTTTTCGGTTAATGAGGGAGTTAAGATTCCTCCATCGCTGGAGAATATATACAAGGAACTGAACCGTGACCTGGGTAAGCCAATTCCGCAGTCGGGTAATCTGCAGCGTTGGGCAGATCAGGGAGTGCTGCTGCTTAATGCCACGCTGACGGTTCGTGCTCACCAGGCCGGATCGCATCAGAATAAAGGTTGGGAAGAGGTTACTGATGCCGCCATCCGTGCGCTTAACGAGCAGCGCGAGCACCTGGTTTTTATGCTCTGGGGCAGTTACGCTCAGCGCAAGGGACAGTTTATCAACCGCAGGAAACATCTGGTGCTGACGGCTCCGCATCCAAGTCCGCTGTCGGCATATAGGGGATTCATCGGTTGCGGACACTTCTCGGCAGCAAACAAATACTTGATTCAACACGGACAACAACCCATAGAATGGTGATTATGAAACGACTACTGCTCATAGATGCTTATGCGATGATCTATCGCGCTTACTATGCATTCATCAAGGTGCCTCGTATGAATTCCAAGGGCGAGAATACCTCGGCTATATATGGATTTGTTATTACGTTGGAGGATCTGATTAAGCGAGTTCGTCCCACTCATCTGGGTGTGGCTTTTGACCCGCACGGACCAACATTCCGCCATGAGGCATACGAGCAGTATAAGGCTCAGCGTCCGGATACGCCTGAGGATATCAAGAAGGCAGTGCCTGTAATCAAGCAGATTTTGGAGGCTATGAATATACCTGTTATGGAGGTACAAGGTTATGAGGCTGATGATGTCATTGGAACGCTTGCAGGCAAGGCTGAACGTGCGGGCTTTGAGGTATTTATGGCTACGCCGGACAAGGACTACGGGCAGTTGGTGACAGAGAATGTACACCTTTTCCGTCCGCGTCATACAGGCGGTTTTGAGCAGATGGGACCGGCAGAGGTGTGCGCTAAGTACGGCCTGAGTAATCAGTTGCAGGTGATAGACCTGTTGGGACTGATGGGCGATGCCAGCGATAATATTCCCGGTTGCAAGGGAGTGGGCGAGAAGACGGCTGTCAGCCTGTTGCAGCAGTTTGGAGATATAGAGAATCTGCTCAATAGTACCGACCAACTGAAAGGTGCACTCAAGGCAAAGATAGAAGAGCAAGCAGATATGATTCGTTTCTCGCGATTCCTGGCCACCATCAAGACGGATGTGCCTGTAGAGTTGGACGAGGCAGCATTGACGATTAAGGATAAGGATTGGAATAGGTTAGTGCCGATATATAGGGAACTGGAGTTCAACTCTCTGCTCAGGAATGCACCTGCGACGGCAGCAGTTCAGACGAGTCAGACGATTCAGACAACTCAGACGCGACCTGCTAAGAGCAAGCCTGCAGAGGCGACTCTTGACCTTTTTGCCGAACCGGCAGAGGCAGCAGAAGAGCTTAAGCCGGAGTACGATACAATTGAGAATAGATTGTGCTCGTATCTGCTTAATCCGGAGCTGTCATTCAATCCGTATAAAGAGCCGGATTGGGCAGCGTTGAAGGCTGATCCGGCGCTATGGAATCTGTATAATGAGGTTGAGTTGCCGTTGGTGGAGGTGCTGCGTGAGATGGAAAAAGCCGGTGTGCGCTTTGACCTTAAGATGCTCAAGGAGGCAGAAACTGAACTGAGTAAGGAACTGGCTGAGTTGGAGCAACGTATATATGACGCTGCAGGACAAGTATTTAATATCAACTCGCCGCGTCAGGTTGGAGAGGTGCTGTTTGACAATCTCAAACTTGACCGGAAGGCCAAGCGCTCCAAGAACGGACAGTACTCGACATCTGAGGAAGTGCTGCAAGGCTTGAAGGACAAGCATCCTGTTGTTGGTATGATTCTGGATCAAAGAGAATTGAAGAAACTGATATCAACATATATATCTGCTTTGCCGGGTTATATCAATCCTGAGACGGGCAAGATACATACCACTTACAATCAAACGGTTACGGCTACAGGCCGCTTGTCGAGCAGCAATCCTAACCTGCAGAACTTGCCTATTCGTAGCGAGCGTGGTCAGTTTATCCGCAGAGCGGTTATTCCGGATGAGGGTTGTCTGTTCCTAAGTGCCGACTACAGCCAGATAGAGTTGCGCCTGATGGCTCATTTCAGTCAGGACCCGCATATGATGGAAGCTTTCCGCAACGGACAGGATGTGCATGCGGCTACGGCGGCAAAGATTTTTGGTGTTCCGTTGGAACAAGTTAGTAAGGACCAGCGTCGTCGCGCCAAAACGGCTAACTTTGGTATTATATACGGCATCTCCGCTTTTGGCCTTTCGCAGCAACTGGATTGTCCGAGGGCAGAGGCAAAGCAACTGATTGATGATTACTTTGCTGCCTTCCCCAAGGTTATTGATTTTATTGAAAAGCAGAAGGAGTTTGCCCGCAGTCACGGATACGTTGAAACTTTGTTTGGTCGCAAACGCTATCTGCCGGATATACTGTCGCAGAACTCCGTTGTTCGCTCCTTTGCAGAGCGCAATGCCGTCAATGCTCCTATTCAGGGAACGGCTGCTGATATTATCAAGATGGCGATGGTTAGTATTCATCGCAGGCTAAAGGCAGAGGGACTGAAAGCACAGATGATTATGCAGGTGCATGACGAACTTAACTTCAATGTGCCGGAGGTAGAGGTTGAGCGCGTCAAGGAAATCGTTGTCAGCGAGATGCAGAATGCCGTTCATCTGAGTGTTCCTATCATTGCCGAATGCGGAGTCGGCAAGAACTGGCTCGAAGCACATTAATGCAAAAGATAGCAAGCGTGGCAGGCAGGGATGTCTGCCATTCTTCTTGTCCTATTAGAGCCACCAATAATGGGATATTATAAGGTTATTAAAAGGTGATTAATGGGACGTTAAGGGGTGATTAAGGGGTGATTAAGGGGTGATTAAAGGGTGATTATGGGGTGATTAAAAGGTTATTCCCGGGACGTGCTTAGGCTTCTGTAAGCCCGTGTGAATCATCCTTGTCCTTGTGCTGCTCCCTACGAACACGCGTAGCGCGCACACCCGATGCCTCCACTTTTAAAAAGAAAAAGAAAAAGAAGAGAGAAAAATTTGCATATTTAATTTTTTTGTTGTAATTTTGCAGGCGGAAAATTATGGAGCGAGCGATATTAGTTGGTTTGATAACTCCGTCACAGCCTGAGGAGCGAACCGAGGAGTACTTGGATGAGTTGGCTTTTCTGGCGGACACACGTGATATAGAACCAGTGAAACGGTTTGTACAGCGCGTGGCCAACCCTGATACTAATACCTATGTCGGTAGTGGCAAACTGGCAGAGATAAAAGATTATATCGCTGAGAGGGGACCGATTGATTTGGTGATATTTGATGATGAGCTTAGTCCGCGGCAGCTGAGGAATATAGAGAGGGAACTGAATGTGAGGGTGATGGACAGGACAATATTGATCCTTGAGATATTTGTTCAGCGTGCACAGACGAGTTATGCCAAGACACAGGTTGAGATGGCTCATCTTCAGTATATGTTGCCACGATTGACACGAATGTGGAGTCACCTGGATAGGCAACGTGGTGGTGGAGGAACAAACCGAGGTACAGGTGAGACGCAGATAGAGGCGGATAAGCGAATAATTGGTCAGCGCATAGCCCTGCTAAGAGACGAACTCAAGCGCATAGACCGTCAGATGGCGACGCAGCGACA
>JAGCSQ010000091.1 GCA_017964045.1 Paludibacteraceae bacterium
ATAGAAATCTGAGTCCTATTTTTTGCACAATCAACATATGCTTAAGAGATGCTTAACATATGCTAATATTCGAGGAACCTTCGACCACGTCCCGACGACGTCCCGAGCATGTCCCGTAGAATGGGGCATAAATCGCAGATAATAAGGAGATTGGCAATAAAATTTGCATATATCAGAAAAAAGCACTACCTTTGCCCCCGAAAAATATTAAACCTATGAAGCGAGTTATTTTTGTTTTAATGATGATGGCAGGGATGGCAGCTGAGGCTGCGGTGCCGCAGTGTTGGGACTTTGGGGCGGAGCAGGTAGTAGGCATGCAGAATATGCTCACGGCTAAGGAGATAAACTCATGGTTTCCCGCATACCCCTCAGGAACAATGTCGGCTGCGCTGCTGTCGTTCACAGCCAGCGACTCAGTCAACCTAAGATACTACACCCACGGCGCTCATAACCACCGGTTGCGCACCACTAACCCCATACTGACGCACACCGACGAGAAATCAGTACGCGACAGCGCAGGCACTATATACCACGGAATGATATATGCTAACAGCAACTCAGATCCCGACATATACATAGAGCAGTACTTCAACATAGGCGACACCATCGAATATGTGCTGTCATCCAATAACGGACCGGAACACTACCGATTCTACCTGAGCGACAGCAGCTATTATGCCACATGCTTCTATCCGGGTAAGCAGGGTAAAACCACCTGTGCGCACTACCGATTCATCTGCCCTAAGAACGGACACTACCGCCTGAGCGGCGTGGACGAGAAACTGATTGTGGCCCGCATAATACGTTATCCGTTGGATCGTCAGCTGAGCAAGCGTGAGCTGAGCGACCTGAAACGCCAAGCACGCCATCCGCTAAAGAAGCAGACACTCAAGGTACGCAATGCCGACTATCCCGACACATGCAAGCTGGGTGAGGTGGCATACAAGGATACGATATGGGTTGGCGGTGAGCGGCCCGACCACGTAGTACGCATCAACGATGCTCTCAACATGATACGCCACATGAGGCGCGACAAAGGACAGACGGTGGTAGTTAAGATAGAGCCGGGTAACTACGAGGAGATGCTCCGCATAGACGTGGACGACGTGACGCTAAGCAATGCCGCCCGCTTCCCGTCGATACGCGTTATGAACGGCGGCGTAGATATAGCTCCGCAGGCTGTGCGCATAACCGGATACTACGGATACGGGTATAACTACTTCTCAATGAACTCGCGTCAGCAGTACGACCCGCGTACACTGCGGGCTAACCGCAAGCATAAGGCTCCATCAACACTCAATAAAGGCGGCAGCGACAGCAACTACTGGAACGCCGTAGTAATAGTCAGCGGACGCAACTTCAGGGCAGAGAATATAATATTCGAGAACTCGTTCAACCAATATATATCCCTCAAGGAATCAGGCGACAGCGTTATCCCGCAGACAACACAGGCTATCCGACCCAAGAGCGTCGGCAGCACCGAGGTGCAGCAGAAACGCTATCGCGAACGCGCTGCAGCCATAGCCTTCATCGACTCAGCCAACGCCGTGCTGCAAGACTGCCGCGTCATCAGCCGACAAGATGCTCTGTACGGCGGCGATGATGTACACCTGCGCGTCAACGGAGGAGTGATAGCCGGCTCGGTGGACTATATATTCGGCGGCATGACGATGGTGTGCGACAAGACGGACCTGGTGCTACTGGTATCCAGCGAGCATAACGACCGCGCCTACATAACAGCCTCGCGCTCACCGCAATCACATCGCGGCATGCTATTCTATCGCTGCCACGTGCGTGGCGCTATTCCCGGAGTGGAGATGGCTGAGACCGTACCTGCTCATGCAGGATACTTCGGCCGCCCCTGGTCACGCTCAGGCGAGACCGTATTCTACGAGACACGCGTCGATACCCTGGACGACGGAACACCCCTGATAATGCCTGTCGGCTGGAGCGACGGACTGACAGGAGTGGGCGCACCACGCTCGTACGAGTACCACACCACCAACGGCAACAGCGACAATGCCGACACGTCACGTCGTGCCGAGTGGAGTACCATCCTGAGTATGCCCGTGCTACCGGACGGAACAATCATAGATCCTGAAATCTGGAGATAAGTTTGCTTGCAATCGTATAGAGCACTATGCCTGCAGTAACGCTCACGTTGAGTGAGTGCTTGGTGCCGTATTGCGGTATCTCAATGCAGCCGTCGCAAGCGTCGATGACAGACTGTTGGACGCCGAAGACCTCGTGGCCGAGTACAACGGCGATGCCGTTGTGACCGCCTTCGGCTGTAAGGCTTTCGGCGAAGGCTTCGAGGGTGAGGGAGTTGTGGGCTTGCTCGATGGCATAGACGCTGTAGCCCGCAGCATGCAGTTCGTTCACGGCCTCAAGAGTATCCTTGCAATAAGTCCAATCCATACTATCCTCTGCACCAAGAGCCGTCTTATGAATCTCTGCATCCGGCGGGCAACCACATATTCCACACAAATAGACCTTAGCCATCCTGAAGGCATCAGCCGTGCGGAAGACTGCACCTACATTATGACGCGAGCGCACATTATCCAGCACCACCACAAAAGGCAACTTCTGTGCCTGGTGGAATGCCTCGGTGGTGAGACGGTTCATTTCTTGGATGGTGAGCTTCGTATTTGTCATAGTGAAGAGAGAATAGTTAAAGGTGGAAGGGTAAATTGACGCGTATTGTTTTGGTATCTGCGTCAAGCGAAGTAATGAAGTCTTCGTGGAGGGGGAGGAGGCGGTCGTTGGCACTGTCGGCGCTATGGACGGAGATAAGGGTGTTGGCAGTGGTTTGATCAACGGCAGTGATGATGCCTAATTCACCGGCCTCGTCGTCAACGAGTGTCCAGCCCTGCAGGTCGCTCCAGGCGATAGCGTCGCCATCGTCAGCAGCAACGATATCACGGCGCAGCATATAAGCCTCGGCTCCTATCAGCGGCTGAGCCTGCTCCTCGGTATCCACAAAACGCAGCGTCATCAATATGTCCTCCGCTCCCTTGGTGCGCCAGTCGGTGACACGGAAAGGCGTGAGGATATTATCAAGACGTAGTATCACGAACTCGGCATCGCTATCCTCCCAAGCACTATTGAGGGCATGGCACTGCACCTCACCCGTCTTGCCATGAGTGCGGGTGATGACACCTATCTTATATACCTGCTCGTCAGTAATCAAAGTAGTAGGGATTTAGTTGTTGACGGAAATGATACCTGTGGCAGCGTTGTACTGCGCATTATATCGCCTGAGGCACTCGCTGGTGACTCCCTTGGTGGGATTGCCTACACCGTTACCTATCTCAAACTCCTCGTGGCAAGTAGGGCAGATGGCAAACATACCGTCCGGCACCACAGGATGCTGCTTGCTCAGGCAATGAGGACAGCCGGCATCATAAGCCACGTACTTGCCCTCAAGGGTTATATGAACGATAACGCCTGCAAAGCCGTAGTAGTCGCCGTATTTGAGAGGGTAGATATTGTTGTTATAATGGTAGCCCTCGGCATCGATGAGGATAGATGAGTTTAGGTTGGTGGGCACAAAGCTGGTGTACTCCATGCGCGTGTTGATGCTGACGTGCACCGGCGAACTGGGTACGCTGGTGTCGTTGTTATCATTGCAGCCGACAGCCGTTAGGCCAATGATAAGAAATAGGCAATATCGTTTAATAGGCGTTAGTGACATTGATTACATCAACCTTGAAGTAAAGGGTCGAGTAGGGCGGTATGTGCGTCTGGTAGCCCTCAGAGCCGTAGCCGTCTTCACCATAGCCGATTTCGTAGGGCACCCACATCTCGATGATACCATGATTATGGACGTGCTTGAGTCCCTCCAGGAATCCGGGCACTACGCTTTGCATAGGTAGCGTGGCCAGGTTGCTCTGGTCGATGACGCGGTTGTTGGCTGCAGGCAGACGCAGTTCGTACTTGCAGGTGACCAGGCTCTCTGCATGCGGACGCGGTTCGCTTTTGTATTCATCAGAGATGATGCGATACTGCAGTCCGGTCTCGGTGGTGACTACACCGTTGTTATGTCTGTTAGCATTCAGCACCAATTCGTTTTGCACCTTCCAGTCCATCCAGTCCTCTTTCTTGCAGCCGGTGAACACGCACAGCAGCAGTAGCGCTGCCAGTCCTATTACTTTTATTTTGCTATCCATAAGCTTGGATTTTGTATTTCTTTGCCGTTCCATACTTGGAAGTACAGTTCTGTTTTGTTATCTTGAGTCGGGTCGGTGTAAATGACGCCGAGGTTCTGCTTAGCCTTGATCTTATCGCCCTGCTTAACGCTTAGCTTGCTCAGTCCGGCATATACGGTACGGTAAGCACCGTGCTGGACTATGACGGCGTAGGTGTTGTTCATAACGAAGCAACTGGTCACCTCACCGTCAAAGACGGCACGAGCCATGCTTCCGCTCGGAGCTTGGATATAAATACCCTTGTTGTCGATGGTTACTTGGTCATAGACAGGGTGTTGGTGCTTACCGAACTGACCCGTGATAACACCTTTCTCCACCGGCCATGGCATACGACCCTTGTTAGCCTCGAAGCCACCGGAGATAAGCTGCTGCTCCTTGGTGAGCTTCTGCTTAGACTGAGCCTGTGCCTGCTGACGGATTTTCTCCTCAATCTTCTTATTGAGTTCGTTGGCCTTCTTCTGCTTTTTCTGCAGTTCAGCCTTCAGGTTTTTCTCTTTCTTCTTTAGTTGGTCGAGCATTTGCTTTTGCTTGCGCTCATCGCGTGCCAGCTCTTCCTTCTGACGTTGCTGTGCTTTCAGGCTCTGCTCTTTAGTCTGACGGTTCTCCTTGAGCAGTGCGTTCTGCTGGTCGATCTCAACCTGTATGCCCTCAATCTTAGCCACCTGCTGACGTCTGTACTGACCAAACTCCTGCATGTAACGAATACGTCGGCTCAGTTGCTGGAACGAGTCGCTGGAGAGCAGGAATAGCAGTGGTGACTGCTGCATTTGAGCGTAGTGGCTCTCGCGGCACAGGCGTGCATAGTCGCGACGCAATTGCTGCTGCTCGGTCTCCAGCTCGCTGCGCTTGGTGCTGAGGGCGTTCATCTCCTTGTCGAGAGCCGATATCTCGTTGTCGAGGTTCTTGATTAGGCGCTTCTGGGTTTGGATATTCTTGTTGAGCAGCTCCAGTTTGTTGACCGTAGCCGTCTTGCTCTTGGTGGTCTGCTTAAGCAGGTTGTTGGTGTTCTCAATCTCCTTCTTTAGCCGTGCCTGCTGCTTCTGCAGGTCCTTGACGCTTTGCGCATCAACACCACATGGCAGCATCAGCACTGCCATCAATAAGAATAATATTAACTTATCAATTTTCAATTTTCAATCTTCAATTTTACCTATTTAATCCTATCCATCAGGCTTATCTCTTTGTATCGGGTCAGGTTCTGACCTTGTACTTTGACGGGTTCGTCGAACTTAATCCTATCACGCCACTCGGTCTTAATGGCAGCATTATGCTTCTGTGCCTTAAAGAAGAGAGCGGCATAGCCGTCTTTATCCTTACCCTTACCGCTGATAAAGTCCTGCAGGTCCTTAAACTTAATCTTAGGACGCACCACCAGATTGAGTGTCTTGTATTGCGCCGGAGTGTACTCGCCATGCACTTTGTCGATGACGACAATCTTCTTGGGCGTCGCTTCCACGCGTGCCACCTCAATGCCCAGCAGCGGACGCACCGATATCACTATCATAGAGTCGCGCACAGCCTGGTAGGTGCAGTTGACGGTGTAGGTCTTCTGGTCCACCCACAGGGTCGTTCTGACGTTCTTGGCCTGCATGGTGTGCCATTGCGTTTCTGCCTTCTTTCCAACCTGCTGACTGGCACAACCGCTAAAGAG
>JAGCSQ010000092.1 GCA_017964045.1 Paludibacteraceae bacterium
TCGTAGTGGGAACAGGCTTGGCAGGTGCCAGTGCTGCAGCTACGTTGGCAGAGCTGGGATTCAACGTACTGAACTTCTGCATTCAGGACAGCCCGCGTCGTGCTCACAGTATTGCAGCACAGGGGGGTATTAACGCAGCTAAGAACTATCAAAACGACGGCGATAGCGTTTATCGCTTGTACTACGATACAATCAAGGGCGGTGACTATCGTGCTCGTAAGGCCAATGTATATCGTCTGGCTGAGGTAAGCAATAATATCATCGACCAATGCGTTGCACAAGGTGTTCCGTTTGCACGTGAATATGGAGGACTGCTGGACAACCGTAGTTTCGGTGGCGCACAGGTTAGCCGTACGTTCTACGCTAAGGGTCAGACCGGTCAGCAGTTGCTGCTGGGTGCATACAGTGCACTGAGCCGCCAGATCGGTAAGGGCAAGGTTAAGATGTACAACCGCCACGAGATGCTGGACGTAGTGATGATCAAGGACGAGAACGGCGAAGATCGTGCAAGAGGTATCATCGCACGTAACCTGGTGACAGGTCGCATAGAGCGCTTCTTCGGACATGCAGTGGTTATCGCCAGCGGTGGATACGGCAACACGTTCTTCCTGAGCACAAACGCTATGGCAAGCAACGGTTCAGCCGCTATGCAGATGTATCGTCACGGAGCATACTTTGCAAACCCGTGCTACGCACAGATTCACCCGACATGTATTCCTAAGCATGGCGACTTCCAGAGCAAGCTGACGCTGATGTCAGAGTCGCTGCGTAACGATGGACGTATCTGGGTACCTAAGAAACTGGAGGATGCCAAACGTTTGCAAGCCGGTGAAATCAAAGGTCGCGATATACCTGAAGAAGACAGAGATTACTATCTGGAGCGCCGTTATCCGGCCTTCGGTAACCTTGTTCCCCGTGACGTGGCAAGTCGTGCCGCTAAGGAGCGTTGCGATAAGGGTTATGGCGTTAACAACACCGGCTTGGCAGTATTCCTCGACTTCAGCGATGCTATTCAGCGTCTGGGCAAGGATGTGGTTGCACAGAAATACGGTAACCTCTTCCAGATGTATGAGAAGATCGTAGACGAGAACCCGTACGAGAACCCGATGATGATCTTCCCGGCTATCCACTACACAATGGGTGGTATATGGGTTGACTATGAACTGCAGACCAGCGTTAAGGGTCTGTTCTGCATCGGTGAAGCTAACTTCAGTGACCACGGAGCAAACCGCCTTGGTGCAAGTGCGCTGATGCAAGGATTGGCAGACGGTTACTTTGTATTGCCTTACACCATCCAAAACTACCTGAGCGACCAGATTGGTGTTCCTCGTATGTCGACCGACCTGCCCGAGTTTGCTGAGGCAGAGAAGGCTGTGCAGGCTAAGATAGACAAACTGATGGCTATTCAGGGTAAGCGCTCGGTTGACAGCATCCATAAAGAGCTGGGTCTCATCATGTGGGACTTCGTAGGTATGGGTCGTACGGCAGAGAGCCTGAAGACGGCTATCAAGAAGATTGACGAGATCAAGAAGGAGTTCTGGAGCAACGTATATATCCCGGGTGAGGCTAACAGCCTGAATAATGAACTGGAGAAAGCGCTGCGCCTAAGTGACTTCATCGAGATAGGTCGATTGATGGCTATTGACGCTCTGAACCGCGAAGAGAGCTGCGGTGGTCACTTCCGTGAGGAATACCAGACCGAAGAAGGTGAGGCACTTCGTCAGGACGATAAGTTCAGCTATGTAGCTTGCTGGAAATACACCGGTGAGGATAGCGAGCCCGAACTGATTAAGGAGCCGCTGGATTATGAATTCACAGAACGTAAAACACGAAATTACAAGGCATAATGGATAGTTATATAAATATCAAGGTTCGCGTTTGGAGACAAGCAGGACCTAAGGCACAGGGTCATTTTGAGACCTATGAACTGAAGAACATCTTCCAGGGCGCATCGTTCCTGGAGATGATAGACATCCTGAACGAGCAGCTTATATCAGAGCATAAAGACCCAATCGCATTCGACCACGATTGTCGTGAGGGTATATGCGGTATGTGCTCGATGTACGTGAACGGACATCCGCACGGACCGGACAGCGCTATTACAACCTGTCAGCTGCATATGCGTAAGTTCAAGGATGGCGAGACTATTACCGTTGAGCCATGGCGTAGCCGTGCGTTCCCCGTAATCAAAGACCTTATGGTTGACCGTCAGGCCTACGACAAGATTATGCAGGCAGGTGGATTCGTAAGCGTTAACACTGGTGGTGTACCTGATGCCAACGCTATACCTATTCCTAAGCCGGCAGCTGACGAGGCTATGGATGCCGCCAGCTGTATCGGTTGCGGTGCGTGTGCTGCGGCTTGCAAGAACGGTAGTGCTATGCTCTTTGTGGCAGCTAAGGTAAGCCAGTTAGCTCTGCTGCCGCAAGGAAAGATAGAGGCTAAACAGCGTGCAAAGAACATGCTGGCTAAGATGGACGAGTTGGGATTCGGTAACTGCACGAACACCGGTGCTTGTGCTGCTGAGTGCCCGAAGCAGGTTAGTCTGGCCCACATAGCTCGTCTGAACCGTGAATACTTATGCGCTAAATTCAGCGATTGATAAACCATCAAACATCAATATGAAAAAACTACTTATAGCAATAGTAATTGTTCTCTCATCAGTTTCCATGCGTGCTCAGATTACTGAAGGCCTTTTTGGTGTTAATCTGGCATGGAGAGTGGATACGGTCGGTAAGTATTTGCAGATATTTCCGGATACATTATGGAACTTTACTCCTCGTATTGCTGATATGTACCAATATTACTGCTCTTTTGATGGACCGGGCGAGGCTCCGTGGGCAGCTTATGGCGACATCATTAGAGAGGCAATAGTGTATGCACCTGCCACTCTCGGGGATTACACTTTCAGTGATCTGAAAGAGTTGCGTTATTACCGGATGCTTGCTGATGTAAATGCAAGGTATGCCGGACGATGCTTCTGGGGCGCAACTAATCTGGTGACGGTTGAGGTGCAATACCAAAATCCAGCAGATGATGCAGTTGGTCCTGAGGCGCTGTTGACGAGCGATACAACACAGGTAGAGGTTATCCTCGTTAATAATGATATTCCATATTGGGATGAGGTTACGCAGAGTTGGGTTTCTCCCGGAATTAACACTCGTCCATATGAAAGTGCAGATTATTTTTGGAAGCTTAGTTACGATCCAACTACACCGTCATCGGAATATCAAACAAGAGAGCGCCTGATTGTACCGGCTCAAGGTACCTACGAGAATGATTTTGGTGATTGTGTGACATGGCGTTTCGGCCAGTCTGATACTCTGGGTACACTCAAGCTGACTATTTCTGCTTGTCCTCAGTCTGCTACTTCAGCGGATAATCAGTATATGCGTATACCGGATATGGATATTAGCGAAGCACCATGGGGTATAGCTGGTAAGTTTGTAGAGGATTTATATATAGATGCACCAGTCAGGTATATCGGCACAGAAGCGTTCTCTGATTTATGGGGATTGAAAAGTGTCTCCCTCGTGAATCCTTCTGCACCGCTAGACTCAATGCACTATCGCGCATTCTTTAACGGAATTCGTCTATGGAAATGGGTATTTGGAGATATAGAGACTAAGACTTTAATTCCACCTGTAATTATCGGAAGAGGTGAATTTGATACAGTACCATATAATCATGGGTCTATACTGTATATACCTGATACGATGGTCAATATTGGAGGCGCAGATGTTCAGTGTATAAGTTTGTTTTATTCGTCACAATATTGGTCGGAATTCTCATACATAACGGATCGCACGATCAGAGATATGGCTATATCTTCAACGGAAGCCATGCTTTATTGGTTCCCAATCAGTTGGATATCTGAGTACTCAATCCACTTCTCATGGGTAGAGAATGAGGAACTTAAAGATACAACACTCATTGTCTATGCGGACGGAAAAGATGGATATATGGACGTGAAGAAAATGCTTCAAGTATATGGTGGCACGATAAATCCTGCAGGTGCTCCGTATGCTCGCCGCACGCCTATGGATGTAGGTGGTAGCACATTGGTAATCAACATCGGTTCGATGAGCCTCAGTATGTCCACTAATTCCGGAAGTAGTTCATCACCGACGTTTGAGATTAAAGTGTCTAACTTGGAACCTGAGACTGCTTACGGTTATGGCATGGATGCTAAGAATCAGGGTGGCGATGTCCGTAAGTCATCGGAAGGAACATTAGTCATTCCTCAAATGCCGTCTGCCGTTACGGATGTCGAGCGCGCTTATAATGGCCCGACGCGTATATACGACGTGCAAGGACGCTATCTTGGTACAGACACTGAGGCTTTGCCTGCAGGAGTCTATATCAAGACAGGAACAAACGGAATAGAGAAATTCGTTATTGCTCGCTAAGTTTCAAGAAACGTTCGCACTCGGCTGTTTGCGGGTGCGAGTCGCCAAGAGCGCGATGTGAAAGTTCAGCCGCCTGTTTCCATAGTGAACGGGCGGTTGCTTTATCTCCTTGCTGCCACTTAACGTATCCCAGCGCTTTCATGAACATGACGCGGTATAATTCTTGTCCCGTAGCCGGCAGGTCTGCCAGGGCCTCCTGAAGATGAGTCTCTGCTTCATCCAGCTTGCCTTGGGCAATATATACAGCTGCCATATTATTCTCCAGTTCAGCCTTGGCTTGCAGTGTTTCTGCATCTGCGGCTTGAACTGACTGATATGTGGTTAGTGCTGCACGGAAATAGCGCATAGCGTCACGCAGTTTGCCCAAATGGTAATATACAACACCCACATTCACCTCGCGGGCTGCAGTATAGATGTGGTTCTCGCCATATATCTCTTCGTAGAGCGGAAGAACTTCATCAAATTCCGCTAAGGCCTCGTCATATTTACCGAGTTCGGCCATGGTGCATGCGATTGCGTTATGAGCCAGTGCCACATTTGTGCTGCGTGGTCCTTCGTTGCGCGTGGCATGGCGTAGTGCACGATGATAGTATTCCAAAACTTCAGCCGGTTTAACAAAGAAGAGTTCAAGGAATCTGCCTGCCTCCAGTTGCCAAGTGGCATTGGTGGTATCTAGTTGAGCACGGTGGACAAGGTAATACAGCGCTGAGTCGTTCTCAAAACGGCTGAGGTGGATGGTATAGAGGTTATAGTAGTCTTGCGCAAGGTCGTTGAGTTGGAAGGCAGCCTCCTGCTGAATACGGCGCAGCTTGCGTTCACGGTCTTCGGGAGAACCTTTCTTGAGAATGAGTTGTTGAGCCTCATCGAGGTTACCCTCTTCAATGGCCTGCTGTATGGCAACTCCGGCAGCGTCGAGTTGGTCGTAGTCGGTGCGGGCATATCGCTCAGACATTTGCGCAATGAGTGGTTCAAAGCGCTCGTATTGTTGCTCCAGTTGGCTGAGTTGTTGCTCAAACTGGGCGTTGCTGAGTTTGGCTTGTACGAGTTGTTCGTTCAGTTGTTCCAATCGCTCATTGTAATATCGCTCGATGTTCTCGCGTGCTTTCTGCTCAATGCGCATCTTGTCCTGCATAAGTTGTTGGCGGCTGAGCATGACGATCTCCAGTGGCACTTTCTCAGAGAACGGTTGAGTGCGGCCGATGAGTTCGGGTTCGCGTAGTTCGTAGCCGGCTTTATTGACACCGGCGATGACATATCCTTCGCCGGCGGCTGTACCGGGGAGCAGCAGTTGGAATGCTCCGTCTGCAGCCGACATGACGGGGTTGTGGCTGCCGCGTACACGAACGATGACGCCTTGTAGGCGTTCGCTCTGCTTGTCAGGACGTGAGGCAGTGCGTACAAATCCGTTTTGTGTTTGCGCCTGAGCAAGAGTCGTCAGGGCTATGAAGGCGAGGATAGTAATCTTTCTCATAATTCAACTATATCGTTTTCGCCGCATGGTACAAACAGTGTGCCACGGCGGTTGCCTGAGGCATTAGTTACTTCGTATTCAGTCTTTTGCTCCTCGATAGGAAGGTTAAGTTCAAATAGTCCGTTCGCGTCGGTCTCGGCATCGTGTCCGTCAATCAGGAGGCGCATGTTAGGACGCGGTTCGTCGTTGATGATAACGACGGCACGCAGATGGCCGTATACCTGCGGGTCGCGACGAAGTGAGATGTTGTGTGCATCGCTTAGGTTGATGACAGTGTCGATTGTCAGGAAGTCCGGTGCCGAGATATGCAGGTTAACCTCTTTGCCACGCAGCTTGGCCGGTATGTGCACAAACGAGGCAGTGTGGTCAGGCGTTGACAGTAGTTCCTGCTTGTCCTCGCCCGGCAGAGAGAGTGTAACGGATATGTCGTGAAGTGGCGGCAACTGGCAGTGAGCAGGTTCGTCAGCTGCAACGGAAATGGCTGTGTTAAACGGCTGATTGAGCGCGTAGGTCAAGCCTAAAAGGGCCAGCACGAAGATGATACCCAGTGACCAGCATATACGACGTTGACGAATGCGACGGCGTTCGCGTTGCCATAGTTGGTCGAAGTTGAGGTTAAGCATCCGGCTGACAATCTGAATGACGGCGCGTTCGCGCTTCATACGAGCAGAACCGGCTCCTTCCTCATGGACGTTAACGCCAAGAATCTCGCGGTCGTCATCTATATTATCGGAGTGCGGGAAATGCTTGAGCAGTGAGGGGTTGTAGCATTCAGTAGCAGGGTCGCCGCTATATGGTCGTCCCTCAAAAATGACGGGTATGATTTTGTCTCGTCTGCCGAGTTCAACAAAGGTGTCAATCTCTGCTCCCACCCACGGCGACTGAGCACTACGTGGAGTACAAATAACGAGCAAGTATTGCGATTGCTCCAATTTGTTGTGTAGTTCGGTCTTCAGTTCGTTGGGTTGAATGTCGGTGTGGTAGCGAAAGCATGGACGCAGTTTCTGCTTAGGCAGGTTACTGCTCATGCGTTGAACGGTAGTAGGCAGACGATAGGCTTCTATCTTCTCCTGCAACCACTTGGCATACTTCTCGTCAGAACTACGGTAACTGACGAAGGCATAGTATTTAAACTGATTTTCCATCTTCCAAATGTTTTAATTGCTTGAGCAGGCTTTGCACCATGACTTCATCTTTCTGGACACTTTCGTCGGTGAGTTCCTCAAAGGGTTGGATGTTCGGATGCATGAATAGCGGGTCGAGTTTATCCATCTCGCGATACTTGTCAGCCTCAGACATCTTCTCTATGCGTGTGCGCTCGGCCTTAGTCATAGCCTTGTACCCCAGCAGCAGTCGTTCGGTCATCCAGCGTTGGTGCTCCAAGCGTGCGTAGAACTCGGGCTCAACACGACGTAGGACACAATATGCGTAGTTGGCACTATAGATGTTGCTAAACTGCAGCGTTAGCTTTAGGTCGTGCCACGACTTACGTTTGCGTTGCGGGTTGAGGCGTGCTGCATTATCCTCGTATGCATCGTTGGCCGCCATAGCCCAACTGAGACGAGTGCGGAAGTGCGGGTCGTAGCAGTCTTCACGCATACCAAAGGGATAGATATTCTTATATCGAGTGAACTCTTTGGTCCATTGAGCTAGAGCGTCGTTGGAGGATTGATATACGAGAACCGGGATGTTGTTGGTACTAACCTCCTCGGGCAAGTATAGAGCCGTGGCGAGGTTAGAGCGCATATCGTCGGAGCAGACACAGATGGTAAGCATTTCCTGCTCGTTGCTACTCCATTGGCTAAGCAAGTCACGAACCTCAGGCGTATCAACGCGTGCAGAGATAAACTCCCAATCAATATCCATGAAATTATAGTCCGGCTCCGGTGTATGGATCTCGTGATGGATAGTGCTCTTGCCGTTTTCCTTTGTCCACCATGTAGTTGTCCATCGGCTTAGACGGAAGAGAGATGCATAGTGGCTGCGCAGGAAGTCGCTATGGATATCCATATCCGGCGCAATCATAGTTATGCGAGTTACTATGCCCTGTGTATGGAAATTTGGATAGTGGGCAGTATGTGCCGCTGTGAAGGCCATGGCATAAGCCATCTGTGAACATCCCAGCAAGACGAGGTGAACAGCCTCTGCGTCATCGGCAGAGATATGCTCTTTGCGATATAGGGCAGGGTAGCCTTCTCCGTTGACGAGTACGCGCTGTGCCCAACTCTCGGGAGCGTTCATGACTGTTAGACGCATGGTGTCCGGTAGAGGCTTGGTCTGCAGTTGCAGGATACGTAGAGTGTTGAGGTGATTGCATAGCAGATAGCAATCAAGCACATGTTTTGTGGCGACAGATAAGCTCTTGAGCTCGCTCAAACAAAGGATGTTCTTTGTGTCGTGGTCGGGTTCGTTGTTTTCGCCGAGGATAAAGATACGTTTGGCTTGATCAGCATAGACACTCTCCAATTGCTCCATGCGAGTTCGGTCGCCATAGAGGACAATGATACGACGGCTGATACGTCGATTTTGAATCTGTGCTTGCAGGTGCTTGCGTACCTGCTCGGCATCTTGCTCTGTGAGGACAACGATAGCACCTCGATCGTCAGCAGAGCACTGTCCCTTGATGGTGTCAGCGAGCATATCGTCAGCGCCAAGAAAGAGTGTGTGACGACGGAATGAGTATCGTACCAGACCTTTGGCGAATGCTGTGACGCGGTTCTCAACGATGTTACTGAGCAGCGATATGAGCATACTGGATACCAGTACCAGTCCGATAAGGTTGATAAAGACCTGAAATCCAAGGTGGTTGTCGTAGTAGAACTCACCGGGACTAAGCATCAGCGAAATCATATAACGGAAGCTGATTGGATAGCCCATGATGGCGTTAATCCCCCAGAATAGCCCAAGCAGGAAGGTTACAAACACTGCCAGCCAAAGGATTTGTCGTCCTTTGCCGGCACTGAGCATGTGGTCTAGTTTATAGAGGTAGTTACTCATCTGATCAGTTGTCCTTGTGCGTTGTATATTCTTCCATCGCGGATAATCATCAGTTGTCCGTTGTGAATCAGTTTGCGGGCACGTGAGTCAGTCTCAGCCTCATTCAGACCTGTCGGCTCTTTAGTCCATTCGAGGAACCAGGCTGTATAGGTGGCGTCTTGGGTAACTGGCATGAAATACGGGCTCCAGCCTTTGAATTCATAGGTATAGTACTCGTCGTCTGGTTTAGCAGGCGTTTCACCATGGTATTCAGGCATATCATCATATCGTACACTGTCTGTCTCAACAACGACACCATCCGCCACGAACTGAATCTCATATATTATGCGGTCGTAGTAGATGTTAATTTCCGTACTTCCGTCAGCGGCTATAGGTAGCTGACTGAATGGAAGCATAGTGAAACCGGTGTACGTTCTTGCCTCAGCTGCTGTCAGTTGACCTGTTGTCCCGGATTTGCTCCAGTCGTACTCGAGTATGGAATACCCGTCATCTTTAATATTCTGTTTCCAGTAGTAAACTTCATATGGAGTATTCGTATTTGCTGTCCACTTGGCATATAGGTCAATATTTTCAGTTATAGCAGTAGAGAAGTTCCATACATTCTGACAGGCCGGTTCACGATACCATCCGCCGAA
>JAGCSQ010000093.1 GCA_017964045.1 Paludibacteraceae bacterium
GGAATTGCTGTATGGACCGCTAATCCGTTGTATTACGATATTCACTTTACCGGTGTTCCGAAGAATGTGACTTTTACTTATAGCCAAAGCATGGCATCTTCTACTGCGATAGGCGAAACAAAAAAGTCGTTTATCGTGTATGAGAGTTCGAATGGTTCCAACTGGTCGGAAGTATGGACCAGTGATGGTGCGTTAGGTAATACAAGTACGCATAGTACAACTCAAACTTTGGATCCTTCCACTCAATACTTGCGATTCTTCTTCGATGGAACTTATGCTGGATATTATGAGAATATTGTCGTTCGTGAGCGTACGGAGATATTGGCAGGAGCAACAAGTTTGAACTTTGGTAGTGCAGATGCCGGTTCTAACCAGAGCAGCCAGAATGTCAATATCAGTTGGTATAACGTTAATCCATTGACACTGAGTATTATAGGTGGAAATGATAAGTATTCGGTTAGTCCAACTTCTATTGCTTCGTCAAAAGATCATTATGCAGTAGGAGTACCGGTGACTGTATATTATAAGCACAATGCAGGTGGTACGCACAATGCGACATTGCGTATATCGGATGGTATAACCTCTAAGGAGATTCCATTGACCGGTACGACGAATAAAGTAACTCCTGCTATTACATGGAAGGAGAACTTGACTCCGATGTCTCGCGGAGAGAATGTAACCGACCCGGCTGAGGCCATTGTGGCATTGACTTACACATCAAGTGATTCGACAGTGGTTGATGTAGATGGCAATGTGCTGAAACCGCTCAAGAAAGGAAACGCAACGATTACTGCTTCATATGACGGTACAACAGATTCAGTTTATAACTCCGATAGTTCGACTATTAATGTGCTGGTAACAAACTTGGCAGTTCAACATATCAATTGGACACAGACCTTCACTCGTTTAAAATGGACTGATGATGCAGTGTTATCAGATAAGAATACACCTGACTTTGATTTGGAGGCTACGGTTAGTTACTATGATCCAGAAAGCGAGCAAGAGGTAGTTATTACTGATCGCGCTGTGACTTATACAAGTGGGAACGAGGCTGTTGTACAAGTTCTTCCGGGCAACAAACTACATGTGGTTGGTCAAGGAACGACAACACTGACGGCACATATAGATGGTATCGTGGATTCGCTGTATGAGGCAACGGTAATACGTAATGTGATTGTACGTGAGCCGACATTGGATTGCGATACTTGGGTGCTTGAAGATCAATCAGCATCGATGGCAACGGAAATCAACTCGTTCAGTGGAGTAGAAACTGTTTATAACTTGACAGGAGAACCCGGATACCTAACATTCTCTGCTTGGCGTGAGGCGATACATATCGTTAAGGATTGGACAGGGGGAAATCTGTTTGTGGCAGAATGGTATAACAACAATTGGCATGAATTGACAGGAGCGGAAGGCTTAGACCTGGATTTGAACACTCCGAAAGATTTTGGTCCTATCGCTTTGAGTCGCGAGGCTACGAAAGTTAAGATTTTCAAGAAAACCGGTTCTACAGGTATTCATGCTTTCTCAGGTGCATACGTAACCTTGGCTCGTTACCTGGAATTGGAGAATACAAAGAATAAGAAGACACATGCGATTAATCTTACAGCAGAAGAAGCTAAGCCGAATGTTATAGTAGAAAAGACCTTCACGGTTAACTACTCAAACATCACGGACCAATTGGATGTAGAGCTGAAGCATGGAGATAAGTTCTCAATCGTATCGGCAACTACCATCGGTAATGAGTGCGGTGACAAGGGTACAGCAACCGTACGCGTGCGTTTCCTATCTAATGATGTGGATCTGTACAGAGATACATTACTCGTTCATAACCTGACGGATACAGCATATGTATATCTGTCGGCAGATGTAGATAAACACCATCAGCAGATTACGTGGAATCCGGCAACACAGGATTTAAAGACTACGGACAATGTGACCTTCAATGCGACAACTTCAGCTGCGGCTGCCGGACTGACTGTTAGTTATGCTGTGACGGCTGGTGGCGATGTAGCTACGGTGAATGCTGAAACTGGTGAGTTGACAATTCTCAAGGGCGGTGATGTTACGGTTGAGGCTACGTGTGCTGGTAATAATAAATATTATGATGCAGAAGCAGTTGCTTATATATTCCATATCGCAAAGGCAAAACCGGAAATAACAGTATTCCCAACAGCAGCGACAATGACTTTGCCGAATTCTCTATTGAGCGCTTGTGGTTTGACCGGAACAGCATCTGTCGAAGGTTCATTTGCATGGGCTGATGGAACGATTGCTGCTACGTTGAATAATAGCGGTTATATAGCAATCTTTACTCCTACTGATGCAAATAAGTACGATACAATTCATTGCACTGTAGTTGTGCCGGTTAATAAGGCTGCACAGTCAATCGTATGGAACTTCTCTACGTTGGAGATGTATTGCAACGCCGAATATACATTTGATGCATACACGACGCCGAGCGGTTTAGCAGTGACATATGAGACATCAAATCCTAATATTGCTTATGTAGATGGCGAAAATCGTCTGCGTATCATTAAGGGTGGTGATGTTACAATCACGGCAGTACAAACTGGTAACGCTACTTATGCTGCAGCAGAATCAGTGGCTAAGAATCTCAAGATTAAACGCTTTACTCCTGAGATTATTACGATGCCTTCAACAACATCAATGTTCATTGGTCGTCTGCTGTCAGATGCTTCATTAACCGGTGGTAGCGCTGAACTGAATGGTATTCCTGTAGAGGGTAGTTTTGCTTGGGTAGGCGGTAATGATACTTATATGAATACAGCCGGAAGCTTCACAATGGATATCGCTTTCAATCCTGCTAATAGTAACTACTACGAGCCGGTATATAGCACATTGACGGTTACAGTTGATAAATATGCACCAACGATTACGGCTAATAACCTATCTGCAAGCTCTATTGAGTTCCCGGCTCAGCTGTCTCAGTCAGAGCTGTCAGGTTCGGTAACGGTAATGGATCTTGTTAAGAATCCTAATGAGGTTGTAGCCGGTACGGTTGCATGGAAAGAGCCGACAAAGGTGCTGCGTCCGGGCGTACATACAGCAACAGCTCTGTTCACTCCGACTAATACAAGTTGGTACGATGCAGTTGAGATTCCGGTATTGATAGAAGTAACAGGTGGATTCATCTTTGATGGCGACAACACAACCTGGACAGAGGCACACAACTGGAATGGCGATCTGCTGCCGCAAGCTAATGACCCTGTGCTCATTAACTCAGACGTTGAGATAACAACAACAATAACCGTTGGTTCACTCACTATCAATGAAAACGTTAACGTAATCGTTAAGGAAGGTGCTGTGCTGACAATCGGCAATGACAATTCTGAGACACGTGCAGCTTATGGAAACTTGCTTATCGAGGCTGGTGGCGAGGTTATTCTTGGTGATGGTGAGTTGGATGTTAACGACTTTACTATTGAGGCTTCTATCGGCGATAAGACCTATGCCGCTAAGTCGGGTCAACTTCGTCGTTCCGCTAACCTCAACGTACACCGTGACGCTTACTTCGACCTTGTGCTTGATCAATCCGGTGAGTGCAGCTATGGATACTATGACTTCTCTGTTCCATTCCCGGTAGATGTTAATGGCGGTGTTGTAGCTCGTTGGGAGAATGACGGCTCAGACTACAATGGAGCCCTGAGAAATGGTACTCATTATGCTATCATGGCTCACTATGAGGATCTGCGCGCTAACGGACAATACAGTTGGAAGAAGTTCAGTGGCGTAATGCAGCCCGGACAATGCTATACCATTACAGTCAATAATACTGCTCCGAACTATCGCTTCAAGAAGAAAGCCGGAACGTCAATTGCAGCAAGTGAGGTTCTGCAGTTGCAGAAAACAGAGGGTACAGGTACAGAGGCAGATAAGGGCTGGAACGCACTTGGTAACGGACTGTTGGCAATGGCTAATCTGAATATGGATAACAATACGAAGGTTCAACTCTATGATCACGAGACGAACTCATATACCAACCATAAAGCAGGTGAGCTCACATTCGCGATAGGTTCAGCCTTCTTCATCCAGGCTACAGACAATGGTAGCGTATCGCTGGTGGAGACTAACGCTCCGCGTGCACTGCGTGCTCCGGTTCGTCGTGCTGCTGTTGAGAACGAAGAATATCGTGTTCGTCTGACTCCGGCCGGTGCAAGTCGCTTTGACGACCAAATGTTCCTCTCTGCTGCAGAGGATGCAAGCAATAGCTACGAGATTGGTCACGACATGAAGAAGATGGCTTCTGCAAGCAGCGCTAAGATAGCTCAAATTTGGTGCTCGGCATATGGACTGGAACTCTGCGACGTTGAGTTGCCGATGACAGAGGGTGGAACTTACTTCCCGCTGGGTGTGTACAGTCCGAAGGCCGGTGAGTATGAGATATCTGCTATGGAAGGTCCTGCAGATACTGAACTATGGCTCATGTATGAGGATATGCCTGTATGGAACCTGTCAAATGGCTCGTATACGATTGAACTCGGTAAGGGCACAACCAACAGCTATAGCCTGATGCTCAAGCAGGGTGGACATTACACTCCGACAGATAACGAGGTTGTCAGCGGTGACAATGCTCAGGCTCGTAAACTGATTATTAATGATAACTTAAATATTATTCGTGACGGTATTCGTTATGACGCTACCGGTAAACGTGTGGATTGATAAGGTATGAAGAAGACTTATATTGTACCGGTAACGGATATTGCTCTGGAGTTGTCCAGCAGGGTGTTGGGCGATATTCCTATGGCAGGTTCATATGATCATACAATTCCAGGAGTTCCTCAACTGAGGAATGTTCCTCAATGGTATTAGTTATTTGATTCATGGCTCACGTTGTAGAGAACGAGATATTGCTGCCTGAGATGGGGCGTATGCTTCAGGAAGGCAAGTCTGTACGGTTCACACCGACAGGCGTAAGCATGAGGCCATGGATAGAAGGTGGACGCGACGCGGTGGTACTGCGTCGCGTTGATGCTGATATAAGGGTAGGGCAGGTGCTGCTCTGCAAGGTTGGTGACAGGTTCGTGCTGCATCGTCTGCGTGCAATAGAACAAGACGGAACGTTGGTGCTGCAAGGTGATGGAAACATTGTTGGACAAGAGCGTTGCTCAAAGGCTGATGTGCTTGGACGAGTAACGGCTGTATATGCAGCGTCCGGACGACGCAAGTGGCTGCCGGCAACAACTCTCTGGCAAAGACTACCAAGGCTTGTACGCAAGTACGGATTAAAAATATACCGCAAATTATTTGTGTAATTGAGAAAAAAGCAGTACTTTTGCGGTCGCTTTTGTAAAATATTAACCCGGGGGACGGATTTACGCGAATTGCAACCCCCACAAAACAAATGCTAAAATGGCTTATTTATTTACATCTGAATCGGTGTCAGAAGGACACCCTGACAAAGTAGCGGACCAGATATCGGACGCTATACTTGATAATTTCTTAGTACAAGACAAAGAGTCGCACGTGGCTTGCGAAACACTCGTGACAACGGGACAAGTTGTTGTTGCCGGTGAGGTTACGAGCAATAGCTACGTGGACGTTCAGCGTGTGGTACGCGAGACAATAAAGAAGATAGGTTATACCAAGGCTGAGTATAAGTTTGAGGCTGACAGTTGCGGTATTCTGACTGCATTGCACGAGCAGTCAGACGATATAGCACGTGGTGTGGAAGGACGTGGCGTGGAAGGGCGTGAAGAGCAAGGAGCCGGTGATCAAGGTATTATGTTCGGCTATGCAACCAACGAAACAGATAACTTTGTTCCGCTGACGTTGGATTTGGCTCATACCTTAGTATATACACTGGCGCGCATACGTAAGGATGGCAAGCAGATGACGTATCTCCGTCCGGATACCAAGAGTCAGGTGACAATTGAGTACGACGAGTCGGGTAAGCCGCTTCGTATAGACACCGTTGTTGTCAGCACACAACATGACCCAGAATGGACGGATGCTAATGGTAAGGTGCTGAGCGGCAAGGAGCTGCAAGCACAAATAGAACGCGATGTACGTGAGATTCTGCTACCTGAGGCAGCACGTCGTGATAAACGCTACGGGGAGCTCTTTAAGGGTGATTTCCGTCTGCTCGTAAATCCTACAGGACAGTTCATTATCGGTGGTCCTCACGGTGATACCGGTCTGACCGGGCGAAAGATAATCGTTGATACCTACGGTGGCCGCGGTGCACACGGCGGAGGAGCTTTCTCTGGTAAGGATCCGTCGAAGGTGGATCGCTCTGCAGCTTATATGGCACGCTATATCGCCAAGAACTTTGTTGCTGCCGGTGTAGCAGACGAGATGCTTGTTCAGCTCGGTTACGCTATCGGTGTTGCTGAACCTGTAAGCATATACGTAGAGGGTAAGGGCTTCAAAGTAGATAAGTCGCTGGTAGAGAAGTGGATAAAAGAGCACTTTAACCTTACTCCCGCAGGAATTATCAATACACTGAAGTTGAAGGAGCCTATCTACGAGGAAACTGCTCGCTACGGACATGTAGGACGTACTAACGAGGTTGTTGAGAAAGCCTTTGTGGATGGTAATGGCAAGGCGTTCACACGTCGCGTTGAGTTGTTTACTTGGGAAAAACTGGATAAGGTTGCAGAGATAAAACAAGCGTTCGGCGTATGACAAAAGCCAACCAACAACGATGTTTAGTGGCAGGGCTGATACTGCTGGCAGTAGCTGTGGATCAGCTTGTTAAGCTGTGGGTGCATAGTCATATGTACCTGGGTGAGGCACGGGAACTGACATCGTGGTTCTGGATATGCTACGTGGAGAATAACGGTATGGCTTTCGGCATAGAATGGCTACCTAAACCGGTGTTGACTGTCTTTCGGCTGATAATGGCAGGGGTGCTGGCATGGTACGTTGATTATATGGTTCGAAAGACTGAAAAAGCGAATACAGGTTATCTCTGTATGGTGGCGCTGGTAATTGCCGGAGCAATCGGTAATATCATCGACTGCACACTCTATGGCGTTATATGGGATTATGCACCGGTGCTGTATGGCAAGGTGATAGATATGCTTTACTTCCCGCTAATACATGACCAGGCAGGTAATGTGCTGTTTTTCAGGCCTGTATTCAATGTGGCGGACTCGTATATAACCTGTGCGGTGATAGTCGTAATACTATTTTTCCGCAAAGAACTTGACAGTAGTTTTAAGAAATGAGATTGCGCCTGTTTATATTGCTCGTTTTGGCAGCGGTAATCGTAGGTTGCCGTCCTCGTGGTGTGCTGTCGCAGCACAAGATGCGTAGTGTAATCTACGACCTTCATCGTGCAGATGGAATACTTCAACAGTCCGGTTATACATACGGGCATGATGAGGAGCTGAATGCATACTATGAGGCAGTGCTGGAGAAGCACGGAGTGACACAGGCTCAGTTTGACTCTTCGTTGGTTTGGTACACGGCTAATCCTAACCGCTTTCAGCTAATCTATCCCAAGGTTATTCAGAAGCTTGAAGAGGACGTCGAAAAGGCTAAACCAGCCGATTATCAGGAGCCGGAGGAGTAAAAATTGCTGTTTTTTGATAAAAAACACAAAATTATTTGCGTGAATAAAAAAAAAGTAGTACTTTTGTCCGCTTTTTTGGGTCGAACTGAAAAAGCGTTAGTATAAATCGTCAAGTTGGGCAGTGCGGTTTAGTCCGGTAAATGATGTCTGTCGGCTTGGCCTAAAACAAATAAAAACAAATGGATACATTAAATTACAAGACAGTATCAGTCAACAAAGCAACTGCTCAAAAGGAGTGGGTTGTTATTGATGCTGAGGGCCAGATTCTTGGCCGTATGTGCACGAAGGTAGCCAAGCTGCTTCGTGGTAAGTACAAACCGAGTTACACCCCTAATGTAGACTGCGGTGATAACGTTATTATCATCAATGCAGACAAGGTGAAACTGACAGGTAACAAGTGGAACGACAGGATCTATATCCGCTACACGGGCTTCCCCGGTGGTCAACGCGAGATGACTCCTGCTCAACTTCTGGATAAGGGTGCAGATCGTCTGCTCCGTAAAGTGGTTAAGGGTATGCTGCCGAAGAATCGTCTCGGAGCCAAGCTCATCAATAACCTTCACGTGTTTGCAGGTGCAGAACACAATATGCAGGCACAACAACCCAAACAAATTGATATTAACACGCTTAAATAATTGAAGAAATGGAAGTAATAAATGCAATTGGTCGTCGTAAAGCAGCTGTAGCACGCGTTTACGTTAAAGAGGGAGCCGGTCAGATCACTATCAACGATCGTCCGCTGGATGTATATTTCCCGAGCCCTATTCTTCAATTCGTAGTTAAGCAACCCCTTGCTAAACTTGATGCAGAGGGTAAGTATGATATCAAGGTGAACCTTGACGGTGGTGGTTTCAAGGGTCAGGCAGAGGCATTGCGTCTGGCAATCGCTCGTGCTCTGGTTAAGATCAACCCCGAAGACAAGGCTGCACTTAAGGCAGAGGGCTTCATGACTCGCGATGCTCGTGAGGTAGAGCGTAAGAAACCCGGTCAGCCGAAGGCTCGTAAACACTTCCAATTCTCGAAACGTTAATCTATATTGGCTGATTAGAGAATCCACCATGCCGCGACTCTCTGCGGCATAGTGGCAAAGGAATAATTATTAATAGAATAATTCAAACAAATCAAACAAAATGAGAACAAACTTTGAACAGTTGCTTGAAGCAGGTTGCCACTTTGGTCACCTCAAGCGCAAATGGAATCCCGCAATGGCTCCTTACATCTACATGGAGCGCAACGGTATCCACATCCTTGACCTCAACAAGACTGCCATCAAGATTGACGAGGCTGCTGAGGCTCTTAAGAACATCGCCAAGAGCGGACGTAAAATCCTCTTTGTAAGTACCAAGAAACAAGGACAAGAGGTTGTTGCTGCTAAGGCTCAAGAGGTAGGAATGCCTTATATCACAGAGCGTTGGGCAGGTGGTATGCTTACCAACTTCCCCACAATCCGTAAGGCTGTGAAGAAAATGTCTAACATCGACAAGATGATGTCTGACGGAACTTTCGATAACATCTCAAAGCGTGAGAAACTGCAGATCACTCGCCAGCGTGAGAAACTCGAGAAGAACCTTGGTTCTATTGTTGACCTGACACGTCTGCCGAGCGCAGTATTCGTTGTTGACGTTATGAAGGAGCACATCGCAGTGGCTGAGGCTAACCGTCTGGGTATTCCTGTATTCGGTATCGTTGATACGAACTCTAATCCTAACAATATTGACTTCGTTATCCCGGCTAATGATGACGCAACCAAGTCTATCGAGGTTATCCTGACGGCTGTTTGCGACGCAATCAAGGAAGGTCTGGAGGAGCGTAAAGTAGAAAAGGCTGATGAGGCTGCTGCCAATGCTCAAGAGGGCGAAGGTGCAAACCAGGAGGTTCCGCAAGCTAAGGCTCGTCGTACACGCGTTCGCAAAGCCGCTCCTAAGGGCGAGGCTGAGAAAGTAGCTGAGGTTAAAGAGGCTCCCGCTGAGGAGGCTAAGGAAGCTAAAGAAGAGGAGGCATAATCATGGCTGTAACACTTGCTGATATTAAGAAACTGCGCGATATGACCGGCGCAGGTATGATGGATGTTAAGAAAGCTCTGGAAGAGGCTAATGGCGACTTTGAAGTTGCTAAGGACCTGCTCCGTAAGCGTGGTCAGGCTATCGCTGCTAAGCGTAGCGACCGTGAGGCCAGCGAGGGTTGCGTTCTGGCTAAGGCTGAGAACGGATTCGGATGCATCGTAGCCGTTAAGTGCGAAACAGACTTCGTGGCTAAGAATGCTGATTTCGTAGCTATGGTTAAGCGTATCCTTGACATCGCGATGGCAGAGAAACCTGCTGACCTTGAGGCTCTTAAGGCTCTCAAAGCAGGTGACCTTACCGTTGAGCAACTCGTTACCGAGCGTAGTGGCGTTACCGGAGAGAAGATGGAACTCAGCGACTACGCTTTCATCAAGGCTCCGCTCGTTGACGCATACAACCACCTTGGCAATAAGCTCAGCGCACTGACAGCTGCTGACAATGCTGCCGCTAACCATGAGGTTCTGCACGGCATCAGCATGCAGGTGGCTTCGATGAGCCCGATTGCTCTGGATGCTGAGCACGTAGCTCAAGAGGTTAAAGATCGTGAGTTGGCCGTGGCTGTTGACAAAACCAAACAAGACGAAATCAATAAGGCCGTTGAGAACGCTCTGCGTAAAGCCGGACTCAATCCTGCTCACGCTGATAGCGATGATCATATCGAGAGCAATATGGCTAAGGGCTGGTTGACAGCTGAGCAAGCTCAAATTGCTCGCGACATCCGCGCTAAAGTTCCTGCTGAGGCTGAGGCACAGATTAACCTCAAGAAGGTTGAGATGATTGCTCAGGGCCGTCTGCAGAAATTCCTCAAGGAATCAACACTCGTAGAGCAGCAATATATCCTGAGTGAGAGCAAAGAACTCGTTAAGGATGTGCTCAAGAAAGAGAACGTTAATGTTATTGATTTCAAGCGCATTACACTGAATCAAGAGTAATCACTGAGTCATATACTGACACAAAAAAGACTGCTAAAACTGACATTTTGGCAGTCTTTTTTTATATTTGCCACTTTGGCACAGGGTTTGAGATTAGTCTGGCGAATGGTCGACGATGTCCCGACGATGTCCCGACGACGTCCCGTAGAAAGTTGAAAAAATAAATGAAAGGAAAAAAGATATGAGTAAAATTATTGGTATTGACTTGGGAACAACAAACTCCTGTGTCGCAGTTATGGAAGGCAATGAGCCTATCGTTATTACGAACTCTGAGGGTAAGCGTACAACTCCGTCCGTTATCGGTTTCGTAGATGGTGGCGAGCGTAAAGTGGGTGATCCTGCTAAGCGTCAAGCTATCACTAACCCGACAAAGACGGTTTATTCAATAAAGCGTTTTATGGGTGAGACCTACGATCGTCTCGGCGGTGAGATCGCACGCGTACCTTATAAAGTAGTTAAGGGTGACAACAACACTCCTCGTGTGGATATCGACGGACGTCTTTACACTCCGCAAGAGATTAGTGCAATCATCCTGCAGAAGATGAAGAAAACCGCTGAAGACTATCTGGGTCAAGAGGTTACGGAAGCCGTAATCACGGTACCTGCATACTTCAACGACAGTCAGCGTCAGGCTACTAAGGAAGCCGGTGAGATTGCCGGACTGAACGTACGTCGTATCGTCAATGAGCCTACAGCAGCCGCTTTGGCTTATGGACTCGACAAGTCCAACAAGGATATGAAGATTGTAGTCTTCGACTGCGGTGGTGGTACTCACGATGTCAGCGTTCTTGAACTTGGTGACGGCGTATTCGAGGTAAAGGCTACCGATGGTGATACCCACCTTGGTGGTGATGACTTCGACCATCGTATCATCGATTGGCTCGTTGATGAGTTCAAGAAGGATAATGGTGGTGCAGACCTGAGCAAAGATCCGATGGCTATGCAACGTCTGAAAGAGGCTGCTGAAAAGGCTAAGATTGAGCTCTCCAACACAACTTCAACGGAAATCAACCTGCCGTATATTATGCCGGTTAACGGTGTTCCTGCTCACCTTGTTAAGACCCTGACGCGTGCTAAGTTTGAGCAACTGATTGATGACCTGATTCAACGTACTATTGCTCCGTGTAAGACAGCGCTCCAGAACGCAGGTCTGAGCACAAGCGATATCGACGAGATTATCCTCGTAGGTGGTTCTACACGTATCCCGGCTATCCAGGCTGCAGTTGAGAAATTCTTCGGTAAGGCTCCGTCTAAGGGCGTTAACCCTGACGAAGTAGTTGCCGTAGGTGCTGCAATCCAGGGTGGTGTTCTCACCGGTGATGTTAAGGATGTCCTCCTGCTTGATGTAACTCCGCTGAGCCTTGGTATTGAGACTATGGGCGGTGTGATGACCAAGATGATTGAGGCTAACACCACTATCCCGACTAAGAAGCAAGAGACCTTCACCACAGCCGTTGATAACCAGCCGAGCGTTGAGATCCGCGTACTGCAAGGTGAGCGTCCAATGGCTAATCAGAATAAGCAAATTGGTATCTTCCACCTGGATGGCATCATGCCTGCACGTCGTGGTGAACCGCAGATTGAGGTTACATTCGATATCGATGCTAACGGTATTCTTAATGTCACCGCTAAGGATAAGGCTACAGGCAAGGAGCAGAAGATTCGTATCGAAGCTTCCAGCGGCTTAAGCGACGAAGAAATCAAGCGTATGAAGGCAGAGGCAGAGGCTAATGCCGAGGCTGATAAGAAGGCTAAGGAAACAGCTGATAAACTCAACAAGGCCGATGCTACTATCTTCCAAACAGAGAAGCAACTGTCTGAGTTGGGCGATAAGATTCCTGCTGACAAGAAAGCACCTATTGAGGCTGCTCTCAAGAACCTCAAAGAGGCTTATGAGAAGAAGGATGCCGACGCTTGTGAGAAGTACAACAACGAGCTTATGAGCGCTTTCCAAGCTGCTTCCGCTGAGATGTACAACGCTACTAATGCAGGTGCACAGGCTAATCCCGGTGATGCACAGCAAGGTCCGCAAGGCGGCAATGACAATAAGTCAGGCGCTGAGGACGTTGACTTTGAGGAAGTAAAATAATCCTAATTAGGGTGGGGCATCACAGCCACATTTTATAGGACTTGAATAGGACTTCAATAGGACTTCGATATAGAAATCGGAGTCCTATTTTTTTGCTTACTTGTCTTTTTTCCAGTTGAAGTCGTGCTTAAAGACGAAACCGACGCCTTGTTGGGTTTGAGCCTGGCGTAGTGAGTACTTATCCACCGTGTGCGTATAGGCTCTAACGCGAACCTTACCTTCCGGCGTAATCATGTACTCGACGTCAACATCGCCAAAGAGAGGACGGTTGCTGATATCGTTGTAGCGATAGCCGATATTACCATTAATCACCAGTCTGTCAACCGGCTGCAGTTGGAATACGGCCTCGTATTCTTGCGTTGCGCCATCGCCTTCGCCATCGCGGCGGAAGTTAAAGCCAAGCGTGAACACATTAGTCAGCTTGCCGAGCCAGGAGTTAATCTGTCCTGTTACTGTCGATGATAGCAGCGAGTATGTCTCATTCAGCGGCGTATAGTTTGTATTACGCAGATACTCAGGCGTAAAGAACCTGCCAAAGACAAGCAGGTAAACCACCTGACGCATCATCATCTCGTCGGTATTGATAATGCTGCGAACCTGGTCTTCAATCGTTTTCTCTGACTGCGGTAACTCAATCGAGAAGCGAATAATCGGCTCCATCATCGTTCCCGTCAGACTGAGGCAGGTGTTAACCGGCACGTTTGTTCTGGTAGTTGGCAACGAGTTTATCTGGTCGCCAAACAGGTCCTTGAGCGAGGCCGTTACTCTATACTTAGCCGTAACATCCAATTCAGGTTCTTCTGGTTTACCGTTCCAGATGACCTGACTACCCTCACCAAGCGTAAACTCACGTCTGACAAGATTACCTACCGTGAAACCAAGCGAACCGCGTTGCAGGGTGTATGTACCAAGCAGGTGCATATCGCCGCTTGAGTCATCCAGTGTGAATCGAAGCGCACCCTCACCACGACCTTGAATCATATCGCCCATACGATCGTTGATAACCAGTTGGAACAGCAGCTCAGGAGTGATATCCATATTGATGCCCAGTAGGAATCGGGTCTTAGGACCATCGTGGTTAATAGTCTTTTTCTCAATGAAATCACGCAGTTTATCTTCCTCAGGATCGATGCTTACTTTAACCTGATTATGGTCTGTGAACTTGATGAACTCGTTGTCATCAGCAGTTCCTGCTCCATCCACGGACATTCGGAATCGCGACTTGCCGACACTGGTAGCATTAGCGCTCAAAACAACCTCGTCGTCGTTGCCCTTTATATGCACATCTCCATCTGCATAGACCTTACCCTGAATCCACTCACCGGCTTTATCCGGAAGGTTAATAGCCATGGTGTGATAGAGTTCACCGTCTATCTGATAGGTGAAGTTCTTGAAGTTGAAGTGGTTGAGTATTCCGTTGATATGCAGCAGGTTACCCTCCTCATCATGTAAATCCAAATTCTCAAATCGTATGGCGGTGGAATCCATGAAGACGCTGTCGCTCATATAGTACGTGCAACCGGTGAACGGAATAGTCAAGTGTCCGTCATGAGCCTTCACTCGGGCCAAAACATATGTTATCGGGCCGTCACCAAGAACCTGAACTATACCGCTTGCCTGTCCGCCTATATTATCCAATATGCCTTCCGTCCAGTGGTTGATGAAGGCTATTGAGATTGAATCCGGATAGATATCCAGTTCCCACTTGTTCTTAGCCGGTTCAACCAGTCCGTCAAGGTGAGCCACAGTGTGGGTGCTATCGATGACGTCAGCATTAACAATGATATTGTTCGTCTCTCGATCCAGGGCCACTTGGGCTATCGCATCACCTATATGGTCTTCGTTGAGATATGCCGAATCAAGTCGTACATCTGCCTCAAATACGGGATGTGAGAACAAACCGTATAATGTCGCCCAACCGCTCAACTTACCATCGGCATATATGGTCTCTATAGGTACTACGAACGGCAGTATGTAACCCAATCTGATTTGACTGAGTTGCACTCGCAGCGAGTCACTCATGCGCGTTGAACCAACACCATCGGCGGCGATTGACATCGACTCAGATGAGATGCTGAAGTTCTTGACTGTCAGCACTGTATCTGCAACGCAGTACTTGATGCTACTCTCTGCAATATGGTATGTGGAATCGGCAAAATGTAGCATTGATGGGTGTATATCCACCTGTATATCCGGCTTGTTCTTGTGCTGCGATATCTTGGCATCCAATTCAACGTGACTGGTGCGATTGCGTACAGAATCCAATGACGAGAAGTCTATACTTGCTTTGTTCTCAGTCACAGCCGTCTGTAGCATGTATAGCGATTTATACCACCGTGCCGACAGCGATAAGTTGGCATGTTTGCGATCGTTATCCGAACTGAGCGTTATCTCACGCAGTGTCTCCTTGCGGTTGGTTAGATAATGTATGTAGCCATGCAATCCCCAGCCACCGTGTTTCTCGTCGATAAAGCCCTTCAGCACTGGGTAATCACTTACCACTATCGGCAGATCAAGCATTTGTTGCAGATGGTGCAGCTGGTGACCATAGACGTAGAAGTCAAGCTGATTACGCGATGGCTTGGACATAGTCTTCTGCTTGCGCTCTTTGGTAAATAGGTCCGGCATATATCTGATACCGAATTTCTCAACAGTGACAGGCAATGTCGTGTAGTCGAACTCGCCTTGAACACGTGCTGTGATGATGTCACTAATCAGACGCAAGCGCTTTTGCTTGTCGTTATGCTGCAGCACCAACTCAAAGTTCTCTATCATCATCGAGTCATTGCCGTTGCGCAGTCGGATAGAGTCTATATCCAAGTATCCGATAAGGCTGTCAATGTGCAAACCAACCGTGTGAGCGCGGAGCTTAAGACCGATATCGCTATCGGCATATTTCTCACTCAGATTGAGTGCTCCGGCCTTGAAGTGGTTGATTATCAGGTTAAAGTCCATCTCGGCTTCATCGTGATTGAAGTCGGCAAGGCCCTTAAAGTTAATGTTAATATTCTCATCATCAATGGTGAGTTCACCATCGTAAGACTGGTTGGCAATGTTTCCGTTCAGTTTGATGTCATGGTATA
>JAGCSQ010000094.1 GCA_017964045.1 Paludibacteraceae bacterium
AATCGGCGCAGTTGACCAAAGCACGAGATAAAGTCAACCTCTTTCTCTGCATTGGGCGGTACACCCACAATAATACGGCGTATAGTATTAAGCGGCTGCTGCTCGCGATAGACCAGTGTGGCTCGTCCGTCGTGACTGATGCTGTTATGTGCTTCCTGCCAACTGGCACGGTTGTCTATCTCTACCTCATGCAGTTCACTCAGTTGCGACAGTTGCTGTAATGCCGAGCGCTGGTCGTTGCCTACGCTGATCAGTCGCCACGGTTCAATATCACGTTCCGTGGTAGGACCATTGGCAGTATCCAGAGCCAGTCGCTTAGCTGCGGCTTCGGTGAGGAAGGAGGCTATGGTACACATGGCAAGGATCATAATGATGGCGCCGTTGAAGATGTGTATGTCAAAGATTCCGCGGTGCAGACCCACAGTCACAATAGCCAACGTACCTGCTGATGAGGCGTGTGTCAATCCAAAGATAAGACGGCGCTCATCTGCCGATAGATGAAAGGCTTTCTGTGCTGCAAAAGAAGCAAACCATTTGCCGAGCAGTTTAGCTACAATAATGGCCAGTGCTACAATCAGTCCCCAGCCTCCGTCAAAGAACGCCCTGACATCAAGCAGCATGCCTACGCTCAGCAAGAATAGCGGCACAAACAACGTGTTTCCCATGAAGTTAATACGTGCCATAAGCGTCGAGCGCTGTGGAACAAGTCCGTTCAATGCTACACCGCATATGAAGGCTCCAAGAATACCCTCTAAGTCTGCAAAGTCAGCAAGCCATGAACTGAGCACCAGCACCACCATCACCAGCAAGAAATGCAGCGTCGGGTCGGTCCAACGCTTGAAGCACTCTCTCAGTAGATATGGGAAGAGCCAGATGGTCAGGAACAAGAACAAGGCTATCTTCATCAGCCACCAGTACCATTGGGTCTCCAGGCTGACTACTGACAACATCGCCAGCGACAATGCTGTCGTCAGCAACGTCCCGCCAACGACGATGCCAACTGCAGGCAATCTCTGCAGACCATAGCGTGAAACGATAGGATAGGTCATCAGCGTGTGGCTACCAAGCATAGCACCCAGCAGCACCACCGTCTGCCAGCCATATCCGAGCATCATTCCTGCAGCAGCACCCAAGAGCGCAGGAAACAGAAAACTCATCAATCCGAACACACCGGCACGTTTACGCTCCTGACGGAAGTCATTGCGGTCAAGTTCGATACCTGCCTGAAAGAGGATATACAGGATGCCCAGTTTACCAAGTGTTTCAATGGTCTCGCTATGCGGCAGGATATTGAATCCGAGCGGTCCGATAGCCATGCCCACAAGAATAAAACCCACTATCGATGGAATACGTATCTTGCGGCACACAATAGGAACAACAAGCATCAGCACCAGCACAAGGCTGAGTATGGCAAGGGTGTTAGTGATCATAAGTACTGTCCGGTTAGGCTGTTTTTATTCTTTTTTATATCTTCAACGCTACCTGTCGCCACTACCTCACCACCGGCACGTCCGCCTTCGGGGCCCAGGTCGATGATATGGTCGCAAGCGCGTATCACATCCAGGTTATGTTCGATGATGATGACGGTGTTGCCGCGGTCGGTAAGCTGACGCAGAACGCCCATCAGCACACGTATGTCGTCAAAGTGCAGACCCGTCGTCGGCTCGTCCAGGATATACACTGTCTTACCTGTGGAAGGACGACTCAGTTCCGTTGCCAACTTAATACGCTGACTCTCGCCTCCCGAGAGCGTCGTACTCGACTGCCCCAACTTGATATATCCCAATCCGACCTCCTGAATAGTCTTTATCTTGCGTAGTATATATGGCTGACTCTCAAAGAACTCTACCGCTTGATTAACCGTCATATCCAGCACGTCTGCTATGGTCTTGCCCTTGAATCTCACTTCCAGCGTCTCGCGGTTATACCTCTGCCCGCCGCAGGCTTCACACGGCACAAACACATCCGGCAGAAAATGCATGTGTATTGTCTTATATCCGTTGCCGGCACATTCCTCACAGCGTCCGCCTTTGGTGTTGAACGAGAACCGCCCTGCTTTCCAGCCGCGTATCTGTGCTTCCGGCAAGGCTGCAAACAGGTCACGTATGTCGTTGAAGACATTGGTGTATGTAGCAGGATTACTACGTGGCGTACGACCTATCGGCGACTGGTCAACGGCAATGACTTTGTCTATCAACTCCAATCCCTCTATACTGTCATATGGCATCGGTGGTGTCAGACTGCGGTAGAAGTACTGCGACAGAATAGGGTATAAGGTCTTGTTCACCAATGTGGACTTACCGCTACCGCTCACGCCTGTCACACCTATCATCTTACCCAACGGGAAGCTCACATCTATATTCCTTAGATTATTTCCCCTGCAACCGCGGAGGATTAGTTCTCCCTGATTCGTCTGATCAGTCCGACTTGTCAGACTATTCGGATTATTCAGGTACTGCGCCGTTAATGTTCCACTCTTTAACATCTCTTTGGGCGTTCCCTGAAACAACACTTCTCCACCTAATCGACCGGCCTTAGGACCTATGTCAACAATATAATCTGCCTCACGCATTATCTGCTCGTCATGCTCCACCACTATAACCGAGTTGCCCATGTCTCTCAATTGCTTGAGCGAGTTGATAAGCCGCTGATTATCACGCTGGTGCAGACCAATGCTCGGCTCGTCAAGGATGTACAGAACGTTTACAAGTCGCGAACCAATCTGCGTGGCCAACCTGATACGCTGACTCTCACCTCCGGACAGCGATTCTGCCGGACGACCGATGCTCAGATAACCCAGACCCACAGACAGCATAAAGTCCAGTCTGGTGATTATCTCCTTCAGTATCGG
>JAGCSQ010000011.1 GCA_017964045.1 Paludibacteraceae bacterium
CTATCCGGTTAGCACCAATAGGATATTTTATCTGTATCTTTATCTTGGCAGTCTGGCCCTGGCAGTGGTTGGTAACATCAACGGTCAGCACAACGATGTGTTCCTGGCCATTCTGATTCCTATCTGGGGCACGTACCTCTATTGTTTGTTGGCAACGGCGCTGAAACCCATACGCCTGCATTGGCTGGCATGGTTGCTGTCGTCGGTATTGCTGCTGGTTGAGATATTCTGCGGACTATTCAATAACTCGATGTTCTCGGTTAATCTGGTGCGTATCGTTCTTGAGACGACGGGTCGTGAGTCGTCGGAGTTCCTGTCGGGTCTGTGGGCCTTGCCGTCGCTATGGATAACCATTGCCTGCGGTGTGGGCTCACTGCTCTTGGCATGGGGAATAACTAAGGGGTATAACTACCTGCCGCGGTTAGTTCGAAAGATAATGGTTGCCCTGCTGGCGATATGCACTATCTGGTCAGCCATACGTACAGAGGGCTCACACATAACCCTGATACGTTGCTTCACGCTGGAGTCGGTTCCGCAACTGAATGAAGAGCGCTATATGCCCTGTCTGCGTACACCGTTGCTGCGCTTTGGTTATGGAGCTGCGTTCACAAGGTTGCAGGCTCGCGAATATGTGGAGCTTATTCCGTCGGTGGAGAATACGGTTGTGGATAGTTGCTCGTTTCGCTCACCAATGATAGTGCTGATAATAGGCGAGTCGTACAACAAGTATCATACTCCGCTGTATAACCCCGAGTCGTTGCCGACAACACCTAATATGTCGCGTATGCACGACGAAGGCTCATTATATGTGTTCACTGATGTGGTTACGCAGTCTAATCTGACGGCTTACGTTATGCAGAATATGGTATCAACGTGGAGTGAGGACTGCCATGACAACTGGACTAAACACAGCCTGTTGACGGCAGTATTCAAGAAGGCTGGTTATGATGTTTATTCCTGGTCGAACCACTATGTAATGCAGGGAGACAACAGTTTGTTCACTAACTTGGGTGGTGTCATCTTCAATCATCCAACCCTCTCTGATCTGCAGTTTACAGCACGTAATGAGCACCTGTATAAGTACGACGGCCTACTGCTGGAGGATATGCCTGACTCGATGTATCTTCCATCGCGTCCGACGCTACTCATCTATCATGTGATGGGACAGCATGTCAACTATGCCGATCGCTATCCTGCCGAAGCGGCTTACTTTACTGCCGATGATATCAAACCCGGCTATGGAGGTGCACACGGACAGAAGATAACGGCCGAATATTCTAATGCCACACGCTATAACGACAGCCTTATCAATGTTTTGTGGGAGCGTGTTAAACATAGGGATGTAATAGCTATCTATCTCTCCGACCATGGCGAGGAGTGCTACGACTACCGTAGTTTCTACGAGCGCTCCGACCAAAACCACCTCACACCCGAGATTGCTCACTATCAGTTTGAGATACCATTCTTTATCATGGTATCCGACTCGTTCCGTATCAATCATCCGGATATTGTGGAGCAGGTAGCTGCCTCCGTGGATAAGCCTTTCGTCAATAGCGACATATGCCATATGCTTTTCTCGCTTGCGGGTATACAAACAGCTGACTATCGTGCCGACCGCGACCTCCTGTCGCCGGAGTATATTACTAATCGACCAAGATATATAGGCGACCATGTGGACTATAATGAACTTATTCGTCAACTGAAATAAATACTTTTCTATCATGAAAAAGAAGATAACCATTATTCTTCCGGCGTATAACGAAGAGGCATGCTTTGATTTGCTGCAGGACTGCATGGCTCAAGTGCTCAAGGATAACCCTGCTTATGATTGGGAGTTCCTGCTTGTCAACGACGGCAGTAGTGATTCAACACTGGATAAGATGATTGAGTTGCATCACGCTGACCCTAAGCACTGGTCGTATATAGACCTGTCGCGTAACTATGGCAAAGAGGTGGCTATGATGGCAGGCTTCGACTATGCCAAGGGGGATGCGGTAATCATCATGGATGCTGATATGCAACATCCTATATCCGCTATACCGGAAATGCTCAAGTGGTGGGAAGAAGGTTATGACGACGTCTATGCTCAGCGCCGCTCCAGTCAGGAAACATGGTTCAAGAAGAAGACATCGCAGTGGTACTACTCGATGCTGCAGAGTCTGACGCGAGTGCCGATACAGAAGAATACGGGCGACTTCCGCTTGCTGGATCGCACCTGTATAGAGGCGCTGCGCAAGATGCGCGAGTCGGAGCGTAATACCAAGGGATTGTACTCGTGGATAGGATTTAAGAAGAAGGGTATTTACTACGACCAGCTGGAGCGTCAGCAAGGCGCAACTAAGTGGAAGTTCTCGCAACTGGTTAACCTGGCTATCAACGGACTGACCAGCTATACGGTGGCTCCGCTGCGCATTGCCATGTACCTTGGTATATGCGTTTCAATAGTGGCATTCATCTATCTGGCATACATTCTTGTCTCAACGCTTATATACGGTGACCCCGTTGCCGGATACCCGACAATAATGGTTACAATACTTTTCCTCGGTGGCATACAACTGCTCACGCTTGGAATTCTTGGTGAGTACCTCGGGCGTATCTTCAATGAAACTAAAAATCGTCCCGGTTATTTTATTCGCAGATATAACGACGAAAAAGTATGAGAAAGTTTATCGACTTCTTTACCGTTCCGCGCAATATCTACTGGCTTGGATTTATCATTGCCGTAGCGGCTTCAGCGATTGAACTCTTTCGTGGTAGGGCAGAGAACTACTGCGTCTTCCGCGATGCCACTCAGCAGTTCTGGCACGGCATCAACTCCTATACGCCGGAGTTCGTGAGTGAGCATAACCGCTACTTCATCTACTCGCCTATCTTCTGCGTGCTGTTCACGCCGTTTGCGTTCATGCCTTTCTACATCGGTGGCTTTGCGTGGAACCTGCTGGGATATACAGTCTTTTACTTTGCCGTTAAGAACCTGCCCGGTAAGCTGTCTCAGAAGGTGCCGTTCATTCTGCTTTACCTGCTGCTGACGGTTGAGCAGAGTGTTTTCCCGTTCCAGTATAACCTGCTTGTGACGGCTATCTTCCTTTGGGCATTTATCCTGCTGGAGCGTGAACAGGGATTCTGGGCAGTGTTTATCATCATGCTCTCGGCTACCACTAAAATCTATGGTGCCGTTGAGTTGGCCTTGCTGCTGTGCTACCCGCGCTTTTGGCGTAATATAGGATATGCCGTGTTGTCAGGCTTGTTCTTTATATTGTTGCCTGCTATTAATGGCGGCTTTGACGGACTGCTGGCCGGTTATCAGAACTGGTTTGCTCAACTGGCAGACCACCATGTCACTAACGGAACCTACTTCTCTCTAATCTTTGTGCCGGGCTTCAGTTGGTTTGCGCTGCCGTATATGCGTGCTTTCCAGGGGGGAGTGCTGCTGATTCTGAGCATTCTGTTCTTCCTCTGCCGCAAGAGTTGGGGCGACTATGGCTTCCGCGTTGGAGCATTGGCAGGACTGATGGGGTATATCGTCCTCTTCAGTGAGGCATCTGAATATACCACTTACACCATTGCTATGACCGGTTATGCCCTCTGGTACTTCAGCGAGGATGGCAGACCAATGACGGATAAAATTATCTTCTGGACTCTGTTTGTTCTGTGGTGTGTGATGCCGATAGATATTCTTTTCCCCGCTAAGGTGTGTGATTATCTGCATTCTACACTATGGTTGGGCGTTATAGCCTATGCCGTTGCCTGGACTCGTCTTGTCTATCTCTCGTGCGCGCGTGCATTGCGCGCGTAGCACGCGTACGTATTATATAATATATAAGGAATAAGTTTATGGCCGTTTTCACACTTGTTGAAAGCGGCCATTTTTGTGCCCAAAATAATGGATACTGATTATCAGGCAGTTACAAACTTTTTTCAAAAAAAAATGCAAAAATATTTTGCCATATGAAAAAATAGCAGTACCTTTGCAGCCGATTTCGCGCTAAAAACGAAAGAGCGAGTCAAAAAAAGTGACCTTTGAAAGATTGATCAATCAAGATGTAGTACAAATTTTTTAGGAAAGTCCCTATCAATTTGATACACTTAATAAATCGTTAATCTGAGCTAAATTATAATTTCTTTTTTACAACGAAGAGTTTGATCCTGGCTCAG
>JAGCSQ010000095.1 GCA_017964045.1 Paludibacteraceae bacterium
AGATGCTCAACTCAAACTGACAATTGGAGCACTTGTTCCTGATCCGGATAACGACGGTTGGTATATTAACGACGGAGGCTCGGTGCCTTATGTAACTCAGATTAACGCTGACCGTTCTGACTACTCGCAACACCTTGTTTCTGCTACAGATTTGCCGCCTTTCACTCCGTTCTTCATTCAAGTAGGTGTGGATGGTCAATCTGCAGGTGATGATGTTTTGCTCTCATATGTGCGTGAGCATCGTGTAATTGCTGCCCCGGCTCGCAGAAACGCTCAGATAGTTTCGTCGGCTCTTGTAAGTGTGTTGCTGCAAGGCAATGAGACCGAGGATAACTTTGGAGTAGTTGTAGGAGACAATTATACGCCTGACTACGATATGATGGCTGATTTGAGTAAAGAGTTTGGTAGTAAGTACTCACTCAAGGCTTATACACTGCAGGATGCAGACCAGATGCGATTGGCATTCAATGCCGTTAATACCCAGCGTCTCTCGCAGCCGATACCTGTTGGCGTACGTCTGCCGGGACAAGGATACTATAGTTTTGCCATTAACGAGAACATAGATATGAGTGCGTTTGAGCACATCTATCTAAGCGATAACGTTACAGGCATACATACAGACCTGCTGGATGAGAGTTACGTATTCAGCGTAAGCGGTAAGCAAGAGATAGATAATCGCTTTGCTTTAAGCCTGGTTTTGAAGCCGAAGGCAATGCCTACAGCTTGTGAAGAGAACTGGGCAGAGCACGTCTTTGCTGAAGGACGAGACGGGCGACTGCGGCTCTCGCGACTACCTGCACATGCGCACGTATATATATATGATGTGTCAGGACGACTGATGGCAGATAGGCAGTTTACAAGCGAATCGAACTACAGCTGGCCGTTACAGGCAGGTGTATATGAGGTTCGTGTGGTAGCTGATGGTAAGAGCGAACTGATAAAGACTATTGTTAAATAATTAAATACATCACGGCCATGAGATTTCCTTTTTTCAGTAATAGACGCCATGTGGTGGTGACGTGTTTAGTTATACTATTCGCTGGTTACTTATGTCTTTTGAGATACGTGTTCCTTCATCACGACGAGTGGGATGCAGTAGAGGAGGCAGTACTAATTAATGCCCCTTCTGATCGTACGTCTGCTCCGACGGTGAACGCGCCTCGTTTGGCTCCATCGTCGCTCAGACGAACAGGTCCTGTTTCTGTGCCGGTATCGCATTTCCAGGCTCCGACCAGTAGCTTCCAGTCAACAGCTCCGGCAGGAACAATACATACCTCGTCGTCAGCTCAGATACATCATATCGGTGGTGGAGGTAGTACAGGTGGAACGTTTACGGGTACTACAACGACGGTAAGCAATAATATTGTCAGCTCGCCTATATCGGTTAGTACATCAGTATATGTATTACCTACGTTGGCACGTGTGTCGTCGCGTAATCTGAATGCGGAGACGACGCGTAGGGCAGAGCAGGAGGTTGTTGATAAGAATGGTCCTGAGCGCCGCGTTACGAATCGTCGTAACGATGAGTGGGACGATTATGGTCAAGATCCTGAACCATTCCCGGATGAAGTGCCTGTTGGTGCTCCGTGGGTAATGCTGCTGCTGGCAGGTGGATATATGATTAAGAAGTATCGCAAGGCATGAGGCGCTTATTGTTTGTGATAATGGCAGTAGTGTTGTCGTTGCCGCTTTTGGCGCGTGACATAGCGCGTGATAGCGTTAAGGTGGCAAAGCGTCAGGCTGCTGTCAGTCATCTGAAGCAACACTATAAGTTCTACGGGTTCATACGTAACTACTTTACTTACGATAGTCGTGAGTCGATGTCGGGTATGGCTGACCTATATAATTATCAGCCATATGATGAACTGTGGAATAATGCAGAAGACCCGTCTCTGAGCGAGGATTTGAATGCACAGAGTACATTCCGTTATCTGAGTCTTACGACGCGTGTAGGCGTTAATATCGTAGGTTATAAATGGCGTGGCACGGAGTTTGGCGCTAAGATAGAAGCCGACTTCTATGCCGGATTGAATGGTACAGGTCATTCGCTTGGCGGCAAGGCACAGTTGCGACTGAGGCAAGCTTATCTGACGCTCGGGTGGGATAGCCTAAGAATGAACAGCAAGGACTTTGCCCGTGTGGACCTGTTGCTTGGTCAGGCATGGCATCCGATGGCTGCTGACTTGAGCGATGTGATAGCTCTGAGTTCCGGTGCTCCGTTTGGTCCGTTCAGCCGCACACCACAGGTTAAGATGGATGCCAGATTGGGTAAATACTTTACCTTGACGGCAGCGGGAATATGGCAGATGCAATATATGTCGCAAGGTCCGCTTGGCGCTTCGGCAGAATATATAGCTTATAGCAAGACTCCTGAAGCATATTTGGGACTATCATTCCACGATAAGGGTTTCTTGATGCGCGTAGGAGCAGATGTGCTGAGTATAAAGCCAAGGCATATAGGAATTGCGTTGGACGATAATCTGCAGCCGCTACATACGAAAGACGGAGCAAATTTGGTGGTGAAGGTAAAGGATAGGATTACTACGGCGTCGCCATATATATATCTGCAGTATAAAAAAGGCGAGTTTTCCATCAAGGCCAAGAGCATACTTGCTGAGGCAGGAGAGCACATGAATATGAATGGCGGTTATGGCGTAAGCAAAATAAATAGCGGCGGCTCGTACAGCTATACTCCGACACGGACATCATCGTCATGGATAAGTATCGTTTATGGAGGAAAAGTAGGTGCACAGGAAGAGAAACATCCGCAGAAACTTCAGGGAATACTGTTTGCCGGATATATACATAATTTCGGAACGAAGGAAGCCTTGTATGACGCTAATAGCAACGGACGATTGGATGCTGCAGAGATAAACCAGTATTACTACTATCCTCGCGTGCCGAATATGAACCAGATGTGGCGACTGACGCCTACGCTGCTTTATACGGTAGGAAGGTTTCAGTTGGGTCTGGAATATGAGATTACGTCCGTTAACTATGGCGATATGGCTCAAGGCCTGAATGCCAAGAACGGATTAGCAGATAAAGGACTCCATTGGGTTACAAACCATAGAGTCCAGTTAATGACG
>JAGCSQ010000096.1 GCA_017964045.1 Paludibacteraceae bacterium
ACTTTCGACGGACGCATCGAAGCACCTGTCTCGCAGTAATACAGACCCACGCGGTCACCGCCACGAACGATATAATCGTCCTTTACGCCGTAACGACGCAGCGAGTTAACAGCAATCTGACCGATCTCATGTTTCGGCAGTTTGGTTACCAGATAAGCCTCGTGGCCGTAGTTAGCGCACGAAATAGCTACGTTTGCCTCACCACCACCGGGGATGATACGGAAGTGATCAGATTGTACAAAACGGTCTTGTCCTTCAGGACTCAGGCGGAGCATAATCTCGCCTAATGTTACGATTTTAGCCATAGTATATTTTTTTTAATTGTAAATTGTAAAATGTCAAATCTAAAATTTAAAATAGTTCTTTGCATTATTATAGCAAATATCCTCTACCATCTGTTGAACGCGGGCTTTCTCATATCCGGTGTATGGAATCATGCCGTTCTCGATGTCGTTGCCGAGGACGTTACAGAGCGTACGACGGAAGTACTCATGACGCGGGTACGAGAGGAAGGAACGGCTATCGGTCAACATACCTACGAGGCGACTCAGCAATCCGAGGTTACTCAAAGCCATCATTTGTTTTTCCATACCGTCTTTTTGATCGAGGAACCACCATCCGGAACCGAACTGAATCTTACCGGGAACAGAGCCATCCTGGAAGTTACCAAGCATCGTAGCGATAACTTCATTAGCGCACGGATTCAGGTTATAGAGGATTGTCTTTGCCAAGTGTCCTTCGCTGTTCATCTCGTCCAGGAAGTGACTCATAGCCTTAGCTGTTGTGAACTCACCAATCGAGTCGAAGCCGGTGTCTGCACCCAGCTTAGCAAACATCTTGCTGTTGTTGTTACGAATAGCACCGTAGTGATATTGCTGTGTCCAACCTGAAGCATAGTCCATCTCTGCCTGTGCATGCAGATAAGCGTGCTTGTACTGACGAATCTCGTATGTGGAAAGTTCACGTCCCAGCAATGCTTTCTGGAAGATTGTATTAACCTCAGCGTCGGTATAAGGTTCATCATAGAACTCCTCGATTCCATGGTCACTCAGACGGCAACCCAGGCTCTCAAAGAAGTCATGACGTTTCTGCAATGCCTCTACCAGGTCAGCAAACGTACGAATCTCCATACCTGCAACCTTAGCGAGTTTCTCTATGTATGCCTTCCATGTAGCAGCCTCGATATTCATACCTGCATCCGGACGCCATGTCGGCAACATTCTCGGTTCCTTAGTACCTGGTACTTGTTCACTTAGTAACTTTTGATGCCACTCCAGGCTATCTGCAGGATCGTCGGTCGTGCACACCAGCTCTACATGATAGTGCTTCATGAGTCCGCGCGGGCAGAACTTCGGATCGTTGGCAATCAGGTCGTTGCACTTGTCATAGATAGCACGTGCGGTCTCGGGATTCAGACGCTCCTCTATGCCGAAAGCGGTCTTGAGCTCCAGATGAGTCCAGTGATAAAGAGGATTACGGAAGGTATAAGGCACCGTTTCTGCCCACTTCTCAAACTTCTCCCAGTCTGTCGTATCCTTACCGGTGCAGAATTTTTCATCTACACCGTTGCTACGCATTGCGCGCCATTTATAGTGGTCGCCCATAAGCCAAATCTGAGCTATCGACTCAAAGCGCTTGTTCTCGGCAACCATTTGAGGAATAAGGTGACAGTGGTAATCAATAATCGGCATCTTTGCCGCATGTTCGTGATAGAGCTCCTGAGCTGTAGCTGTTTGCAGCAGGAAGTCCTTGTCCATGAATGCTTTCATATATTACTAAAATTTAGTTATTATTCGTTTGTGGCGCAAAGGTACGCAAAAATGCAATATTTTATGTGTAAAAATTGACGCAATTTGCGCAATTAAAAAAAAAGTTGTACCTTTGCAGCCGTTTTGGTACATCTATGATATCATTAGACGAAATAAGGCGTCCGGTTGAGAAGGATTTTCAGCGTTTTGACGAAACCTTCCAGGCCGAGTTGAAGCACGACAACGATTTGCTTCAGCAGGTGCTGACATATATCCTGAGCAAGCGCGGTAAGCAGATTAGACCGTTGCTGGTGTTGCTTTCGGCGCAGATATGCCATGGTGTTACCGACAAAACCATCCAGACTGCCGTAGCTCTCGAACTCATCCATAATGCCTCGCTATTGCATGATGATGTCGTGGACAACTCACCTACCCGACGTGGAGCAGAGGCTGTGCAAAAGCGCTGGAGCAACAAGATCGCCATACTCACCGGCGACTATATCTTTGCCCGCGTCATGGAGCTCACTACACAAATCCGCAACACTCCTATCATGACCATCTTTGCTCAGATGAGCGAGACGCTTAGCGAGGGTGAACTGATCGAACTGCATAACGATGGTTCGATGTGGATAGACGAGGCTACCTACTTCAGTATCATCGAAAAGAAAACGGCCTGCCTATTTGCTGCTTGCACCGAGAGCGGAGCAGAGTCCAGTTGCGCAAGCATGCGCCAGACTACTGCCCTGCGCGAGTATGGATTGGCGCTGGGTATGTGCTTCCAGATTAAAGATGATATCCTCGATTACTCCGACGCTGAAGAGCTGGGCAAACCTACCATGAACGATATCCGTGACGGCAAAGCCACATTGCCCCTGATCATATCTCTCAAGCGTGCTCCTAAGGCTGAAGCTGATGAAATCCGCAGTCTGGCCGAGCGTATTGCCGCCAAGGATTCAACGCTCAACATCACCGATGCAGAGCAGGAAATCAAGTCCTTCGTCATGCGTTACGATGGTATTCGTTACGCTTACCACTGCATCAATGAGCAAAAAGAAAAGGCCATTAAGGCCTTGTCTTGTTTCCACGATTCGTCTGCTAAAAAGAGTCTGCTGGCTCTCTTAGACTATTCTATCAATCGTCTCCATTAACTCTGTGCGCTTAGCCTCGTCGCTGAGTGGCATCACCATATCCTTGCAGAAGGCTGCTATCAGCATCCGTCTGGCTTCATCTCTGCCGATACCACGTTGCTGCATGTAGAATAGTGCCTGGTCATCCAGCTGTCCTGTGGAAGCACCATGACCGGCTTTCACGTCGTCAGCATATATCTCCAGCTGCGGACGCGTACGCATCTCTGCCTCATCCGTCAGCAGCAGATTACGGTTAGTCTGCTGAGCATCTATATGCCGGACATCAGGTTGAATCTTCAGCTCTCCGTAAAACTCTCCCTTAGCCTTGTCATTCAGCACAAACTTTATTAGTTGCAAGCTCTGCCCGTCGTTAGCCGAGTGAGTGATGTGAGTATGCATCGAGCACCTCTGCTCATCACGCAGCAGGTTCAGGCTATATACCTCTGTACGGCAACCTCTGCCTTGCTGGTCAACATATATCTCCACTGTCGTCTTGTCAGCAGGACTAAGATTGAGCACAAACAATCGAAGCACAGAGTCATCGCTCTGTACAAAATGCAGGTCAAGATTAGCTTCGTTAAGAAGAATCTGCTCTACCACTTCACCTTTACTCAAACTCCGCATATCCTTTTTCTTCCAGTTCCAGAGCCAGTGTCTTATCGCCGGTCTTGACTATCTGACCGTCTGCCAGCACGTGCACAAAGTCCGGAACAATATAATCGAGCAGTCGCTGATAGTGGGTGATTACGAGGAAGGCATTATGTTCGTTCTTAAGCCTGTTAACACCTTCGCTGACAATACGAAGTGCGTCTATATCCAATCCGGAGTCAGTCTCGTCCAGAATGGAGAAACACGGCTCCAGCATTGCCATCTGGAATATCTCGTTCTTCTTTTTCTCTCCGCCGGAGAAACCTTCGTTTACTGAACGTCCCTGCAGTTTATCTGCCAGTTGCAGCATCTTACGCTTTTCACGCATCAGCTTCAGGAACTCTGAGGCTGACAGTTCGGGCAACCCCTGATACTTACGCCTTTCGTTAACAGCCGTGCGCATGAAGTTGGTCATACTTACGCCCGGTATCTCCACCGGATACTGAAAACTAAGGAACACGCCCGCGCGTGCGCGCTGTTCGGGTGGCATTGCCAACAGGTTCTCACCATTAAGCAGCACCTCTCCACTCGTCACCTCATATGCCGGATGACCGGTTATCACGGCTGACAACGTGGACTTACCCGCACCATTCGGTCCCATGATAGCATGTACCTCTCCTTCATTGATACTGAGGTTCACTCCCTTAAGTATCTCCTTGCCTGCAATCGAAGCATGCAGCTCTCGTATTCTTAATAACTCTTTCATCTTTCAATCTTCAATCTTCACAACAACGCCATAACCACTTCACCTACCGCCTGAAGCGACGACTTATCTATATTGCCCATATCATCCCGCCTCGTATGCCACCACTCCGGAAAACCCGTCGAACGCTGCATATCATAGTGGATGATATCTACGCACGGAACACCTGCCAGATTCAGGTAGTAATGGTCGTCAACGATAGGATACGACAACCTATCCTCAAAGTATCGCCCATATCCCAAGTCACGAGCCGTACGCCATATACGCTCCTGGTAGTTCTCTGCGTACTGCGATGAGTAGTACTCACGCGGAAAACGAGCATCCGGAGCACCAACCATATCCAGCAATATACCATACTGGTATCTCACCTCCCGGTTCAGATATTCATCTGCAAACAGCTGCGAACCCAGGCACCAGGTATTCTCTCTCTGTTCACCTGTATAGAAGTCGGGCGTACCCATATCCTCGCAGTCAAAGAATACTATATCCACCGGCGTCGCCAAATCTTCCTTCATGTTGATCTGACGAGCCACTTCCAGCAGCACACCTACTCCACTCGCTCCGTCGTTAGCTCCCGGCACGTTCATAAACCTATTGGCATAATCCTCTTCTTGGTCGCACCATGGACGTGTGTCGTAGTGAGCACACAGCAGCACCGGCGACGCGGACTCCGAGCGGTTGAAGCGACCGATGATGTTCATTACCGGCTGCACTCGACCCGAGTAGTCGGTCATCGTTCCTTTCTGCAGCGTCACATCGGCTCCGAAGCGACGCAGTTGATGAACCAGGTATATCACGCAATCGGTATGTCCCTGACCATTCGGCACGCGCGGACCAAACGACATCTGCGTCTCTATATAATGATATGCCGAATCTGCTGAGAATGCAGGACGGTCTATAACGGCTTGCTTTTTACCGCAAGCCGTTAATAGAATAAATGAGAAAAATACTAAATATATAACCTTCTTCATCGAATATTCTGTTCGCTTATGGAGCGGTGCTCCTGTATGGCACGTATCGTGCGAGCTATCGGTTCGGCTATCGACACTATCTGAACCTTCGGGCAGAGGGCCGGGTCAAAGGCCAGTGTATCTGTAAAGGCCAACTCCTCCAGTTGCGATTTCATGATGCGCTCTGCAGCATTGCCTGACAGTATTCCGTGGCTCACTACGGCACGTACGCTCTGTGCTCCGGCTTTCTTCATCAGCTCGGCTGCCATGCATAGTGTGCCTGCCGTATCGGCCATATCATCCACGATCACTACGTTCTTGCCCTCTACTTCACCAAGCACGCGCATCTCGCCTATCTTATTGTATCCCGGACGGCTCTTGTAGCATATAACCATCGGCACATCGTGTCCTGATAACGCATGTATCTTCTTGGCAAAAGCGCTGGCACGCTTACTACCACCTACATCCGGCGAAGCTATGATCAGGTTATCCAGGTTCATCGCCAGCACATGCTCGGCCAGAACATTAGCGCCATATAGGTGATCAACAGGTATATCAAAGAATCCTTGTATCTGGTCGGCATGCAGGTCCACCGTGATGATGCGGTCTGCACCTGCCGTCTGCAGCATATTTGCCACCAGCTTAGCGCCGATTGACACACGCGGTTTATCCTTTCTGTCCTGACGAGCCCATCCAAAGTACGGAATAACGGCTATCACCTTGTACGCGCTCGCACGCTTGGCTGCATCTATCATCAGCAGCAGCTCCATCAGGTTGTCGCTCGTCGGACGAGTGGACTGAACCAGATAAACAGAGTGACCACGTACTGACTCGTCGAACGAGGCGGCAAACTCGCCGTCCGAGAAACGGTCTATCTTAACTTGCCCGTACGGGCATCCAAGGTGTTCACATATCTTGCGAGCGATAGCCTCGCCTTGACTACCGGCAAACACTTTGTAACGACTGGCTTCGAGTACCATAGTTATTTTTTCTTCTTTTTATTACCTTGTTGTTGCGGTTGCTTGGCCTCTACTTTGATGGATTGAACCTGTTCGTCAAAACCCTCAAAGTCGCAGTTGAGGCGGCCGTCGCTCAGCTTGACTATATCTGCCTTAACGCGTTGAAGACCTGACTCTTGGTCTTTGTTCCATGCAACATTCTTTTGCCTCATGCACTGAGCTATATAGATCACCAGCGCACGACGCTTGCCGTTGTTCGGAAGCGTGCATGCGTAGGTCACCATATTCTGGATGATGCGTCCGTAATTACGCATCTTGATGGGTTCTGTACTTCGTTGCAGTACTGTTGTCATTGTTTATTTGTTTTTGATGAGATAAATCATTGTCGGATAGTGGTCGCCGTAGCCGTCAAGCCATATACCGGCTTTGTGTGTACGCAGCGGCGTTCCTTTGTCCTTGCCGTCCTGGAAGGTCAGGAAGTCCTTATTGAATATCTGCGATTTCCAGTAGCACCACTTGCCGTCCTCCAGCTTAGCGTTCATCAGCGGCTCTGAGATGATAATCTGGTCGAATAGGTTCCAGCTGCCGTTGTATGCCAGCGAACCGATTCCGCGATCCAGCTTCTGCCATAGGGTGTTGAAGAATCCCTGCTCCTCCACTTCCTCGCGGGTCTTACGTGCTTTCAGCACTTCGGCGCATGAGTGGTTGTACGGGTCGTCATTCAGGTCACCCATGATGATGATCTTAGCACGAGGCTCTTTCAAGTATATGCTGTCGCAGATGCTCTTGGTAAGCATAGCGGCCGAGTCGCGAGTAGCACGTGAGCGAAGCTCTCCTCCGTAACGGCTGGGCCAGTGGTTTACGATGATATGTATCTTCTCCAGCGGCTTAACGCCCAGGATATAACCTGATATCAGCAGTTGCAGACGGGTCTTAACCAAACCGCCATCTGCGTAGTGAGCCTTCAGCTCATGACCACGGATATTAACCGGCTTGAACATCTCGGGGTTATATAGGAATCCGCAGTCCACACCACGACGGTCAGGACCTTCAAGCAATATAGCCTCAAAGTTGCGACCATAGTCTTTGCACTTCTTTGCCACGTCTTGCAGGCAGCCCAGGTTCTCAACCTCACATACACCTACGCACATCGCACCACGCGGGTCTTCGTCTGTGCCCAGTTGCGAGACGGCGTATGCCATATTCTTTACTTTGTGCTCGTACTTGAGTCCTGTCCAGTGATTACCGCCATCCGGCAGATACTCGTAGTCGTTCTTGCCCTCATCATGAAGGGTGTCAAAGAGGTTCTCAAGGTTGTAAAAAGCCACGCAGCGAATCAGCTTCTCCTGCGCGTTAACGCTTGCTGCCAGCATCACTGTCAGGGCCGCAATCAAATAGAATTTTAAGTTTCTCATACGCTTGGTAAAGATAAAGTTAATAAAAATTTGCGCAAAGATACTACTTTTTTTTGATATATCAAAACTTTTTTGTACTTTTGCAGCGTTTTTTTTAAACCCCGACCTTATGAGTTCCGTAAACAAGGTAATTTTAATAGGCAACGTAGGTAGTGATCCGGAGGTACGATACCTGGACCGTGGCGTTGCAATTGCAAACTTTAACTTAGCTACCACCGAGCGTGGTTACACTATGCAAAATGGCACACAGGTGCCCGACAAAACCGACTGGCATTCCATCGTCCTCTGGCGTAATCTCGCCGAGTGGGCTGAAGACCATATCCGTAAGGGTATGAAGATCTACGTGGAGGGTAAACTCCAGACACGTACTTGGGAAAAGGATGGTCAAATCCGTCGCAAAACAGAGGTTGTTGCCGAAAACGTACAAATCCTCTATCGTCCTGATTACCTGAACGATAGACGTGTCGATAACGAAGTCCTTCCTAACGACCCTGCCGATGCAGATGAGGCTACCGAGGAGCCTATCTTCTAAATCTTACCTCCGTCTCGGCACAGGCTTATAGAATCGTTTCTGACGTTGTTTCCAACGCTCGCGGGCATATTGTTGCATGTCCGCTATCTCGTCGTTCTCATCGATGATCTCAAGGCCGAAGATGGTCTCTATCACGTCTTCCAGCGTGATGATTCCGCGGAAACAACCGTACTCATCTATCACGATGGCTATCTGACTCTTCTCCTTCAGCATCTTGTCGAATACATCGCCCACTGACATCTCTTCGTTGTACATCGGCAGCGGACGCTTTATCTCGCCCAGCGTCTTCGTGAAGTGGTCTTCCGTCAGGTCCTCCAGCGCATCATTGCGGTGGATGTAACCTGTTATGTACTCCGGCGAGTCGGCATAAACCGGTATGCGCGAGAAGTGGTCGTAGTCGTCGCTGTCGTAGTATTCCTTCAGCGTCATCGACTCCGGAGCGATAGCTGCAACCACACTCGGCGTCATCACCTCGCATACCTGTATCTCGTCCAATCGCATCAGGTTACGAATCATGTTGTTCTCGCTCTCCTCGATCACACCTTCCTCTTCACCTACTGATGCCAATGCCACCACTTCCTCACGACTCACCGTAGCCTCATCCGGTTCAGGGAACAGTCGAGTGATGTACTCCATCAGTTTCACGCACGGATACATTATTATTATCAGCGCGCGTATCGTGTATGCCGCGAACGATGTCAGGTGCTTCCAGTATGTTGCACCTAAGGTCTTAGGTATTATCTCTGATATGATCAGTATCAACAGCGTCACTATGGCGCTCACCAGTCCGAACCACTTGCTGCCGAATAGCAGCGTCGCCTGCTGACCTACGCCTGCAGCACCTATGGTGTTAGCGATGGTATTGAGCGATAGTATGGCAGCCAGCGCACGATCCGGGTCTGTCTTGTACTCACGCATCCTCACCGCTGCAGCATCACCTTCTTCCTCACGCACAGTCAGATAACTCAGCGTCGTGGACATCAATGTTGACTCCAGAATACTGCACAGGAACGACACTCCCAATGCCAATAACAAGTATAATAGCAGATATATTATCATTTCAGCGCACAAAAGTACTACAAATATTTGGAATACACAAGGATTTTACGGTAAAAATCGAATGTATTTGAATTTTTAACGGAAAAGACTTGTTATTGGCACGAACGTGCGAACGTAATTTCGGGGGGACCCTGCTTTCAAGTAGGGAGGACCGAAATTACAACAAATATTTGTTTGCTTTTTTTCGAGATATGCAAATAATACGCAAAAAAAGTGCCCTCTCGAGCACTTTTCTCCAATCTCTTCTCTCTCCTCTCCCCTCTTTCTGTAAGCCCACGCTCCTGCGAGCGCTCTCTGTTGACTTCGCTCTGCGAGCGAGTGCGCCGTTGCTCACCATGCGACCAATGCGCAACCATTCAAGTCAATTCTCTGATTATCTGTAATTTAAGCCCCATTCTACGGGACCTCGTCGGGACGTCGTCGGGACGTGGTCGAAGGTTCCTCGAATATTAGCATATGTTAAGCATCTCTTAAGCATATGTTGATTGTGCAAAAATAGGACTCAGATTTCTATATCCAAGTCCTATTGAAGTCCTATTGAAAGCCTATTAAGTGTGGCTCTGCGGTGGGACAAATTTTGTGGCTTCACTTGATCCTTTTTTGAATTATCTTACAAGACGGACACTGAAACCGTAGGAGCGATCGTAGTAGTAGTGCGGATGGAGGTCGCGCGAATGGAAGAGGAGGTAGTACGCGTTGCCCGTGTCGTAAGGCGTAGCCGACCTGTAGTAACCGCTCGAACCGACATTTTTCACAACCGTGCCGCTGTTGCGGTCGCCCGCTGCAGGCAAAAAAACGACACCACTATCCTCCAACTTTTTCCATTCGTCAAGAGTATATCCATTGTGATTATAATTATCCAAATTGTCATTGGTATAATAAGTGATATCACCATAACCAGAGGTTATCCACTCTAAGCCTTTATCTACACTCAGGTTAAACTCAATATCAGCGGGTTTTGTCCAACTATCAGGTAGCAGGAATAAGCCATTAACGCTATCGCTTTTGTAAGCATCCAGATAGATATGTCCCAAGGCGAACTTCTTCTCCGCGTCCTTTCGACCACGGAAGAGATATACCCATTCATCTCTAGTCAATGTGCGCCATAAATTAACCTTATCGCCACCATTATAGATTCTGTTTTTACCCCAATCAACGAATGTAGGATAATCGAAATACCAAGTACTTGACATTGTGGGATTATCTCCGGTTCCCCATCCAAAGAGGTCAATCCAGCCATTGTAGGTGTTGCTGATAAGCGCGTTGTTGCACTTGGTTGTGCCGATCTTAACTGTCCCCATGGTCGCATCGCCAACATAGTCGTATTGGTTAGTTGCAAAGCGCCAGACGTTCTGAACAGCGTTGTACTGGAGGTTGCCCTGGGAGAAGCTGACCTTCTTGGTAGGGCTGACGGAGAACTTACCACTCAGCTGACCTTGAACGACGGCGGGGTTGTCGTCGATGTAATAGTTAATGACTTGAGGTTCGTTGTCGTTGCATGCAGCAAATGCTATCACAAGTGCTGCCAGGAGAAATAGTTTGTGTTGCATATTGGTTTGTTCTAAGATTTTGCGCTGCAAAGGTACAACAAAAAAATGACACTCGCAAATGGAATGTCAAATTTGGTTGTTTTTATTGTTTATAAATAAGCATTTGGCAGTTGGGGCAGTCGAAGTGGAGACGGACGACGGTGCCGTTGGGCATACGCAGGTAGCGGGGCTCCTTGCCCTTAGGGTAAGGATTAGCTTTGCGGCAGTGGCCCAGCTCGAACAGAAGACAATACCTGCATTCCATGAGGTGACCACTTCG
>JAGCSQ010000097.1 GCA_017964045.1 Paludibacteraceae bacterium
GCCGCTTGTCCATCCGTCTTGACCTAAAGAAGCTCCGCTCTGATCAAGGTTCACTACATCCGCTACGGTGTAATTAACTTCGCCTGCGTCAACCGTGATGGTCGTCAGCAGTTCCTCGGGACCAGCGCCTCCGCCGATAGCAGCGAATGCAGCCTCGAGGTCGGTGAGTTTCGTCAGTGTTGCTGCGGGGACTAAAGCCTTTTGGTCAGCGTTCAAAGCATCGTATGCCTCGCGCGCGGCTACCATTAAATCATAGGTAGAGAGTTTGACAGCCGTCGGCAGTGCGTTAATCTGCGCAATCACCGGATCTGCAACAGCTTGATCAGCAGCTTGTTTAGCATCTGCATAAGCCGTTTCCGCATCGGTCAAAGTGCTGTAGTTGGTTACCAGCGCTTGGTCTGCGGCGCTCAGCGCGTCGAATGCCGCACGAGCAGCATCAATCTTCGCCTTGCACTCAGCGGTATATTCTACCTCGCCGATAGCGGCAATCAGCGCCATCACGTCAGCCGGAGTCAGCATAGCAGACAGATATCCGCCTGCGCCGACATAAGCTTTTTCGACGCCTGTTGCTTCACTATCATAATTAGGAAGATTAGTACAACCATAGAACATAGCGCCTCCGTTCGTAACAGCAGAAGTATTCCAATCGTCGCCTACGTAGATGGTAGTCAAATTAGAGCATCCGTTGAACATCCCCTTCATATCCGTCACTTTCGCCGTATTGAACGAACTGAGATCAAGAGAAGTCAGAGCCTGACAGTCATAGAACATATAACGCATACTCTCAACGTTCGCCGTTGCCAAGTTTTCAATACCATTGATGGTAGTCAAAGCCTTGAAAATATGGAAGAGATTATAGAATGACGTCAGCGTATGATTCTGACACGACTCATCAATAGTAAGTGTCGTGATATACTTACGATCACTATATTGAATAGCGTCTCCGTCATACACAGGATTGCTTCCTGCCAAACCCCATTTCAAGGTACCTGCTGTGCCATCCACCTCCATGTAGAGTTGGTTGGCCGGTCCGGGTTGCGGGATCAAAGCAGCGTATGCAGCTTCCGCGTCTAACAGAGTTTGGTAGTTGGTAACAAGTGTTTTCTGTGAGTCTTCAAGCGCATCATATAACTCACGAGCTATATCAATCTTGTCTTTACACTCCTGCGTATAGACAACGGTACCGATGGCGTTAATGTAGTCAACCACAATTTCTCTGTCTTCTTTGGTTCGGTAAGTATATGGGTCATCGTTTATTACACCCGTATTACCACCGATTTCTACGGCGCCGCAGTTTCCATACTTAGCGGCTCCGATGGTATTGGTGGAACCTTTATCTCCTCCTTGTTCAGCATACACTTTTAAAGCAGTATTGGTGATTGTGATAGTACCGCAATTAGTCTTATAATTATTGTTGTTTCCTCTACCACCGCCTATGGCTGCAGCGTGTTTGCCACTCGTAGCAGATACGACACCGCCGCTGATAAGAATATTGCCGCAATGTCCTGCATTAGTGCTAGCCCCACGTCTACCTCCGCCAATGCCTGCGCAATGATCGCCACCAACGGCAGTAACAATACCACCGCTGATGGTTATATCGCCACAACTCGCGTTGTAGGCACCGCCTATTCCGGCACCATATTCTCCGCTTGCTATAGCAGTAATTTTACCGCTTTGAATTTCAATATTGCCACAAGACATATCCTTTCTGGCACCAATACCGGCAGCTTCTTCTGTACTGGACTGAGCCGTGAGAGAACCGGTACCATTGATAATGAGCGTTTTGCCGGAAGGTACATAAATTCCAGGATAACCATTTCCTAATTCGTCGGCATAAAATCCACTGACAGAATTTTTCCCCACAATTGTAATAGTGGCATCACCCAGACACGTAAGACCGGCGTATTCTCCGGTTGTCCATGTCTTATCCCCATTGATGTTTGCATTCAGGAGCGTCACCGTGGCGCCATCTGCAATGGAAATCTTTACGTTGACTCCAAGTGTACCTGTGAGGATTTCTCCATCCTGCGCCGTATAATTGTCAGTTATTGACGCAAGATCGGTGGTTGTCGCCCAACTCATCCCTACGCTTGCTACTATAGCAAGAAGTAGGATATAAAATCTCTTTATCATAGTATAATTCATTTAGCAGTTTGAAGAATATACTCGTTCTCAGCGCCTTCCTTGCGGATAAGTGTGAACTTACCTACTTGTTTTTTAGGCGCACCCGAAGGTTCGTTCTCGGCATAGATAGCCTGGAGCTTGATACCCTCGCTCAGCGGGCCTTCCACTACATCCCAGCGGACGAACGTGAAGCCCGCTACCTCAGGTGCCTCAGGACGGTTGAAAGCAACGGTCTCTTGAGCGGCTATGGTATTGAGGCTGTCCAGATAAACGACATTCGTACTTGGGTTGATGGCCCAATGCGCGACATAGTTCTTATCACCCGTCGAGCCGGTAGCAATCTGCACAATGGGTTGCGGTACTTCGCCGTTCGAGCCGGTCCAGCCGATGAATGTATAACCCAATCGGGTCGGAGCGGCCAGTTGGAAGGTCGCCATATCCGGGTTATA
>JAGCSQ010000098.1 GCA_017964045.1 Paludibacteraceae bacterium
ACAAAGCGTAAATAGTTGATAATTGATAATTGACAATTGATATTATGGATCAGTATATTGATATCAAAGTACGGGTATGGCGTCAAGCCGGCCCCAAGGCTCAAGGTTATTTTGAGACCTACGAGCTGAAACACATCTTCCAAGGTGCTTCGTTCTTGGAGATGATCGACATCCTCAACGAGCAACTCATTGCGGAGCATAAAGACCCCGTTACCTATGATCACGACTGCCGTGAGGGTATCTGCGGTATGTGCTCCATGTACGTGAACGGTCACCCGCACGGACCTGACAGTGCCATCACGACCTGCCAGCTCCACATGCGTAAGTTCAAAGATGGGGAAACCATCACTGTTGAACCTTGGCGTAGCCGTGCGTTCCCTGTAATCAAGGACCTTATGGTCGATCGCGGTGCGTACGACAAGATCATGCAAGCAGGTGGTTTCGTTTCTGTCAACACCGGTGGTGTACCTGACGCTAACGCTATACCCATCCCGAAGCCCGTTGCTGACGAGGCGATGGACGCTGCGTCTTGTATCGGTTGTGGTGCTTGTGCAGCCGCATGTAAGAACGGTTCGGCAATGCTCTTCGTAGCAGCTAAGGTAAGCCAACTCGCACTCCTGCCGCAAGGTAAGATCGAGGCTGCGGCTCGCGCCAAAGCGATGGTCGCTAAGATGGACGAACTTGGTTTTGGTAACTGTACCAACACCGGTGCTTGTGCCGCTGAGTGCCCGAAATCAGTAAGCCTCGCGAATATCGCAAGGCTCAACCGTGAATTCTTGTGTGCTAAGTTTAAAGACTAAGCCCTAAGACATCATAGGTCTTATTATCGCGAAGGATGAGCAATCGTCCTTCGCGTATTATTTTCTGAGGTCTGATAGCTGACTGCTGAACGCTTTCGATATCCGTCGTACTGCTCTTTTTGATCTGAAAGCAAACACCCGAGATACGCGTACTCGTACCGGCCGAACGCTGGATAGTAAAAGATTTGGCATTCGCCGGAGCAGTCAATTGCACCATTTGTTTAGCGGAACTGGCGATAGGATAGGTGGTGTTACTCTCGCTATTCCAATGATAAGCGATGGTGTTCTTTGTCGGCTCCCAATTAGGAATAGTGACGTCAAACTCCACCGACTCAATCGTCGATTGGTAATTAGAGAAATTGAAGGTGATATAGTCGGCATTACCACCCATATTCAAAAAACCTTGGTCCCACGTACCTTTAGCCAAGTTAACCACTATAGACAGGAGGTTGAAATTAGAAGGGATACCTTCATTATAGATCGTCGGTTCTTCACCTAAACTCAGGTCTACGCAGCATTCTCCTTCTGCGGGCTGCGGATCTACCGGCGGTACTTCTCCGTCGCAGTCGGAAGATACCTTTGCGCTGGTCGTTACTTTCAGCGTAGCACCTGCACCGCAGGAGGTGTTGGTTACATAGTTTTTTGCGGTAGCGGCGCTCAAGGCGTCGTAGCTGTAAGTCGGCGCGTTAACCGGAGTGGAAGAGCTGGCAGGTAAGTTGCCTGTGCAGTTGATGAACGTGCAATAGTTGGTTGAGCCGCTAAAGGGACTCCAGATGCCTTTGGCAGTATTTGCTTTGCCGGCAAACGTACAGCCCTCGAAATAACATTTTGCATTCTCGGGACCGACGTAGTAATCCGCTACGGAGGAGTTCCAGTAGCAGTTGAGGAAATGCAACTCGCAGTTGCGGCAACGGGTCATTCGCTGCTTGCAGCCCTGATCCCACCAGCAGAAAGCATAAGTGATGTTATAAGTTCCATCGGTTGGTTTCTGGCTCGAAGAGGAACCGATAAGGTTAGAGAACCGGTGGTCATCTGTCAGTTTCTTGCACGCGTCGTCGCTCAAGTCGCATTCACGTGCGCGAGGTGCTTTAAGGTAGTGGAAACGACACCAGCTAACGGTGATATTATCCGATAAACTTTTGATATCGAAGTTACCATCCATGCCATCTTGAAAATCGCAGTGGTCTACCCACGCATTAGTCACGTCTTCAAAGCACAGATTATCATTACCATCTACATCATAAGCCCCCGGACCTACAAATGTCAGATTCCGGAGAATGAGGTTGTCAGTTCGTTTAAAAAACAATATTCCGGACTCATTCTTGTTTTGTTTGTCACTAATCAATTTCACACCCGGCAGTGCCATGATTGTCAGGTTGGAAGCGTCCTGAATAGTAACCATGGAAGTGAACGTCAGATCTTGCGTAATAACCACCACTTTGTTACTTTTTTTATTTAGAGCAGAAGCGAGCTGACTGACATTATTAACTATTGTTACAGATGCATCCCCTCCTCCGGTGACGTTCGAACCGGCGTAACCCCAAGAGGAAGGAGCACAGTAGTTAACAGCGTTGGCTAACGAAAATGTCACTACGGACAATAAACAAATCAAGATTCGTTTCATATCATTTCAATTTTGCGCTGCAAAATTACTACAAATTTTGCACATATGCAAATAATTCGTGCACAAATTAAAAAAATTGACCTGTCCAAAAATGAAACAGCACGGAAATAGCTTTTTGTAATAGACTGAATATCTTTGTCTTAGATGGTGTTTTGCTGTTGCAGGCATAAAAATCACCCATAGTCCCTATTCGAAAATAGCTTGCGAGGCCCATATATTTGTAGTAGATTTCAATATTTTTGGAATCATTTGGGTCTTTATGGACTAACGATTTAATTTAACCTTTTAACATTTTTACATCTATGGAAAAAATCAATTCTATGGAGGAGCAGGAAGCCCTCCGCATCGTTGAACATCTCGACATGCAAAAACTTCCTGAGAGTTTACAACAAATGATTTCCTTGGCTTCAACGCCCGAGGAACAAGACATCATCCTCATGGTGAGTATAAAAAAGTCGGTTGACGCTTGTGACGCTATTGTCGCTATTGACATTATCGGCGCAAAATACCACAAAGCGTCAATAGCGTCAATAGCGTCACAAAAAATATTTTGTCTGTTAGGTCGGATGCCATCCGACATCCCGTCAACTACGGGTCATTTACCTGTCATTTACCTGCCAACTACGAGACAATCCTAGACCATTGACCCGACCATCACGGGGTCATGTACCTACTACTACATACCGTCCTAACAGTATAACAATTTAACAGTTTAACAATTTAACCCTTAAATTACTATGGCATTAGTAACATTTGCAGATGGAATAGACACTGTCCATGGCGCGCTTGATAGCGTCAAAGAAGGTCAAAGAAAACGCGCGCGTCTTGTCTGTCGCTGGCGCCCGCAAGGACCGCAAGCCTATGACAAAGACGGCAATAAACTGCACGAACTCTTTTATATGCACTTTCATGAAGGGCCTTGGTCCGAAGGAGCGACGAAGAACAGGGAGATGATCAAAGCGGCGCAACGCATGGCGCATGACATAGAGCGGGTATGCTATCATCCTGAGGAATTTGGCCCGGAAGATATCGAACAAGCGAAGATTTGGCAACAGAAGTACGCGGAATACTTGGAGACGATTCCGAAAGGGAGCACGCAGTATTACCATTTCTTTAATTGGATGTACACCCGGATTTATCGGGGTCTACGGGCGGTTGAAAGCGGAAATACCCCATAGACTCCAGCGCGAAGACTTCGTCTTGCACTTCCGGCGTATAGCGTCCATGTTCATTCATGGCGCGCCGGAACTACGAGGCGTTTTTATGCTCCGTATAATCGATCGTGAGGTGTTCGCTCAGCCATTGCCGCATATCCTTATCCCCGCATTTGCGACGGATATAGCCGAGTTGGCGCATGGCATAGACAGCCGCC
>JAGCSQ010000099.1 GCA_017964045.1 Paludibacteraceae bacterium
GCGATGAGAGCCAGGTGAACAGCTGCCGTTCCGGAAGAAAGGGCAACGACCTGTTTGTGCTGACCAACAAAGTCTTGCAGATCAGCCTCAAAGCCATTGACATTAGGTCCAAGGGGAACAACCCAGTTGGTGTCGAAGGCTTCCTGAATGTATTTCTGTTCATTGCCGCTCATGTGAGCCAGGCAAAGGTAAATGCGCTTATTCATATGTCCAATTTAATAGGGTAGCCAAAATAATGTGTATATCTGTCAGCAGCGAAATATGCTGCGCATATTGCTTGTTAATTCGTACTTTATCGGGATAGATGACGGTGTCGTTATATTTGACGGGATTGTCAACGGTGGCAAGGAGCGATTCCTCGTCGCGATACTTGAGTGTTGCGGGTCCTGTGATGCCAGGGCGAAGGGTTAGGATGATTCTGTCATCGCCCTGCAGTTTGTCGGCATAGCCCGGCACATCCGGACGAGGTCCGACAAAAGACATATCGCCAATCAGCACGTTCCAGAGTTCAGGCAGTTCATCCAGTTTGTATTTGCGCAATGCTGCGCCCAGAGGTGTTATACGCGCTTCTCCGGCAACAGAGACAGAAGACCCGCTATGGCAGACGCTCATGGTGCGGAACTTATATATAGTAAACAATCGTCCGCCTTTACCGACACGTTGTTGCCGGAAAATAATCGGCCCGTCCGGCATCTTAACGCGAACGAGAACGGCAACAATAAGGAGTATCGGCCAGAGAAGAAGCAGTCCGATAAGTGCCATGAGACGATCGAATATATATTTAAGTGTCATTGTTTACCTGGTTTTTGATATATAGCGTATTTTCTTATATAGTCCGAAGACGGCATTCATGCATGTGAAGAACAAAGCCTTTATCGGTGAGCAATTCATCTCCTGTCGCCATAGACGGTAATGCCATTTCAACAAAACAGATATCTTAGCGTCGCTGACAGACCCTGCATGTTTGTTATAGAAGAAGAGTTCTTCGTCCAGCAGATAGCAATCGGCTTTTTGTATCACATGCAGCCACATGGCGTAGTCGTTGTTCTTTCTTAGATCAGATATCTGTATTAGTCCTATGGCATCCCGATTATACATTACTGTCGGACATGCGGGCCAGCAGAAAGCGTACATACCAAGACGGGTAATGTGCCGTGGTCCTGAAATGCGTAGAGGCCTGTCAGTCCTACGGAATGCGGTGTATGTAAATGCATATCCGTTTTGCTCCATAAACTTGATTTGGTGCTCCAGTTTATGCGGAGCCCACAGGTCATCAGAGTCGAGGAAGGCAATATAATGTCCTTTGGCACACTGCAGAGCTTTGTTGCGCGTCAGTGCCGCTCCCATATTGTGAAGATTGCGTTGATAATGAATTCGGGGGTCAGTAAACGATGCCACCACCTCAGCCGTATTATCGGTTGAGCAATCATCCACAACGAGCAGTTCCCAGTTTGTATATGTCTGGGCGAGTACGCTGCGAATAGAATCTGCGATAAAGTGTTCGCAGTTGTATGCCGGCATTATGATGCTGACCAATTTCATTATTTATGCAATAGTATTTCTATTATTCGTTCAGCCGTATGTCCATCCCAAAGTGGCGGAATAGCGCCTTTCTTCCATTGTCCGGCATAAAGGGTATGGAGTGCCGGAGCTATATTATCGGGATTAGTACCAATCAGTTCGTTTGTTCCGATGGTGCAGGTCTCGGGGCGCTCAGTGTTATCGCGGAGCGTCAAACATGGAACGCCCATAACGGTTGTCTCCTCGGTTATTCCACCTGAGTCGGTTACCACGGCACGAGCATGCTTAACGAGGTAGTTAAACTCTAGGTAACCCAGCGGATCAATGGTGTGCAAGTTATCGGCCTGAATACCCAGATCGTGGAATATACGTGCCGTACGCGGGTGGATAGGGAAGACAACGGGTTCGCTCTGCACATTGCTTGTTATCTGCTGTATCAATCGACGCAGTTTATCTGCCTCATCTACGTTAGCCGGACGATGCAACGTCATGACGATATACTTACCATTTTGCAGATTAAGAGCGTCGAAGACCTGTGGTTTTACAAATCGAGATTCATTCGCACGCAATGTGTCTATCATTACATTACCGACAAAGTGGATTCTGTCGTCACTGACTCCGGCATTCCGGAGGTTAGTGTTGGCAACTTCGGATGTGGTGAAATAGAAGTCTGCAAGGCAGTCAGTAACCATACGGTTTATCTCTTCCGGCATAGTCAGGTCCCAACTACGTATTCCGGCTTCGACGTGCGTTACGCGCGTGCAAAGTTTTTTGGCAACGATAGAGCATGCCATTGTGGATGTGACGTCACCAACGACGAGAACCAGGTCAGTGGGATGAGCCAGCAGTTCTTTTTCAAAGGCAATCATGATTGCTGCTGTCTGTTCAGCTTGGGTGCCGCCACCGCATCCGAGGTTGGCATCCGGAGTAGGGATGTGCAGTTCTTCAAAGAAGGTGTCAGACATATTCTTATCGTAGTGCTGTCCGGTATGGACAAGACGATAGCGGATGTCTTTTCCGTCCTTTTGCGCTTTCTCAATAGCATGGATTAGAGGCGCTATCTTGATGAAATTAGGCCGTGCTCCGGCAATTAGGGTTATATGCATTGTGATTACTATTTATCAAAAAATGTTTGTTTAATCATATTTAAGCTCTCTTTGCTCCAAACGGACTTCTGCTTTTGACGGATAAGTCCGGTGCTGATATTTCCTATATTGGCTATTCGCAGATTCGGCGCATAGTTTACCTGCAAGTGTGCTGCGCGGACCAATTCGGCAAACCATATCTCCTCGCCGTACATGAATGTCGGGAAATGGAGCTCCGGATAATGCTGGATGAAGGCTTTGGTGAAAAGCATGAAGGAGCCGTGACCGGCATAGATGCTGCAAGCAGGGTGTTGCTGAATCTGTTTGCTCTTCAGCAAATGCAAATGGTGGTACAAACGATAGCAAAGCGTTGAAGAGTAGATAGTATTCCAAATCAGGAAGTTGAGCCTTGTAGGACGCACCATCATATACGGGTTTTCATGCCGATTGATTTTATCCGTATGGATATCCGGTGCTATCCAGCCGATTTGGTCTGTTGGAGTCAATAGTAACTGCTCAAAGAAATCAGGTGCCAGTTTGAGATCAACATTAGATATTGCCACAAAGTCATAGCCCTGTGCTTTAGCGTTGTAGATGGGCAGTGCTCCGCCCAGATAGCCACGATTGTCTTTGTCGTTATCTGCAATCTCTATATCCACCTGCAGTTTTCCTTTAGTCTGCTCAGCCGCACGATGAACGGACTCCAGGAAAACGTGGAGAACATCATCAGAGTGATATGTAACGCCAATGAGCAGCAGTTTTTTCATTTGACAGGGTAAGTTTTAATAAAATACACAAGTATTGACCAGATGGATATCGGCATCAGGATGATTGCAGACAGCAGCCATGTAGCGGGGAGCAGATGTATGCTTTGAGCAATCTCGGTGTTTCGATATTTAATCATTCGCAGCATCCAGATCCATAGTTCCTCTGATATACGATATGCCCAGAGCAGTTTGTCCTTGCCGTGGAAGAATTGTGCTTTGTACGCCATGAAGATGAAATTGCCATTCTGCATTCGAACGTATGAACCTGTTTTGCCTATCTTGTTCTGGAAGTAATATGCTCCGCAATAGTTGGGCATGGTTGCAACGGTGGGATTAGCAGCAAAACAATCGATAAGGAAGTTCCAGTCCTCACGGTATCTACATGCCTCGTCGAATGTGATGTTATTTGCCTTGATGAATGATGCTTTGTACATGAATGCATGTGGAGGCATTGAACTGCCTAATCCCCAGTTGGTGATTATTGTGCATGAGTTTAGTTCGGCACATTTCATCTTGCTGGTTTTGCCATCTTCGTTTATGAATGAGAAGGCGCTGTAGCTCATATCAACTTGTTTGTCAAGCATCAATGCTACTTGAATCTCCAGTTTATTTGCATCCAGCATGTCGTCGGCATCAAGGAAGAGCATTAAATCTCCCTTGGCTTCCGTCATACCCAAATTACGAGCTGTGGCACTGCCACCGTTTTCTTTCTGCAGCAGTCGAATTCGTTTGTCCTGACGTGCATAGTCCTTGATGACAGAAACGCTGTTGTCTGTTGAGCCGTCATCGACGATGATGCACTCCCAATTACTATACGTTTGCGCCAACACAGAGGTTAGGGACTGCTTGAGGTAGGCAGCCTGATTATAGCACGGTACTATGATTGATACTTTTGTCATGATAACTATTCAAACTAACAACCAGGAATACAGACAGCCAAAAGAGCGGTAACATACTCAGCGTACGCGAGAAGAGGCTGTATAGGAGATATTGTATAAAGAGCAGCGCCACAAACAAGTAGCGTTTGTCCTGTTCGCCTAATTGTATGGCCTTGAAGAACGTATAGACCAGCAGGCCGACAAACAGTAATCCGCCGAAAACACCCAAACCCAGGAACGACTCAAATACGCTGTTATGCACATATTCGCCATCAACAAAGAGCGATGAACCAAGTAACGGGCTGTCTGTGAAACTATCCCATGCCTTCTTGTATAGCACGTCGCGTCCGCTGGTCACACCGTCAGCCATACTGTCCGGTTCGTATATAGAGGCATATAAACGCTCTAATGCCTGATTGCCGAAGGAACTTAACACATCGTTGAGAGTAGGCAGTAAGGCGATAAACAATATTGCTAAAATGGGCAAACCGATGAGAACCTTCATCTTGTGACCGTTCATATAAAGATACGCGATGAAGCACACAAACAGAGCAACCAGTGCACCGCGTGAACCTGCGGCAATGGAAATAAACAGGCCGACTAATATAGACCAAACACTCAGCAGTTTATGCCACCAACGAATACCTTGTTGATAGAAAAGCGCAATAGCCATCATGACGATACTGGTTCCTAAATGACCAAAAGCAATTGTGTCCATCGATGCATTTCCCATAAATCGTCCGTCTGAACCAAGGTATTCCAGTGCTTTGCCGGTGAAGATATAATAAATACTTACCATTCCCATAGCAAGGAAGATAAGAAGAACCGCCGTATTTAGTCTTCGTAAATCGATCAGTTCCCATCGGAAGAAATAAAAACAGTATAAAGGAATGATAGCCGCATTGGTATATAAGAATATAGCCGCAAAAGGATTGGTGACAATCTCCTGATCAACGTCGGAAACCATAAAGTCATAGGATAGACGCACAAGATACAACCATACAAAGATCTGTATGGCGTGTGCTATGTTTCCCTGGGGATAGTAAGAGATGTGTCCACGGTGCGTCTGCAGCAGCATGACAAATACGAAGGCTATAAAGATGAATACGTAGTAAATGCTCTTCAGCAAGGCGAAATTAGCCTCTTCAGGCAGGTAGGTAAACCCGTCGTATGCGAATAATGCTAGCAGTATAAACCACTGCAGATAAGTTATGATGCGTTCTCTGTCAATCATCTTTTAACCAGCCTCATTGCCCATTTGATTCGTTGTTCCTCGCTGTGGATATAGGTTCCTTGTTTACGCCCTTGTTTGCGCATGACGTATTCGTTGGATTGTATGCGCAGTTGTACCGCCTTTTCCGAATAGGGTCTGTCTTCTGTCGGGTGCAGGTAAACAGTTTTCCGTAAATAAACGTCATGTGCTTTTGGGCAAGCCTTGTGGATTCGATAATGGATGTCGTTCTCCTCTCCATAGAGGAAAATCGTTTCATCAAATAGTCCGGCCTTCTCAAAGAACTCTTTTCGTACACAAAAACAAGCACCGCAGAAATACATAAATCTCCCGCAGAAACAGTTCAATCGGTTCGCCAACACTCCTCCAACCAATCGAAGCAAACCATTGTAATGGTTGAGCATGGAGAAGGATGTGCCTCGCTTGCCATTGAGATTGACAATCTGTTTAAATCCACAAATGGCGAGGTTTTTGTCCTGCTTATACAGAGAGACAATCTCCCTATACGACATCTGCACCAATCGTACATCAGGATTCATAATCATGACTACAGGAGACGAGGCCTTACGAATGCCGATATTATTGCCTTGTCCGTATCCACCGTTGTGCGTGTTGCATAGGATGGTAATACGTTCGCCGTACAAGCGGTTCAACTCCTCCTGCATGGATTTGAAGTGCTTACTGCCGTTGTCCACCACAATCACTTCCAATCCCTCACCCAAATCATTATGGGCATACAGCGCCTCCAGACATCCGTAGATATCCGGCTCCGAATTATACGTCACTATGATAACCGACAACTCTTTCATTTGCACCATAGTTCTTTAATGACGACACTCGGCCACTTCCAGTTCTGGTATGCTAATTGTGCCAGACCCGGTGCCAGGATCAATCCCCATATACCCATCTGCAGCGGACTGAGGAAAATCCAAAGCATCAGAACCGTTGCCGCTCCGCTTGCAAGAGACGGAATGAAGAAGGGTATCTTGTTGTCTGCCATGATGAAACCGGCTGACGTAGAGTGGTTGTGCTCTAATGCGCTAATCACCAGCATCACTATCAGCATTGTTGTCGGAACAAATCCTGTCTGGCTATTAATAACGCCCAACGCCCAATCGCCAAGACCTATCCACATCAAACCGCCTACAATATATACGGCCCACAGACTACCGATACAGAGCAGGTAGTAACGCTTCAGGCTTGCCAAATCGTTCTCGGCTCGACATTGAGCGAGCTTAGGCGTGTAGGCCTGATAGAATACTGTTGCACAACGAGCCAGGATATCCATCACTTGAACGGTTATACCATATACAGCCACATCCCCTAAGGTCAGAAAGGCCGAACCAATCAGAATGGCTGACTTATTAACCAGGAATCCGCCAAGCCCCGTCAATCCAATTTTTATCGCATTGGGACTGATGGCGGCCAGGATCTCTTTCGGCTCTTTGGCTACTGCTGCGGCTAATCGGCTTGTGATATCATCCGTGAAGAACACCCTATAGCTCATCACACGACGTATCACAGTTGATACCAACTGCGATGCCACGATAGCCGTCAATCCCATACCGGCATAAATAAGCCCTATCGCCAAACCGATATAAATTCCTTGCCCGAGAATAGTAATCTGCTGAGTACGCTTCACATAGCCTTTGCCAAGCAGCAAAGCGTCGTAGTAGTAGGTATATAGGTTATAACAGTTGATGGCTATCAGCAGCACCCACGCTATCATAGCATCCTGTCTGTCACCCGAGTACTTCTGCAATATATAGTAGAAATACGCTGTGCCGAGCGTGGCCAATATCCCAAACACTGCCACTGCCATCCACTTGTAGAATCGCTGCATCGCTATGAGCGTACCTTTCAGTAGTCCGTAGTCAACTGCCGCGTCACTCTCAGCATGTTGAACACCATCACGCTGCAACGCCTTAACACCTGAGAAGATATAACTTATGTTTCTGGCAAATGTCGGACGAAAACCAAAGTCCAGCAGCACCACCAGCATCGTAATAGTCTGGAAGATATTCCATATGCCCACCGTCTCCTGACTCATCTTGTTCAGGATAAACGGCAGCAGAATCACCCCGGCTCCTATCGTAAAGGCCGTTCCGGCGTAACTCCACAGAATCTCACGACTACCAATATGTTCGATCTTCTCTGCCAAAATCTTCAATCTTCAATTTTCAATTTTCAATCTCTCCTGAACAGGTCGCGAGTATATACTTTCTCTTTCACGTCATCCAGGCTGCTATCGTATCTGTTGGCTATGATTGCCTGACATCTGCGCTTGAACTCGCCCAGGTCATTTACCACTGCCGAACCAAAGAATGTCGTTCCATCCTCCAGCGTCGGCTCATAAACGATAACCTGAGCACCTTTGGCTTTGATACGTTTCATGATGCCCTGGATGCTCGACTGACGGAAGTTGTCGCTATTGCTCTTCATTGTCAACCTATATACGCCTATCACTATCTGCTTCTCACTCGTTTTCTTCCAACTGTTTTCTTCGCTATAGGCATAGTATCCGGCCTTAGCCAATACTCTGTCTGCAATAAAGTCCTTCCTCGTCCTATTGCTCTCAACGATGGCCTCAATCAGGTTCTCCGGCACATCGCGGTAGTTAGCCAGTAGTTGCTTGGTGTCCTTAGGCAAGCAGTATCCTCCATAACCAAACGACGGGTTGTTGTATTGACTACCTATACGCGGGTCCAGACATACGCCATCTATTATCGAACGTGTGTCCAGTCCTTTCATCTCGGCATACGTATCCAGTTCGTTGAAGAAACTGACCCTCAACGCCAGGTATGTATTGGCAAACAGCTTAACGGCTTCTGCCTCTGTCGTACCTATGAGCAGGGTGGGTATGTCCTTCTCTACGGCTCCGTCTTGTAATAGTTTAGCAAAGGTCTCTGCTGCGGCTTTCTGCTCAGCGTCATCCATGTTTGCTCCAACGATTATGCGCGAAGGGTGTAGGTTGTCGTATAAAGCCTTGCTTTCGCGCAGGAATTCCGGCGAGAACAGCAAACGCTTAATGCCCAAGCGCTCCGACAACTGAGACGTGTACCCCACGGGAATAGTGGACTTGATTACCATCCATGCCTCAGGATTAACCTTGTGCACCAGACGAACAACGTCCTCGACAGCATGAGTGTCGAAATAGTTGCGCTGACTGTCGTAATTAGTCGGAGTGGCAATCACTACAAACTCTGCATCACGATATGCCGACTCAGCATCTGTCGTGGCTGTCAGATTTAAAGATATCCGCTCACCCGTAACCTGTAACCCGTCACCTCTTAGGTACTTCTCAATATACTCATCTTGGATAGGCGACTGGCGATGGTTAATCATATCCACCTTTTCCGGCACGATATCTACTGCCGTTACCTCATTGTGCTGAGCCAGCAAGGTTGCTATACTCAGTCCCACATATCCCGTTCCTGCTACTGCTATTCGCATAAAATTTCAATTTTCAATTTTCAATCTTCAATTTAAATGTGCTCTTCCACACCACGGAAGTGCACATTTAACTCATGAAGGTGCTCAAGCAATGTGCCCAGCGATGTGCCTTTGGTCATCTCTGCAAATGCATTTACATCCTTCGGGAAGCACTTGCCTCCGTAACCGAACTTACCATCCGGACCTGGCACATACGTGTGCGTGTCGTTGATATATCCCGACAGCAGTACTCCTGTATGCACTTTGCGCCAATCTGCCCCCATCTTCTCGCAGTACTCACGGCAAGCATTGAAGTATGTTACCTTGTACGCTCCGAATACATTGTGCATGTACTTAGTCAGTTCGGCCTCCAGCGGACTCATCACGGTGAACTTCTTACCAACGAATATCTTCGTCAGCAAATCCTGTGCACCCGTGAACACCATCGTCTGCTTGTTGAAGTCCTCGATGAACGTGCGTTCTGTCAGGAACTCAGGCATGTAGTACACCTTATGTCCCGTCTCTTTCGACAAGCGTTCACTTGTTCCCGGCAGAATGGTCGTGCGTACAAACACCGGCACATCCGGCAACTTACTAATCAATTCTTTCATCAGCGTCAAATCCTGTGTACCGTCTTCTTCCGTCGGTACATGAATCTGAAGAAACGCGATATCGACATTAATCAAATCATCATTGTAGCCCTTGTACGGGTCGCTGATAAACAGTTTACACTCGGGATTATTGTTCTCAAGCCAATTCTTCAAAGCTCCACCTACGAAGCCACATCCTATAATTCCAACATTAATCATAATTTATATTGTGTTTTTAACTCTTAACTCTTCACTCTTCACTTTTCACTATTCACTCCCAACACTCAATCTCCTGTTCTATCTCCGGCAGCTGACTACGATGGAATACCGGGTCTTTGACGCCACGCTTCTTCTGCTCGCGATAGTCCTCCAGCAACCGAAAGGCGTACTTTGCAAGACCGGTAATACCTATCAGGTTGCAGAATGTCAGCAACGCCGTTGTCAGGTCACCCAGGCTCCATACCGTCTCCAGCGTGGACATGGCACCTAACATAATCACCACTCCTGTGGAGCACAGACGGTATATCGTCAGCACAGTCTTGCTCTTTGTCATGAACTTGATATTCACCTCACCGTAGTAATAATTACCTATCACGCTGGAGAAGGCAAACAGGAACAGTGCCACCGCAATGAATATTGGTCCTGCTGCTCCTATCTCCGAGCCTAAAGCTGCTTGTGTCAGGGCAATGCCATTCAGTCCCGGCTCATTATACAGGCCGCTAATTAGTATTATGAACGCCGTGCATGAGCATACGAGTATCGTGTCCGTGAATACGCCCAAGGCCTGAATCAGTCCTTGCTTAACGGGGTGAGAGATATCGGCCGTGGCAGCCACATTAGGTGCACTACCGGCTCCGGCTTCGTTGCTGAACAAGCCCCGCTTGATACCGTATATCATCGTTATACCTATCGTGCCGCCTATGCCCTGACGAATGCCAAAGGCGTTGGTGACAATAACCTTGAACACATGAGGTATCAGTTGGATATTCATTGCGATAACCACCAATACCAATATCAGGTATCCTATTGCCATTATCGGCACCACCACGCTGCTCACATTGGCGATGCGCTTGATGCCGCCAAAGACGATAAACAGCGATATGCCTGTCAGAATAGCACCTACTATAATCGGATTCCAACCAAAGGCCTCATTCATGGCGCTACAGATAGTGTTGCTTTGAATACTGTTGTACGACAATCCGAAGGTAAGCGTAATCAGTATCGCAAAGGCGTATGCCAGCCATTTGCTGTGCAATCCTTTGCTTATGTAATAGGCCGGGCCACCGATGAATGACTCCTGCTGACGCTCTTTATACAGCTGACCCAGCGTCGATTCGATGAAAGCCGTTGATGCACCCAGCAGGGCCATCACCCACATCCAGAATACCGAACCCGGCCCACCAATCGCTATTGCTGTGGCCACTCCGGCAAGGTTACCCGTTCCAACACGAGTGGCTACCGATACAGCAAAGGCTTGGAACGACGAGATAGCATGTTGACCGGACGCTTTACTCTTTGTGCTGGTGGAGTCACCAAGCAAGCGAAACATCTCGCCTATCATCCTGAACTGTACACCTTTAGTACGGATGGTAAACCAGATGCCGCAAAAACTCAATGCCCCAATCAATATATAACCGAGAACATTGTCATTTATCCATGTGATATAATCGCTCACCATAATCGGACCGCAAAAGTACTACTATTTTTCCATATACACAAGCACGCGCGTACTTTTTTAAGAAAAAAGTGCCTTTTCCATCAAAAATACAATCAATCTACAATCTTCAATCTTCAATCTTCAATTTTCAATAATTTTTGTAATTTTGCACGCAATTTGGAAAAATCTATATTTATGGTACACGATTTGTATATTTTGATGATTACAGCAGGTGTGGTTAGTCTGCTGTTTAAGCTCTTGAAACAACCTGTTGTGTTGGGCTATATCGTAGCCGGAATCTTAGTTGGTCCGCACCTCTTGGGGCACGATCTTGTCAGCCACGAGAATGTCGAGGCATGGGGTAATATCGGTGTCCTCTTCGTCCTCTTCTGTATTGGTCTGGAGTTCCGTCTCAAGAACCTCTTCCAGAGCGGCAAAGTGGCCGTCGTCGGTGCTGCTACCATCATCCTGGGAATGCTCGTTTTGGGCTATGGAGTAGGGCGGTTTGCGCTGCTCGACAATATGAACTCGCTCTTCCTGGCATCCATGCTCTGTATGTCCAGTACAACCATCGTCATGAAGGCCATCGACGAGGCCGGACTAAGCAAAGCGCGCTTTGTCAAGGGTGCTACCAGCATACTTATCTTCGAGGACATCGTGGCTGTCGTTCTGCTCGTGCTGCTCTCCAGTATAGCCGTCAAGAATAGCTTCGAGGGCGTTGAACTGCTCAAGAAAATAGGCGTCCTGGCTGTAACCCTTGCCGTATGGTTCATCTGCGGTATTCTCATCATTCCTACCTTCCTACGTAAGGTCCGTCCTTATCTTAACGACGAGACACTCATCATCCTTGCCCTCGGTCTATGCCTTGGAATGGTTCTCACGGCTGAAGAAGCCGGATTCAGTAGTGCTCTGGGTGCTTTCGTGATGGGCATGGTTTTGGCAGAGACACTTGAGTCCCACCGCATCGAACACCTTATGGCGCCGCTCAAGAATGTCTTTGCCGCTATATTCTTCGTGTCCGTGGGTATGATGATTAACCCTGCATCGCTGGTTGAATACTGGATGCCGATACTCTTTGTTTCCATCGTCATCATAATAGGTATGATACTTTTCGGTACACTCGGCTGCTGGTGGGGTGGAGAGACGCTCAAAGACGCTATGTCAACAGGCTTCTCATTCGTTCAGATTGGTGAGTTCTCATTCATCATCGCGGCTCTCGGTAGCAAACTCGGTGTCACCGATCCGGCCATCTATCCTATCATAGTGGCTGCCTCTGTGCTCACAACCTTCCTAACACCCTATATTATGAAGGCTACCGTGCCGTGCTATAACTTCCTCTACAACCACGCCTCACAGCGTCTGAAGGCTAAGATAGATAACCGCGAACAGCAGGTTGAACTCGCTGAGCAGAATACTTCAACTAAGTCCGAAAATACACTTCAAGCGCATGCTGATAAGATGCAACATCTCCTGAAGCATACTATCATCACCAAGCGTGTTGTCAAACTATTCTTTGAGAACATGAGCGAACACGATAAACATCAAGAAAACTGATATGAAAAAACTCTCTCTCTTTATTGCTGCGATAGCCCTATCTATCGCGGCCATGGCACAGGACGACCACATCGTTGACGGAATGACATCTGTTGCCGCTATTGCCGGTGAAACCAAGTCTGTCGAGGACAGCATCAAAGCGGCTGAAACAGCCGAAGTTGCCAAGCCAGTGCCGCTGTGGAAGCAGAAACTCTACTATGGTTATAACTTCGACATCTACTACCACCACGACTCACGTCGTAATGTCAAGGAGAATGGCTTTTCGATAGCTTTCAGTCCTGAACTGGGATGGCGCCTCACCGACCGTATATACCTCGGTATGCGCCTGGGCGGTAGTTATGCCAATACCGTCACTACCGAAGAAGTTAACATGATTGATACTTCATACACCACCGACCTTCGTGTACACCAAGGCTCGTGGGAAGTGGCTCCCTACGTGCGTTATCGCATGAAGACGCTCTTCGACGGCAAGGTAGGTATATGGATGGAGGCGCACCTCTACACCGGTATGGACTTTCCACGTGTTGCGGATGGTAACATTGCCGGAACAGGCTACGACGGACTGCGTCATAGCATCACCTATGGCTTCCAACTCTCACCGGTAATCACTTACCAGTTCAATAAAAAGAGCACGTTCCAGATATTCTTCTCCATACTCAGCCTCGGCTATAGCGGAACAACCTACTGCTATCGGGACCCGATGACGGGAGAGCGTTACAAGGAATATACCAACGACGTAATCATCTTCTCCGGTAAACTGCGCAATATGCTTGCCAACCAGTTTACTCCGGGCCTGTATGGATTGAAATTTGGCGTTCAGAAGAGCTTCTAATTGATGGGGCGCAGTCTGATATGGAAGATCCCAACCGCCATCGTAGGCGTTCTGTCGGGAATAGTCCTATTGCTTTTAATAGCAATAGTTACCGCTGTCTGCGTACCTTCCATCCGTACTGCTATACTTGATAAGGGCGTAGCTGTTGCCAACGAACAGACTGACTTCGACATCGACCTGGGGCGACTCTACTTATCGCCGTTTCATCATTCGCCCATGGTCCTCTACCGTGCCTATAAGGGCGAATCAGACCTGCCTCTGCAGGTTGAGGTTGACAGCCTCTTTGTCGGCCACCGTGGCCACGATACCCTTATCTACGTCCACTCCCTCCGCCTCAAGGCAAAAGTTCTTACATCCTACAGCGCAAGCGATCCTACAGGCGAAGCCGGTCCTACAGCCAAAGGCGTTCCACCAATTGTAGTGGATACACTGCAATTGGTATCCACCACTTTCCACTCCGACAGCCTCATCGCTGCCGTGGGCCTGGATATCATCGTTGGTTCACTCGATGTCTCCAGTCCTGAGATATCTATTGCCGAGGGCAAATACCCCCTGCACGGACTGCGACTCAACGATGCCGATGTGGCTGTTGACCTGCGACAGACACCAGACACCACGGACAAGGACTCGACGCCGCTCCTGCTTGCCTTCGATATACCTGATGGTGAACTCAGGAACATCCATTACTCTATGACCCCTCTGGGTATGGACATACGCGTAGCGTCGCTCTCCACTAACGCCCTGATTGATGTCGGTTCTAACCTCTACGATGCCAAGCGGCTCAACGTAGGCGATTTCGCCTTCGCACTCAATAATATATATATCCCTGCGGACACTATCTACGGCAGTGCTTCCGTCAACATCGCCAATAACATTATCGTCAGTCCCGGATTGCATGTCCGCTCCGACGAATTGGGCGCTAAGGCCGACCTTTCTGCCACCGAGATGAACCTTGCCACCATGTGTATTGAGGCTGTCGGAGATGCTGAATACAAGGGCAGCAAAGCCCGTCTGCGTGCCTCATACGATATCAATAACGAGGCCTACGACGCTTCTGTTCATATCGACCGTGTTAACCTTTCGCCGTTCCTCAAGGACTCCACACGCGTAGTCATTGCCGGAGACCTGGAAGCAAAAGGTAGGGGCGTCAACCCCAAGCGTCCGATGAACTCACACGTCAAACTGCACCTCGACGAGGCCATCTACGGACCGTTCAACCTGTCCCACACCTCCCTGCAAGCCTCTACCGACAGCGTCACGGCTGTTGACCTGGATATGCCGGGACTCAACCTCGATGTCAACTCTCCGTTGCCGCTCTTCACGCTCATCGATCGTGTCTTGCCGCTCGTCAGCACCGTCACCGATACGGCTGTCATCCATGCACTCACATCGTTGCAGGACCTAACCGTCATCGACACTATCCGCCAACGCATTCCGCCTATCGACATCGACATAGCATTGCGTAAGGGCAGTCCTATTCAGCCCTTCATCGACAGCACCGGTTTCGGCTTCGATAAGCTTGACCTGTCCCTGTGTTCCGATGCCGAGCAGACAACCTTTAACCTTTCACCTTTCACCTTTAACCTTACCAAATTGCGCTTGCCGGATATAAAGGCCGCTCTGGACCTTGCTCTCACCGAAGGCAAGACAGATGCCTCTATCAAGGCAGAAACAAGCCTCACCGACGGTGTCATGAACGTCTATGACCTATGCACGGATGCTGCCTTCAAGCTCGATCTCAGTCGCAACGGAAATGCACTCAACGGCGAGGGCAAACTGAAGCTTGACAGCCTCTCATACGCCAATAATAACTTCGGCAACCATGCCGTTGACATCCGGATTTCTCCGTCCGACAATTATACTAACGCCATACGGGCCGATGTCCGCTCGGATGATATACCTCTTGACATTATTGACGGCTTCGTCTCCCTGCCCGAAGATATAGCTATTCATGGAGCAGTACGTGCTTCTGCTTCAGTGGACGGACTACCGGCCAAGACGGATATCTCTGCAGAGGTGCAACCCCTTGGCATCGCTGCCGAATACAAGCCTTACGACATAGCTCTCAGCCTGGGTGAAACGCCTATCGTTATGTCGCATAACCACGTGGACCTCAACGGATTACCTATCTATGCCGTTGACAGTTCATACCTGGCTCTCACAGGTGGACTCGACCTGGATAGCATGCGGCTCGACATAACCCTCGCTGCCGATAGTTTTGCACCGGCCAAACTGCCTAAGAACGGTCCGCTGCCTATCTATGGCGACCTGGCTACGGATATACACGGAACTGTCACCGGCTCGCTTGACAGCATCATCGCTGATATCGACCTGACGCTGCTGCCCGTAACCGATATCACATACCCCATCGACAAGAAGAACCTGGCACAGGTCAAGCCCTATGGAACGGTCTCTGTTCATTGCCCTGTGGCCACTATCGACTCCCTGCGCCTGGGTGGACAAATAAATGTGGATGACGGCTTCGTTCGCTACTCGCCCAAGGCTTATCCTATCATGCCTTTCCATGTGGACTCAGGCAGCCATATAGCCTTCAACGGACCTATAGGACAGACGGCTCTCAGTATATCTGCTTCGCAGCAGGTCAAGGCTGATGTCGAGTCGGCTGAGGAAGAAACACGACGTGTGGACTTCCGAACGGGTGTACGCGTCAATGGCGTCCTCGACTCTATCAAACTGCGAAGCATAGGCTTCTTCCTCGAGGCTCCTGACGACGAGACCGTTACGCGCGAACTGGCTTCGCTAGACGAGGATACACGTGAGGGACTGGCGGCAACGCTGCTGGCTACGGGTATGTATGTCGGCGAAAGTAATGTGGCGGCACAACGCTCAGGATACGCCCTCTCATCCATCATCAACAGCCGTATCAATGCTGCCATGGCTAACTCGAAGGTGGGTAAGTTTATGGATATCGACATCAGTAGCGGACAGACTTCACATGCGGGAGGTAAAACCAATGACATGAGTATATCTCTCAGCAAGTCGTTCTTCAAAGACAGACTGCGTATCACGCTGGGTTCAACGCTCACCGACAACCCCGAGATAAACGATACCAAAGGTATCTTTATGAATTTCGCAGCTGATTACAAGTTGACCAAGAGTGGCAGTGTGGCGCTGCACCTGTACGCACAACGCGACTTCAATAATATCCTTGAGGGCGAACTGTACAAGTCGGGCCTTGCCGTGCGTGCTACCAAGGAATGGCATCGCAGAGAGCTCTTTAAAGGGGATAGCATAACTCGTACATACGGTTTGACGGCCGATGCGGGTGTGGCTTATCGTTCAAATAACAGTTTGGGTCCAGACCTGACAATCAAATCGAGCATGAAGAACCTGCTTGGTCATGGCGAGACCTTTACCGTTAAGGCCAATGCAGCCTATTACTGGGCACTCCGCAATCGTCATCCTGGCGATCCCAAGAAAACAGATACTTATAAGCTCGGCGTAAATGCCGCCCTCATCTTCCCGTATCTGCATTGGGGCAAACGGAAATCTTCAATCTCCAATCTTCAATCTTCAATCCCCGAAGGGGATACCCGCTATATGCTCGGCTATCAATATGAGAATATCGCCGGTGGTTATGGTGTACATAAGGTATCCGGTTCATTCACTTATTTCATCCGTTCGCCCTTCAGTGACTATATAACGCACGCTTTTACGCCTTTCTCACTGTCTGGGGTTAAGTTAGTAGCGGAATCTGACAGCCTACTCAACAAAGCAGCCGACTACCCGCAACTAATCAAAGTCCTTGCAGGTAACGAGTTCGTACCCTCTGTCAGCTATAACTTCATCTATGATGACTACCGCTCACGGCGAGGTGTCAACACCATGCTTGATCTCGGTGTCAAGGAGTCCGGCAACCTCATCAACGCCATTTATTGCGCCTTTGGATATAAGTGGAACGACAAGGACAAACCTCTTGGTAAGATAACCTTCAATCAGTTCGTCAAACTAACCGCCGAACTGCGCAATAAGTTCAATTTCACCGATAAGATCAGTATTGCCACTCGGCTTTATGCCGGAGCCAATATCCCACTTGGTAACTCGTTGGAATCACCGCTCTCAGAGGCTTTCTATACCGGTGGCCCGCTTAGTCTGCGTGCTGCCTCGCCGTACGCCTTCGGACCGGGTAATTTCTATTCCGACAAATACAACCAAAACTTCTTCCATTCCGGAGACGTTAAGCTCGAGGCTAACTTCGAGTTCCGATTCCCGATTGTCTGGAAACTGTTCGGAGCGGCGTTTGTCGATGCAGGTAACGTATGGAGCTGGTATTCAAGCGGTAACCTGTTCATGGACGCAGGTATCACGGACTATAAGGAACGCCTTAAGTTGCGTGAAGACCTGTACGACGGTATTCTTGATAATCCTTATTTCGCCAAACAAATAGCCCTCGGCACGGGTGCCGGTCTGCGCCTGGATATCGACGGCCTCGTCGTTCGCCTGGATATAGGTGTTGCCATACATGCGCCGTATCAGACGTATAAGTACGATAAGGATTGGAAACCCGACTACACCAAACCTATCAACACCTATTTCAACATCCCCTCCGCCCTCGATGCCATCCGCATCAACTTCGGCATCGGCTACCCGTTCTGAGTTTCTAATCTCGCCCCTCATTCCCCGACCTAAACACCCTTTCCCCGGTCTCCCTTCAGAGCCACCTATAACATAACATTAACATAACATCGCGCCTCCAAACGTATACTACGACTGTTCTATGCCCATGTGGTCAAAATAGTCGATCACTTCGAGGATGTTAAGGTCAAAATCGTCGATTCGTTCGAGGACATAAAAGTCAAAATCGTCGATTGCTTCGAAGGAGTAAAGTAGTAAAGCCAACTCGCAACTGCTTGTGCTACAGCATGTTAATACTTGTTGTAATACGGGTTTTTACACCAATCTTACCCGACGCTTACCCGAAATTTCACTCTTGAAATCTGGTGCAAAATTACAAAAAAATCTTGAGATATGCAAGTTTTTGGGCAACTTTTTTCAAAAAAATGATTTATAGTTTTTCCAACAATTTTCCAAATTTAGATTAAAAACTAAAAAAATATTTGCATATATCAAAAAAAAGCAGTACCTTTGCAGTTGCAAAGGTTTTTGCAATCGTCTTTGCTCAGACGTAAAACAAGCAAAGCGCGCAAGCGTGCGCGTGCATTTTATTAAATAAAGCGTTTACACGCTTGTGATCTGATGCTAGAAACGTAGGAACTTTCAAAAGCAGCTGTTCAGTAACAAGTTAATGTAGATGCTCACGAGTGTAAGACTCGCCCACACTATTGGATCGTTCTAATAATGTGTTGGCGGATATATACACGGCGCGAGTAACTATATATTATCTGACAGCAAGGTATTTCCTACGACCACTAGCACGGATAACAAATAGTTATTCGCGTTTTTTGTTGTGTATATACAAGCGATTTATTATAAACGGGGTAAGCCGAAAATCCGATGAAGAGTAGGCAAAATCATTAAAATATCAAGAAATATGAAAAAAGTAGATGTACAGTGTTATCATTGCAAATCGATAACAAGTCCCGTAGAAATTGATGATACATGCATTGGAGACGACTCTACAGAAGAATGCAAGTATATTAGGGATAAGCAACGAGAATGTGCTAATTGTGGTGAAAAATGGGAAGAAATTGAACTTCATTATAATAGTTATAACCAAATTGAATTTGCGTATGGAAAGTAAAAAATTATTTCTCCTCTTTAGTGTTCTTTGGACATTAAGTCCATTATGTGCAGAGAACTCGCTAATCATCCAGCCGTTAACCGGCGATGAGCAAGCAAACGCACTTGCGCAAATCGGCTATGTGAAAGTGACGCCGGATTCGCTCTTTGTGTTCTCGCATGGCGATTTCTTGCTGTCTAAGGCAGCAATCAAGGATATTCGCCATATTCGTTATGGAGAACCAAAGGAATTAACGGGCATTGATGATGTGCTAAGTGCCACAATTTGCCGTGTTTATCCGAATCCCACACAAGATAAGCTTGTGATTGAAAATGCAGAAGGCGAAAAAGTGTATATATTTGACATCAACGGACGCTTACTGCAAACCGCTAACCTGCAAGATGGGAATGCGACACTCAATGTAAGTCCTCTGCCACTAGGCGAGTACTTGCTTCTTTTGAATTCTCAAACAGTTAAATTTATAAAACATTAAAATTATGAAAAGATTATTTCTATCTTTAGCCGTTTTCGTAATGGCACTCTGTGCAAATGCACAAAAGAACCAGTATTTCTGGTTCAATGGTAATTTGATGATGGGCAACCCGATTGCTCAGATCGACAGTGTTACATTTGGTGAAGGCGAGCCAGCTGATACCTTGCACATTTTCCTCCCGCGCACGATTATTAAAACGGTGCATGACACGGTTTACATCACTATCCACGATACCGTTTGTCCGAATGCAGAGCATAATGGTTTCCGCTATGTAGATTTAGGTCTCAGCGTAATGTGGGCAGATGCGAATGTGGGTGCAGAGAAGCCTGAAGATTATGGTAACTATTATTGCTGGGGAGAAGTCGAGCCTAGAGATTACTATGGTTTTAATGACTATAATTATGGTCAATATTCGACAATGAGCAAGTACTGCCCCAACTCTAGTTTAAGCTTCCACGATAATTTGACGAGATTACTACCGGAAGATGATGCAGCTTCAGTTAATATGGGTGGTTCTTGGAGAACACCAACTCGTGATGAATGGCAAGAGTTAATCGATAATTGTAATATGATTCTGGATACCATCAACTCTCGTCCTGGCATAAAGTTTATCGCTTCTAACGGCAACTCAATATTCATTCCTCGCGCAGGCAGTATGTGGGGCAGCTCTTATGACGATTGGGAAGAAACTTTTGGTTCAGGTATAAGCACATTAAACCGCGGTGTTCAATATTGGAGTTCAGATGTTAAACAGACAAAGAACTGTGGAGACGCATGGGCATATACTAATAGGTGGAATGGCGGAATCATTCTTAGTCTTGAATATCACTGTAGACAAGAAGGAGCATCGGTTCGTGGTGTATTTACCAAATAACGCAAATAAAGCAAACGTCTTAGTACATGCGGAAGTAAAGGGCGCTGAACCGTAGTTGATAAATGAAGCCCTATATAGGAGATTACGAAAATGATGGTACTAACTATCTTTGGTCTCCAACTATCCGAGGTGGCTGCATAGGTACTCATCGGCATAGCGTCTTCGCTATTAGGTGCTTGGATCTATGATGCCATCAAAAAGTTGGCAACCAGAGCTTCTCGCAAAAAAGAATAATTCTTTCTCTCTGCCTACTCGATAGGTAGAGAGTTTTTTGTGCTATTCCAAATTTAATATGGTGTTCCCTTCGCTCTCGACTGGTCTACGTGCTCCGCACAGCCATATTGTCTGGTATCTTGAGTGGTACGAAATAGGAAAGAATTGTGTGTAAGAATAGCGGCACTCGGAACCTCGCTTTCGCTAAGGTATATTTCCTTCTGTGGGGCTCGAACCCACGAAACTCAGCACCAAAAAGTCAAAAATCAAAAGTGTTGATTTTCAGCAGTTTATAAATTCAATTTACTATCATTTTTGCAATTTTTTAGCACTTGTTGGCTTAAATCTGGCTGAGTTTTAACTATTTAAAATTAGGTGGTATAATATATTTATATATTATAAAAAAGTGATCGAATCAAAAAATGGTGTTTTAAGGTTTCAAAAAATCACGGTTTTAGGCACCCGATAGGTACTACATAGACTCCATCGTCTCGGCGATATGGAAAATCTCCAACACCCGTTAGTATCATCAAAAATGATGGAGCTTTCATATGAGAGGTGTCTATATCGTCACGGAGCTTCTTTAAATTAGCAGCACCATCCTCTATTAGCTTATCTCCACCAAGTTTGATTTCAATAAGACCATATGAACCATCACGAAGATGAACGATAGCGTCACACTCCAAGCCATTTTTGTCTCTATAGTGATAAACCTGTCCGTCCAGAGCATCCGTGTATATACGCAAGTCACGCATTGCAAGTGTCTCAAACATAAGCCCCATTGTTTTGAGGTCATTGATAAGGTCATTTGGGCTAATTCCCAATGCCGCAGTTGCAATACTTGGATCGATGAAATACCTATTATCACTTGTTCGTATAGCCGTTTTACTACGTAAGTTCGGATTCCATGCCGGCATGTCTTCTATGACAAAGATTTTCTTTAATGCCTTAATATAATCGTACACCGTATTGTCAGATAAAGTGCTTTCTTCATTAGCTTTCAAATCTGCCAATATTGTGCCTACTGTAGCCATCGTCCCTTGATGTCTCGCGTATGAGCGCATAAGCAGGCGCACGCGCTGCGGGTCACGTACTACATTATCTACGCGCGAAATATCCGTATCACAAACCACATCGTAGTAGTCGAACGCACTTGCAAGAGCATCTTGCTCTTCCATCTCTAAGGCGCCCGGCCATCCGCCACGACAAATTAAATATGCCAAGCGGTTAATGTCAATATGGCTATTCCCTATTATGGATTGTTGTGCATCTTCTTTAAAGAATACAGCCAAACTAACTTCACCCGTAGAATCTCCAGATTCATAGAGCGACATTGTACGCATTTTGAGTTTTGCGAAACGCCCTGTGCCGGAATGAAATATCTCGTCCGTTGAAGGAGGGACGCTACTTCCGGTCAATATGAAATGGCCAAAGCCACTACGATGATCTACTTCGAATCGCACACTATCCCACAAGGAGGGGGCAATCTGCCACTCGTCAATCAAACGAGGGGGCTCTCCGGTCAGTAGTTGTTGTACGTTTAACTTAGCAGCCTGAAGATTTTGTTGCATACGTACAGGATCAGCCATGTATAATACACTGGCTGCCTGCTGCTCTGCCGTTGTGGTCTTACCACACCACTTGGGTCCTTCAATCAAAATAGCACCTTTGCGTCTCAGTCTTGCTGCCAACATTACGTCGGCGATACGTGGCTTATAAGCACTCATAACTGTTCAACTTTGAAATTCGCTGCAAAGGTACTACTTTTTTTTGATATATGCAAATAATTTTGCAACTATTTGGGAATTTGGCGCGTTTTTGTTTGGGAGCTTGGCGAAAATCCATTTGGGAAGATGGCTGAGTTTTGTTTGGGAACTTGGCAAAAATTGAAGATTTAAATAGAAAAACTTGTGTATGTCGTAAAAAAGTAGTACCTTTGCAACCGATTTCGAACGCAAGGTACTATAAAAATGACAGCCGATAATTTGGCTTGCGTCAGGGGCTACCAACCTTTGCGGCGTGGAACCTCTTAAATTTTAATCAGAATATGCAAGTCTTTTATAGTCTAATGGAGAACAATCAAAGCTTAAAATTGCGGGCTAAGGATTGTGAATTACCTCTGGAGGCAGTGAACAAATGGGTTACTGAGGAGTATTTGCCTTATTTCCGGCAACCATTTGTTATCAATCATGGAAAGCGAGTGAAAGATATCATTGCGTATTTTGAGTGTGGATTGATTTTTATTTCTGACAAGTTTAAGGCTGTGCTTTCCGATTATGTGCCGGATATAAACCAATATCTTGCACCCATATCTATTGAAGGAATAGATTCACAGTATTATGTGTTTCATGATTTGCCGGAATATGGAAAGTTCTTGAACAATAATCTTTCTTATAATAGCCCCGAGGAAATCAAATGCTTCTCTCCTTATCCTAAAAACATGCATCTTTTTGCCATCAAAGGCTCAAAAACTATCATGTTAAGTAAGGAGCTTAAAGAAGCGGTTATAAAAGCAAAAATATCAAATATCTATTTTAACACGTATTATGGGGCAGACAATTACGACGAATATCTGAAAAACAAGTCTTTTTTGCAAAACGAGTGTAAGGCAGATTATATTAAGAGAGGGCTCTTTTATTTTGTATTCCGTCATGCTACAAAGGAGGATATTCCGGTCATTGAGCAAATGATTTCTAATTCCAAAATCGAGATACACGAGAAGGGGGGTATTCTGCGAGCCAAGTCTATTTATACTTTGAAACACATTAAGGAAAATATTGAGAGGGAAGAAGCCTATCTTATGGAAGTGAATGATCGTGTGGAAGGTTATGTGGTAGTAAGTTGTAATGGTTCGATTGCATATGATCATATTCGCGGAGAGTGGCTTTCTAATGATGGAAAATTTGCAGTAATACAACATCTAGCAGTTAAAGCCCCCCAAGAATACGTGGGGGCAACGGCAAATATTATTGATCATGTTAAATATATGGCAAAAGAACAAGGTCTAACTTCCATCCGTTTTGACATTGGTGAAAACAATTCCGAAATGCTTGCTGTGATAGAATATTACAACTTATATAAGACAAGGTTAATCTACTGTGGAGAATTGTTATCTCCACGTATTACAATAGAGAAACGGCTTGCATATGAACTACTTCTAAATAGTGATTAGAATTTCACGGGTGGAATGTGGGGCTCGCACAGCGCGCAGCGCAGATCGACAGAACGTAGTGGCGGAGAACCTGGGTTTAAGAGCCCTCACATCCACCGATCTTGTATATAGGTTGCTTACTCGGTACGAGTGGGGAATTATAGCCGGTAGGAAATGGAAACTTGTTTATGAGTTCATACCGGATATAATCCCCCATGGAAGACGCACGTCTTCAGCAACTTATATACAAAAAAGGACATCCCATAACAGAATGTCCTCGGGTGGAATGTGGGGCTCGAACCCACGACACTCGGAACCACAATCCGATGCTCTGCCAACTGAGCTAAAACCACCATGGGCGAACAATGTTCGCATTTGAGATTTGAGATTGGAAATTGAAGATTTCGCCCTCTTTTCTCAAAAGCGGGGGCAAAAGTAC
>JAGCSQ010000100.1 GCA_017964045.1 Paludibacteraceae bacterium
CATCAAAGCCGTTATAGACAAGATGGACGTTGCTGTTGTATTGCTTTATGAAGTCAACATGCCACGGTGAAACAGATGTCAAAGAATCGGCTTGACGAATAATACGATTGCGACGGTGTATGTTAACGTTGCGATACCATACACGGAACGGCCGCAACCACCACTGACGATGATTTTGGTATTGTGCTCCCGGCACTTGTTCATCCACGTCTCGCAGGTCAACGTGCAAAGGTATATGTCGCTCTTGCGCTATATTATAAGCTGCACGTAGCGGGAACGTAGAGAAGGTGCAGCATAAGACGAGGTCGTATTGCTTATCGGCTATTTCCTTCTGCACTTGATGAGAAAAATATCGGTTTCGCCAATCCGTCAGCAGACTCCATCCACTCTTGACCGCCCATTCAATGTGTGAGTCTGTTCGATAGATGGTAACTTCATGAATGGGGTAGGTGTGCTCAAATCGTATCGGTTCACCACGTTCTGTGTATATATTAATATCCCATCCTTGTGACATTAGATAATCACACAAGAACCGTAACCTCGGTTTGTATGCCGGAGCGGCGAAAGGATCTGTTAATATGAGCAAACGTGGTTTCATTTAAGCATGTTTATCAGTTGTGAGTATAGCGATTTAAACCACGGGTTGGCCGTTGGATTACTATTGTGCCATAGCAGACATAGGTCACCATGATATAGACGTGTTTTGTCAATTAAGTGTTGGCAGTAATAATATGCTTCGTCTTCGGTGAGATTCATGTAATTGCTATTGCTGAGCGTACAATCCATAACCGTCAACGGGTGCAGAGTAAGTGCTGTCAACTCGTATGTCTTGGGATTAATCCATCGTACGGCACGTGTTGTCTGTAAACGGAATCCCGCTTGGTCGGCAAAGCCCATGGTGAAGTCATCGGTGATACCTGTTTGTGCCAGCTTGGCCATTTGGTCAACGCTACAACGTAGGTAGTGGCTGCGGTGAAGTTTGTCAGGCACTGTCGGTAAAGAACCGTAGTAGCTACTATGTAGACCAAGTTGAGCGCCATTATTTAGTAGCAGAGTTTTTGTGCGTTGCCAGTCTTTGCTGTGCAGGCAATATTGCGGGTAATCAAGTCCGCGACCGTGAGTGTGTTTAATGAAATATATAGTCTCAGCTTGCGGCACTTGGCGATCTTGCTTGATAAGCCAGGGGAATGTATATGCCGGATCAAGGCGTATATCACGCCATGCGTCAAGGACGGCATCTTTCTCTCCACGATAGAATCCGCCAAGTGCACCACGCAAATGGCGGTATTGTGTGAGTACGTCAATGTCATGCGTAAGGTAGATATGGTCAAAACCGCGTTTGGGCAGTTCCTTGTCCAGTAATTTGCATACGGTGCGTGAATACTCATCAATTAGTGGAATAGACATACGATTGCGCTTGCCAAGAATGGAGAATCGTGCAGCAAAGCGTCCATGTTCGTCGCGTTCGGTGTTGATTAGTTCTTCCGCTCGAGAGATAAAGAAGAAAGCAGCGTAGATAATATCTTCGTCGATGATATAGGTCTTATGTTTACGTCTCGCCGTTTGCTCCAGCACACGTGGCTTGAGTGATTTCATTGAGGGATAGACGATATCCTTACCCAGATGACCATTGGGCACAATAACGACGGTAAACTTCGGCCACAATGACTCATCGGCCGTATAGCCGATTTGTTCCGCAGCTTTTGCGTCACCATAACAAATGAACTGCTTGATATACTCTATGATTCGCTTAATATCTCCCATTCGTATAGTTTTTGTTCTATTTGATGTTTGAGCGATTCGTATTTTTGGAAGTTTTCAGGCGTTTGGCTTTCCGGATTAGAAAGTAGTGCCTCCATGTGGGCTTGTTCTTCTTCTATCCGTGCTATCTCTGCTTCTGTTTCTGCTATCAGTTTCTCTTTCTTACGTTTGGCGGCAGCTTGTGCTTTTTGTTCAGCATAGTCGAGTTTAGAAGACGAGTCTTTGCTGTCTTTTGCCTCTTTGCTCTCCTTTAAATCCCTCTTCTCCAATTCCTGCAAGTTGCCAATCTTTTTAGTGCGCAGGAAATCATATATACCACCAATATGTTCTCTTACCAGTCCTCCGCTGAATTCATAAACCTTTTCGACCAATCCGTCTAGGAAATCACGATCGTGGCTTACGCATATGAGTGTGCCGTTAAAGTCTTTAAGTGCAGCTTTTAGCACATCTTTTGACTGCATATCCAGATGGTTTGTCGGCTCATCAAGAATAAGCAAGTTACATGGCTCCAGCAGCAGTTTAATCATTGCCAATCGACTACGTTCGCCACCGGAAAGAACTTTGACCTTTTTGTCACTATTCTCACCTCCAAACATAAAGGCACCAAGAATGTCGCGTATTTTGGTACGTATATCTCCGACTGCCACACGATCAATAGTATCGAATACAGTTAATTCGCCATCCAGCAGAGATGCTTGGTTCTGAGCAAAGTAACCAATCTTTATATTGTGTCCAATCTTAAGTGTACCGTAGTAGTCAAGTTGTCCCATTATGCAACGCACGAGTGTAGTTTTTCCTTCTCCGTTTTTACCTACGAAGGCTACTTTCTCTCCGCGTCGGATGGTTATGTTTACGTCATGAAAGACAGTATGTGAACCAAAGTCTTTACGCAGGTCTTCAGTTATGATTGGGAAGTCGCCACTCCGTGGAGCTGGTGGAAAACGTAGATTCAGTCGAGAAGTGTCCTCAAGGTCGACCTCTAATCGTTCCAACTTGGCGAGTTGCTTAATACGCGATTGTACTTGTACGGCTTTAGTTGCCTTATAGCGGAAACGCTCAATAAAGTCTTCGGTTTCCTTAATCATCTTCTGCTGATTAAGATAAGCGCGTACCTGTTGGTCATGACGCTCTTGACGTAGAGTAACAAACTTAGAATAGTTGACGTTATAGTCGTAAATGCGACCAAGAGAAATTTCTATTGTTCTATTGGTGACATTATCAATGAACGCTTGGTCGTGGCTGACTACAATAAGCGTTGCTTGGCTGGTAACTAGGAAGTCTTCAAGCCAACGGATAGACTCAATGTCCAGATGGTTTGTTGGCTCATCAAGCAGTAATAGGTCTGGATGACGGAGTAGAATCTTTGCCAGTTCTATTCGCATACGCCATCCACCTGAAAACTCGCTGCAAGGTCGGTTAAAGTCATTGCGAGTAAAACCTAAACCAATGACTGTACTGTCCATCTCTGCGATGAAACGAGCTTCGTCTTCTCCGTGGAAGACTGTCATTACTTCATCGCGCAGTGAGCGTTGGTCGGTAAATAGCATAACCTGTGGCAGGTAACCAATTGTTATACCGCTATCCATGGAGATAGTGCCTGCCGTGGGTTCATATTCGTGAGCAATGAGTCTAAGCAGTGTCGTCTTGCCGGCACCGTTTTTACCGACAAGAGCTATCCTGTCCTTGCGATTGACGAGGAAGGATATATCGTCCAAAACCGGACGCGACGAGAATTCTATGCTCAAGTGCTCTATGCTAATCATTCGTTTCTATATGGTGTGCCGGAGGTATTGTCCGGTGTAACTTGTTTCGCAATTCATCAGTTGTTCTGGTATGCCTTCAAATACGATGTGTCCGCCTTGGTCTCCTCCTTCCGGCCCGAGGTCGATGACATGATCTGCTGCCAGAATGATGGCAGGGTTGTGCTCAATGACAACGATGGTGTGTCCTTTTGCAATCATGGAGTTCATAGCTTTGAGCAGAACTTCTATATCGCTGCGATTCAGACCTGTAGTTGGTTCATCAAACACAAACATTGTATGTGGCGCATCTTCCTGTGCCAGAAATGATGCCAGTTTGACGCGTTGTATTTCACCTCCCGACAGTGTCGAACTAGATTGCCCAAGGTGGATGTACCCAATACCGACGTCTTGTAACGGCTTTAGGCGTTTTACTATCTTTGCACACGCAGAGTCTTCGCTGAAGAAGTCAATAGCTTGACTGACAGTCATCTCCAAGATATCAAATATAGACTTACCTCGATAGTGCACGTCAAGTACGTCTTGTTTGAATCGTCTGCCATGACATTGCTCACAAGGAATTATGAGATCTGCCATAAACTGCATCTCGATGGTGATAGTTCCTTCACCTTGACACTCCTCGCAGCGTCCTCCCGGTGTATTGAATGAGAAATGTGCCGGTGTAAAGCCCAGTTGCTTTGCCAATTGTTGGTCGGCATACAGTTTACGAATCTCATCATATGCCTTAAGGTATGTCACAGCATTAGAGCGTGACGATCGGCTTAACGGGTTCTGGTCAACAAACTCAATATTCCGCAGTAAGTGAAGGCTGCCGCTTAAATGACTATAATCACCTGTGTGCTCAGTTACACCACCATAGTATTTCTTGAGCGCAGGGTATAGAACGCGACTTACCAAACTGGATTTACCGCTACCGCTGACACCTGTTATTGCTGTCATTACGTTAAGTGGAAAACGTACAGTTAAGTCTTTGAGATTGTTCTCTGTAGCACCATCAACTTGTATGTAGTTATTCCATGGACGGCGGAAAGGCGGTAGGCTATATGGTCTAATATTGTTCTTTGGCTTACCTGCATATACAATCTCTCCACCTTGTTCTCCTGCTTTGGGGCCTATTTCGATTATATAGTCAGCAGCTCGGATTATGTCTTCGTCGTGCTCAACGACGACAATTGTATTACCTAGGTCGCGCAACTCTCTAAGTACTTTAATGAGTCGCTCGGTATCCCGAGCATGCAGTCCTATAGACGGTTCATCAAGTACGTATAGCGAACCAACGAGTCCACTGCCAAGCGATTTGGCCAATGTGATACGTTGACTTTCACCTCCGGAGAGTGTCGCGGCTGCGCGTGAAAGAGTCAGGTAGCCAAGTCCTACATCCTGTACAAACTGCAGACGTGATTCTATCTCAGTGAGTAGCAGTTTTGCTGTCAATTGTTCTTGCTCTGTTAGCTTGAGCGTTCGAAACCAGACTGCCAAATCTGATATTGGCATATCACAAAGGCTACTGATATTATGTCCGCCAATTTGTACATACTCTGCTTCTTTACGTAAGCGTTTGCCGTCACAATCGGGACAAATAGTTTTACCACGGTAGCGTGATAACATAACCTTGTATTGAATCTTAGAGTGCTGCTTGGACTCCAATTCTTTGAAGAAAGCGTTCAGCCCGTCAAAATATTCATTGCCTGTCCAGATAAGTCTTTTTTGTTCCGGTGTCAAGGCATAGAATGGCGTATGAATAGGGAAGTTGAACTCCTCAGCGTGCAGAATCAGTTGGTCGTTCCATAAACTCATCTTCTCGCCATGCCAGCACGCGATAGCTCCTTCGTATATAGATTTTGACTTATCCGGCACTACCAAGTCTTGGTCTATGCCGATAACGTTTCCATATCCGTTGCACGTCGGGCAAGCACCTATGGGACTATTGAAGTCGAACAAGTGCTCTGTCGGTTCGATGAAATGAATCCCATCCGCTTCAAATCGCTCTGAGAAGCATTCGTCATAGACAGGACCTCCCGGCAGTTCGATGTGCATCTGGCATTCACCTTTTCCTTCAAAGAAGGCGGTCTGTACCGAGTCGGCAAACCTATTGGCAGTGCTGTTGTCGCCATCTGCAATAACGCGATCGATGAGAAGGAATGTCTTTTCATCTATGCTACTATTGGCTGAAATACGCAAGATATCTCCGTCCCTGTATAGACGCGAGAAACCTTGTCTTTGCCATAGTGTTAATTGATCTGGTAAAGATAATTGCGTGCGAATGGGTGCAAGCAAGAATATCCTGCTGCCGTTCGGGCATATTCTCAGCCTCTCAACAACATCTCGTACAGTATGGCGTTTTACTTCTACACCGCTGACAGGTGAGATAGTCTTACCTATGCGAGCAAAGAGAAGTTTTAGGTATTCGTATATCTCAGTAACCGTACCTACTGTTGAGCGTGGGTTGCGACTGGATACTTTCTGTTGTATAGCGATTGCGGGTGGTATGCCTTCTATTCGTTCAACGTCAGGTTTTTGCATTCGTCCCAAGAACTGGCGCGCATAGGCGCTAAGACTTTCAACGTAACGGCGTTGTCCTTCGGCATAGAGGGTATCAAAAGCCAACGATGACTTACCGCTACCGCTGACACCAGTTATGACCGTCAGTTGGTTGCGGGGAATATCAACGCTCACACCTTTAAGATTGTGCGTTGAGGCTTGTTCAATATGGATAAACTCGCTATTGTCCAATGTTTACTTGTATTTGGCAATTAACTCATCTACCAGTTTTCGGGTTTTTGGATTATTGAGGTCCATCAACTCCGAACTAAGTTTTGGCACGCGAATTGGTGTTCCGACGGTTATGTTATGCGGATTGTCCAGACGATCACGATTGGCCTCGTAGATAAATACCCAAAGGTCTTTTTTTCCATCATAGTATTTGTATGCAAGCCAAGCCAAACGACTATCTGCATGCAAGTTCTCTGTTGCAATAAACTCTGTGTAAACACGTTCTGCCTTCGCCTCTTCCGTTCTCTCAACTACGGGAACCTCTTCTGCGACTACGGGTTCAACATTAGGAGTAGGTGTAACAACTTCTGTTTGTGTATCGTTGCGGTGGAGTAGTCCGTCTGCAAACTTAACGATTTGCTTAGTTAGGAAGAAGTATCCAATCACGAGCAGTATCAAGATGATGGCAATCGTGATTAATGCATCACGCAACGGATGGTATTTCTTCTCTTTCTCCTGTTCCTTTGGTTCTACCGGCATCTCAAGAGGCTTAACTTCAAATGCTACTGGTTCGGGTTCAGTAACCGGTTCAATAGGTTCAGGAACCTTATCTTTCTCTTTCTCTTCAGTCGGGTGTTGTCCGAGGTCAGCAAGCAGGTCCACTATCTCGCTGGCTTGTGCACTCAGTTTCTTGAGAGGAGTTGCTTCGTCCTGAGTAGGAACTATTTCCTCTTCAGGTTGTATGCTGACAGGTGCTATCTCACTCACCAGTTCACGCAGTCCGGCTTCGGGAACGAAGTTAAGCTTATTGTAACCTTCAATGATGATTGGTTCACCTGTGGTTATGTTGACACTTTTACGCGGAGCTACAGGTTGCAGTTTGAATATTCCCAGTCCGTTTATTTTTACTTGTTTATCAGCTTTAAGTCCTGCCACTATTTGGTCAGCGAGAGCCGTCATAAATGCTCCTGCTTCGCTTTCCTCTACATTGGCACGCTTAGCCAATTGTTTGCGCAACTCACTCCAATTCAATTTATTCTCTTTCATTTGACGGCCTCCTTAGTGTTTATAGATGCTTTGAAGCACAATTGCTTTTTAGCCGGAATAAGATTTCTTTCTCCTGTGCGTGGGTGCACAATGATGCGTGGAGCCTTATCTCGTATTTCCAGTTGTCCCAAACCGTATAATTGCACAGTTTGTCCACTCATCACATCCTCTGTTACAACTGCCGTAAAAGCATTTAGCAGTTCTTCTGTTTTACTTTTGGTCATCCCGGTTTTTCTGGAGATGCCACTGATTAGGTTTCTTGTCAGCATAATGTTGCATAGAGGTCAAATGCCTCGGTATTGGTTATTTTTACTGTGTAGAACTCGCCAAGGCGTAGTTCTCCGTTATCTTTCTTGTTTATTAGTACCTCCTGATCTACCTCAGGGGAATCGAATTCGGTTCTGCCGATATAGTAGTCGCCGTCTTGTCTGTCAATGATTACTCTAACTATTTGTCCTATCTTCTGAGCTGTCATCTCTTCGGATATACGTTGCTGAATATCCATTATCTCACTCAGTCGTCTTTGTTTGACTTCGTCGGGAACATCATCTTTATAGTGCTTATTGGCGTAAGTGCCTTCTTCGTCAGAGTACGCAAATGTGCCCAATCTATCAAAGCGCATCTTTTTTACCCACGACTTAAGTTCCTCAAAGTCCTGCTCAGTCTCGCCAGGGTGTCCGACCATTAGTGTCGTTCGGATGCATATACCCGGAACTTTCTCTCGTATACGCTCAATTAACGCATCTTGCTCTGCTGTAGTTATATGTCTGCGCATAAGGCTGAGCATATGGTCGGTTGAGTGTTGTACTGCCAGATCCAAGTACTTACACACATTGCTCCTTCGTGCCATCACGTCCAGCAGTTGCTCCGGAAAGTCAGCAGGGTAGGCGTAGTGCAGACGAATCCACTCAATGTCCTTGATATCGGCAATCTTGTCAACGAGTTCCGGCAGTCGATGGCTTCCGTAAATATCCAATCCGTATGACGACAAGTCTTGAGCTATGACATTAAGTTCTTTGACTCCGTTTTGTGCAAGCCACTGCACTTCATCTACAATCTCTTCTATTGGGCTCGATGTATGTCGTCCCGTAATGAGTGGTATGGCACAATAAGAGCAGAATCGGTTACATCCTTCGCTTATCTTGAGGTAAGCATAGTGCCGTGGTGTGGTCAGATGGCGACGTGTTATTCCGCTGGGACATGCTTCTGTCGGTTCAATGGCAGTAAGTATTCCTTCATAATTGAATTTACCGTACCAACCATCCACTTCCGGTATCTCATCCTCTAGTTCCTTTAGATAGCGTTCGCTCAGGCACCCCATGACATACAACTTCTGCAGTTTGCCTTGTGTCTTGCGCTCAGCAAACTGAAGGATAGTATTGATACTCTCCTCTTTGGCGTCTCCTATGAATCCGCATGTGTTGACGATGGCAACAGGTGCTTTGGGAAGTTCCGGGTCATGATGACACTTGTATCCCAAGGCTTCCAATCTGCCCATAAGACGTTCTGTGTCCACAAGATTCTTTGAGCAACCGAGTGTGATTATATCTATCGATTTAGTTGCCAAGGTCGCTGTGGAATTTAATACGTACCAATCTTACGTGCAGTTCGTCGTAGTCGTCTTCACCAAGTTCTTTCATTGCCAACTTGATGTTGTCGTTCTCGGCGTTCTTGAAGTAATCGTATATTTCTTCTTTCTCGTCAGGGTCAAGAACCTCGTCGATGAAGTAGTTGATGTTAAGTTTGGTTCCGCTATAAACTATTGCCTCTATCTCTTCGAGCATCTCCTCCATTGACATACCTTTCGACTCTGCCAAATCATCCAATGCAACACGGCGGTCTATGGCTTGTATGATGGAAATCTTACGTGTGGAGTCTTTAGCGACTGTTCTAACGCGCAGGTCTTCCGGTCGGATAATCTCGTTCTCCTCAACATATTCCTTTATAACCCTGATGAATTCTTCACCATATCGTTTAGCCTTACCAGCACCTACACCCGGAATATTCTGCAGCTCTTCCAGTGTGATAGGATAGGTAGTAGCCATTGCCTCCAAACTCGGGTCTTGGAAGATGACGAATGGCGGAACGTCCATCTTCTTGCTCAGTCGTTTACGTATATCTTTGAGGATTGAGAATAGCACGTCGTCTGCAGCAGCGCATGTTGCAACACCTGTATCAAGTGAGTCTTCGTCATCATCTTCGTGCACTTCGATAGGAACCTCAAACTTGCCTGGCCGTTTCATGAATTTCTTTCCTTCGGGCGTTATCTTAAGGTCACCGTACGACTCAATATCTTTTGTCAGGTATCCGCTCAGCATTGCTTGGCGAATAATAGCGTGCAGTGTGCTCTCTTCCTCATCTTCTGCAGCACCGAAGTTATCCAGTTCG